>NZ_JBHRSJ010000016.1:0-46238 GCF_042643485.1 Azotobacter bryophylli | reverse complement strand
CCGGCCGCGCCCGCGGAGGAAACCGCCGCCACGGCGCCGGAGCCGGATCCGGATCCGGATCCGGACGCCGACCAGACGCAGCAGCCGGAGCTCCCGCCGGCCCCGCTCGCCGAGCCCGAGTCGCCCGCTGCCCCCGCGGTGCCGGCCGCCTCCGGTGCGGCGCGCCCCGCCGCCCTGTCGCCGCGGGCGGCGCCTGCCGGTCCGTCCGGCCGGCTGCTAGGCCGGCACGACTTGCAGCCCGCGCCGCGGGCGGAGGGACTCTCGCCTTCCGCTGCCTGACGCGCCCCGTCGCCGGTCGGGGCCGGCGGCGGAGGCCGGTCGCTGTGCTGTACTGAACGGGAGTGCGCCCGTCCCAGCAAAGGGGCGGCCCCGATGGCCCCGGCCGCTGGAGGAGGGAACCCGATGAAGATCCTGATCCGCCTCGGCATGGCGTTGCTGCTCGGCGCCTGCCTGTCCGGAGCCCGGGCCGACGACGCCATCCCGCCGGAACGCCTGGGCCAGGTGAGCTTCCCCATCTCCTGCGGCGAGGGCACGCAGCAGGAGTTCGACCGGGGGATGGCGCTGTTCCACTCCTTCTGGTTCGCCCCAGCCATCGAGTCGTTCCGCAAGGTCCTGCAACGGGACCCCGGCTGCGCCATGGCCTACTGGGGCATCGCCTTCATGTCCATGGGCAATCCGTTCGGCTGGCCGGCCAATCCCAAGGCCATGGAGGCGGCCGCGTCGGCCATCGGCGAAGCCCAGCGGCTCGGTGCGCCGAGCCAGCGCGAGCGGGACTACATCGACGCCCTCGGCGTCTTCCTCGCCGACTGGCGCAACAGCGACTACCGCACCCGCGCGACGGCCCTGGAACAGGCCATGGGCAAGCTCGCCGCGACCTATCCGGACGACGACGAGTCGCAGATCCTCTATGCCCTGGTGCTGGATGCCACCGCGCCGCCGAACGACGGGACCTACGCCAACCAGCTCAGGGCCGCGAGCATCCTCGAGCCGCTGCACCGGCGGCTGCCGCAGCACCCCGGGGTGACGCACTACCTGATCCACACCTACGACTACGCCCCGCTGGCCGAGAAAGGCCTGCCGGCGGCCCTGGCCTACGCCGAGATCGCCCCCTCGGTGCCCCACGCCCAGCACATGCCCTCGCACATCTTCGCCCGCCTCGGCCTCTGGCCGGAGATGGTCAAGAGCAATCAGGTCTCCTACCAGGCGGCCAGGCGCGAACTGCAGGCCGGCACCCTGGACGTCGGCACCTACGACGCGCTGCACGCCATGGACTATCTGGTCTACGGCCATCTCCAGCAGGCCCAGGACCAGGCCGCCCGGCAACTGGTCGAGGAGGCGGCGGCGATCCGCAAGGTCAACGTGGAAAACCTGCCGGCAGCCTACGCCTTCGCCGCCATCCCGGCCCGCTACGCCGTGGAGCGGGAGGACTGGCAGCAGGCGGCGGGGCTGCAGCTGGCGCCGGCCGAGCTGGCCTGGGACAGGTTCCCCCAGGCCGAGGCCGTGCTGGTGTTCGCCCGCGGGCTGGGCGCGGCGCGCAGCGGCGATATCGCTGCGGCGCGCAAGGCGCTGCAGCGCCTGCAGGCCCTGCAGCAGAACATCGTCGCTGCCGGAGACCGCTACTGGGCGGGCCAGACCGAGGTGCAGATCGCCACGCTGAACGCCTGGACCGCCCTGGCCGAGAAGAAACCCGAAGAAGCGCTGGCCCTGATGCGCGGCGCCGCCGACAGCGAGGACGCCAGCGACAAGCACCCGGTGACGCCGGGCAATGTGGTACCGGCGCGCAAGCTACTGGGCGACATGCTGCTCGCCAGCGACCGCCCGGCCGAGGCCCTGAGCGAGTACGAGCGCTCGCTGGCGCGCGAGCCCAACCGCTTCGGCACGCTGTACGGCGCCGCCCAGGCGGCGGAGCGCGCCGGCGACCGGCAGAAGGCCGGGCACTACTACGCGAAGCTTGTGGAAGTCGCCGCCCAGCACGACACGGAGCGGCCCGAGCTGGTGCAAGCCAAGGCGTTTCTGAAGGACGCCGCAGCCGGGACCGCCGGTCAGTAGGCGCCGCCCCGGACTCATCCGGGTTCGTCGCTGCTCACCTCGACGCGCATCATGGCTCGATGGCTGCGCCGGGCCAGACCGCGCGTATCGATAAATAAATAGCCGAGAGGCCGATGGCCGACTCGGCCGCGCCTTCTTACACTGGCGCCCCGATGGCGCCGATTACCGCGCCGCAGTTCGACCCCCACCGCTATAGCGCAGAATTCACGCCATGCCCCTGACTTCCCATCTCGTCCGCCTCCCCTCCGCCGGGCTGCTGCTGATCCAGCTGCTCGGCATCCTGCTCTACCCCCTGCTGGAAGACCTGCATCAGGGACGCGCGCTGCTCAGCGCCTTCGGCGTGGTCGTGCTGGCCGCGGCGCTGCGCATGGTGCGGCGCAGCCCGGCGGTGGTGTGGATCGCCGTGGTGCTGGCCGCGCTGATCCTCGCCCTCATGCTGGCCAACGCGCTGGCTCCCGCCCCCCTGCCGGCCCTGCTGCTCGCCGCGCTGGAAGGCTCGTTCTACCTGTATGCCGCCGGCAGCCTGATCGCCTACATGATGGAAGACCAGCGCGCCACCACCGACGAACTGTTCGCCGCCGGCGCCACCTTCACCCTGCTGGCCTGGGCCTTCGCCTACCTCTTCATGGTCTGCCAGATGCTGAACCCCGGCAGCTTCGGCGCCCAGCTGGCCCCGCAGGCGCCGCGCACCTGGATGGAGCTGCTGTTCCTCAGTTTCACCACCCTCTCCGGCGTCGGGCTGGGCGACATCTTGCCGCTCACGCCCATGGCCCGCTCGCTGGTGATGCTGGAGGAGTTCTCCGGCGTGATGTACATCGCCCTGGTGGTGTCGCGGCTGATCGGCCTGACCATCGCCTCGCGGCGGCCCTGAGCGGCGCCTGGCGCGACATTTGCCAGTGCCGCAGCGCGGGTGCCTTCTCCGTATCAAAAATCCACAATATATACAAGGAAATAGCCGATATTGCTGAATTAATACTTTAATCGGCTTGCCTTGGCCCGCGGGTGCTTTCCAGTTCGCCGGCGGGTCTATAAAGTGGCGTATCAAAACGCCATCACAGCAATGGATGGCTTGCCAGTACAGGCGCGCGGACAACCCCGAACAACAAGCGTCACGCCTCACCGACAAAGCCCCGGCCGGCCGTTTCGATGACGGACGGCTCGCGAACGGAAGCAATGCAATGACCAAAGCCCATGACGGCTGCTTCGAAGCGATCCTGAACAACCTCGATGCACTGGTATACGTGGCCGACATGGAGAGCCACGAGCTGCTGTTCCTCAACCGTTATGGGCGCCACCTGTACGGCGAGCCGGCCGGCAAGAAATGCTGGCAACTGCTCCAGGCGGGGCAGACCGGCCCCTGCAGTTTCTGCAGCAATCCGCTGCTGGTCGACGCCCACGGCGAGCCGGCCGGCGTCCATGTCTGGGAAATCCAGAACACCCGCAACCTGCGCTGGTACGAATGCCGCGACCGGGCCATGCGCTGGGAGGACGGCCGCCTGGTGCGCGTCGAGGTCGCCATCGACATCACCGAGAGCAAGCGCATCAAGGAAGAGCTGGCCGCCGCCAAGCTGCGCGCCGAAGCCCTGGCCCACGCCGACGAGCTGACCGGCCTGGACAACCGGCGGGCCTTCGTCAGCCGGGGCCTGCAGCTCTTCCACCACGCCTCCCGCCATGGCCGGGCCATCTCGGTCATCATGTTCGATCTGGATCACTTCAAGCTGATCAACGACACCCACGGCCACTACGTCGGCGATCGGGTGCTGATCGCCGTGGCCAACAACGTCCGTCCGCTGGTGCGCGAGAGCGACATCCTCGGCCGTCTGGGCGGCGAGGAGTTCGCCTTGATACTGCCGGAAACCCGCCTGTCGGAGGCGCTGAACGTCGCCGAGCGGCTGCGCGCGACCATCGCCGACATCCTCATCGAGAACGGTGAGGCGCTCATCCGCTGCACCTCCAGCTTCGGCGTGGCCGCCTGCGACCATGGCAGCAAGGATCTCGACGAGATGCTCTGCGAAGCCGACGACGCCCTGTACCGGGCCAAGGAGTTCGGCCGCAACCGGGTGGAATACTGCGGCTGACCCCGGCGGACGAGCCCGTCCCCAGCGCGCCCCCGTCTAGTGCCTAGTGCAACAGGCCCTCGGCGCGCATGGCCTTCTCCACCGCCGGCCTGGCGGCGACGCGTTTCTGGAACGCCAGCAGGGAGGGCCAGCGCGACAGGTCGATGTGCATCGGCCCGGCCCAGTTGAGGATGGTAAACAGGTAGGCGTCGGCGACGCTGAAGCGGGAACCGGTCAGGTAGTCCTGCCCGGTGAGGGCATTGTCCAGGTAAGCCAGACGCTTCTCGATGTTGGCCAGCAGGGCGGCCTTCCACTCCTCGTTGAGGTCCGGCCGGAACAGGGGCCCGAAACTCTTGTGCAGCTCGCTGCCGATGAAGGCCAGCCACTCCTGGACGCGGAAGCGCTTGAGGCTGCCGGCCGGGGGCAGCAGGCCGCCTTCGGGCAGGTGCTCGGCCAGGTAGTTGAGAATGGCCGGAACCTCGGTGAGCCGTTGCCCGTCGTTCAACTGCAGGGTCGGCACATAGCCCTTGGGATTGATGGTGTTGAAATTGTCTCCGCTCTCCGTGGTGTGGCTCTTCAGATCCACCTTCACCAGCTCATGGGGCAGCCCCAGCTCGCAGAGGACGATGTGCACGGCCATGGAACAGGCACCGGGGGTGTAATAGAGCTTCATCGCTTCACGTCTCCATTATCGTTGCAGCCTCAGCCAGCTTAGGCCGCCCCCGCCGACCTCGCCATTACGGCAATGGCCGAGCCGGACGGCCGCGTCCCGGAAAGCCCCGGCTTTCCCCCGCGCCGGCTCGGCGAATCTCGGCTATACCTTCGTCAGGGCAGGAGACATGCCCGCGCCTCTGAGCCAGGGAATCAGGCGGTTCCGGCGCCTGCCCCGGGCACCCGCTCCGGCCATCCTCCAGCCCCGGCGGTTCCAGCCCATGGCGTCATCGACCGACTCGCCAAGACGAAGGAGCAACCCCATGAAACGTTCCACCCTCGCCCTCCCCGGGATAGTGCTCGCCGCCCTGCTGCTCGGCAGCTGCACCTCGAAAATCACCAAGCCCGAGCAGTACTCCGGGTTCCTCTCCGACTACTCGCGCCTGGAGCGGGCCGAATCCGCCAGCGGCTATCCGGTCATGCGCTGGATCGCGCCCGGGTTCAGGCCGGAGAACTACCGCCAGGTGCTGGTGAAGAGCATCCGCTTCTACCCCACGCCGGAGCCGACCAAGCAGATCAGCGCCAAGACCCTGGACGACCTGCAGAAATACCTGTCCGACAAGGTCACGGCGGCATTCAGCCGGCGCTACACGGTCGGCCCGCTGACCTCGGCGCAGGAGGAAGCCATACCCGCCTCGCAGACCCTGATCCTGCGTGCCGCCATCACCGGCGTGTCCACCGGGGTCAAACCGCTTAGGCCCTACGAGGTGCTGCCGATCGCCATCGCCGCCGCCGCCACCATGACCCTGATCGGCGAACGCAACCAGAACACGGAACTCTTCGTCGAGGCCGAACTGATCGACGCCAGCACCGGCCAGCCGGTGGTGCAGGTGGTGCGCAAGGGCTACGGCAAGGAACTGTCGAGCCGCCGCCAGCAGCTCAGCCTGGAGAACCTCAAGGGCGTGATCGACACCATGGTGCGCGACATCGATCAGTTCAGGTGATGACGGGAAGGATCCCGGGAGAAAACGGGGCAGAGGCCGCATCGCCACGGCCTCTGTAATGGGACGCCAGCCGACCGGCTGGCCGGGGATCAGTCGTGGTGGCCGCCGGGCTCGCCCATGTAGGTGTCAGGCACGAGCTGCAGCTTGCCGTTGTGCTCGTGACAGACGCCGTTATGGGTCCGGCCTTCCTCGCCGGTGAAGCTGACCTTGTCGCCGGCCGCCTTGCCTTCGCAGGCCTTGACCGCCTCGGGCGGCAGCATCATGTGATGGTGTTCGGGCATCAGCATCAGCTTGCCATCCATCTCGTGGCAGACGCCGGTAAGGCTCTTGCCGTCGGGACCGTTCAGGGTCGCCTTGTCGCCCGCCTGCTTGCCGACACAGGCCTCGACCGCGCCCGGCGGCGGTCCCATGTGCTGACCGGCTCCTTCATGCCCGTGCTCGTGCTCTCCGGCCATCGCCATGGGTGCGGCGAAACAGGCCAGCAATGCGATATGACGAAACTTCAGCATTTTTTACCTCGTTGAAGGCGGGTGGGTCTTCATTACAAGGCACGCTCGTCCCGGAAATCGAGTTTCTTTACGTTCCGCATACATTGCTTACAGTCCGCACACAATTCGCACCAAAATGCAGCAAAAAAGCCGCAAAAAAGCTCGATGGCGGTGCGAAATCCAGGCGATTCGGAGCGGCGACCGGAGAAAGATCGGAGCCCGGAGAAGACTCTTCCGATCGGACGACGCCAGCGCGGTATCGGCAAAGCCTGCCGCTATCGGTAGAGGAAAAGAGAAGACCAGCGAAACGCCGGTCTTCAATGCGAGGCCTACCGGCCTCGCCGCCGTGAGCCGTCCCAGGGGGGAGATGGGGCGGCTGAGCTGAAATCAGTCGCGCTCGGGCATCGCCATCAGCTTGCCGTCCTTTTCGCGGCAGACGGCGGAATGGCTCTTGCCGTCCGGACCGGACAGGGAAACCTCGTCGCCCTCATCCTTGCCTTCGCAGGCCTTGGCCGCACCCGGCGGCGGGCCCATGCGACGGCCCTCGTGCTCGCCCCCCTCGCGCGAACCGTGCTCAGGCACCAGCACCAGCTTGCCGTCCTTTTCGCGGCAGACGCCGGAGAAGGTCTTGCCGTCCGGACCGGAGAGGGAAGCCTTGTCGCCCGCCGACTTGCCTTCGCAAGCCTCGGCCGCACCCGGCGGCGGGCCCATATGGCGACCGCCCTCCTGATGTCCGGCATCCCGCTCGGCGGCCATCGACAGCGGTGCGGCGAGACAGGCCAGCAAGGCAACATGTTGAAACTTGAGCATTTTTCACCTCATGCAAGACGTTTGAGCGGTCATTTCACCGCACGCCTTCGCCGCCGATCCAGCGCCTTTACCCTCGCCGACCCACCTTTACGCTCTCCATACATTGGTTGGCGATTGGCCTGCATTCCCTACCCGGAAGGAGGGCTGGGAGCGACCGGGGGAAATGACCCAACCTACCAACCTAGAAGTTGAGATGGTCGAAGTTGATCGGCTCGCCCGGCTTCAGGTCCAGCTTGGTGCGGATGTCGTGGTACATCGCGTCGTACTCCCGGTGATCGCGCAGCACCGGACCCTGGCGGGGGTTGAAGCCGTTGCGCACGGCGATCTGGTTGAGGGCGCGCATGAAGTCGTAGGCCACGTCGCGGTACAGCTCGCACTCGTCGGCGAAGTGCCTGCCGTCGATGTCCCCCTCCATGCGCATGTGCAGCATCTTGCCCTCCGTGGGGTCTTCGCGGACGTCATAGTAGACGTCGACGGTGAAGCCCTGCGGGTTGAACTCGTTCTTCTCGACTGCGCGATGCACATGACCCGGCTCGAACATTGGAGGTCTCCTCGTCAAAGGCCGTCCTGGGAGCCCGTCCGCCGCAGGGGGGACGAGCTCCGCCTGCGCTGAGTCTAGACACTCGGTCGCAGCCTGCACGGCGCGCCATGCCCAGCGGCGACGTTCGGCCGCCGAGCCGGGCCGGCCGGTGCGTCATGTCCTCGGACGGGCATCCGAGGAAGACACGCTCGTCTCAACCGACCACCGGTACGGGCAATCCCGCGTCAGCTCCTACACTTCCCCTGAAATCCAACCGCAGGGCAGAAACATGGATGACCTGGCAGCCCGGCTGGCACGCAGCCACGAGATTTCCACCAAGGCCGGGAAGGTGTTGCACAAGCGCATGGGCATCGCCCAGGAGAACTTCCGGGAGCGGGTGCGCCATGCCTACGACCGGGAAATCGCCGATCTGTCCACCAGGCCCGTCGCGCCGTGGAACCTCTGGAGCGACTGGTGCCGCTACGGCGTCGACGTCATCCAGCGCTCCATTCTCTTCTGGGACACGCTGCGCCAGCGCGGCAACGCCTATCTGGAGCACCTGGAGCAGGGCCAACCGCCGGTCCTGCATTTCGACTACGAGACGCTGCTGGACGGCCGCACCTTCGAGCGGCCGGTCAACTACGCCCTGTTGCGCATCGTGCCGCCGCCCGGCGTGCAGGTGGACCCGAAGCGACGGCCCTACCTGATCCTCGACCCGCGGGCCGGGCACGGGCCGGGAATCGGCGGTTTCAAGGACGACTCCCAGGTGGGAGTAGCCCTGCGCGCCGGGCATCCGGTGTACTTCATGATCTTCTACCGCGAGCCGGAGCCGGGGCAGACCCTGCTCGACGTGTGCGTCGCCGAAGAGCGCTTCGTGCACCGGGTGCGCGAGCTGCACCCGGACAGTCCCAAGCCGGTGCTGGTGGGCAACTGCCAAGGCGGCTGGGCGGCGATGATGCTGACCGCCTCGGTCCCGGACGACACGGGTCCGGTGGTCATCAACGGCGCACCCATGTCCTACTGGGGCGGTGCCTGGCAGGCCGGCGAAGGCGACAACCCGATGCGCTACAGCGGCGGGCTGCTCGGCGGCACCTGGCTCGCCTCCTTCGCCTCCGACCTGGGCAACGGCGTCTTCGACGGCGCCTGGCTGGTGCAGAACTTCGAGAACCTCAATCCGGCCAACAGCTACTGGGACAAGTACTACAACCTGTTCGCCAACATCGATACCGAGCCGCCGCGCTTCCTGGAGTTCGAGCGCTGGTGGGGCGGCTACTTCCTGATGAACCGCGAGGAGATCGAGTGGATCACCCGCAACCTCTTCGTCGGCAACCGGCTCTGGAGCGGCGACACCCGCGGTCCCGGCGGCGAGGCCTTCGACCTGCGGGCGATCAAGTCGCCGATCATCCTGTTCGCCTCCATGGGCGACAACATCACCCCGCCCCAGCAGGCCTTCAACTGGGTCGCCGACGTCTACGGCAGCACCGAGGAGATCAAGGCCCGCGGCCAGGTCATCGTCGGTCTGGTGCACCAGGAGATCGGCCACCTGGGGATATTCGTCTCGGGCAAGGTGGCGAAGAAGGAGCACACCCAGATCGTCTCGGTGCTGGAGTCCATCGAGGTGCTGCCGCCCGGCCTGTACGGCATGCACATCATCGAGCGCAAGGGCGACGGCGGCCGGGTGACCTACGAGGTGGAGTTCCGCGAGCACCGGCTGGAGGAGATCCTCCCCCGTCTCAACCGCTTCCAGCGGGTAGACGAGCGGGCCTTCGAGGCGGTGGCCGCGCTCTCCGAGTTCAACCAGCGCGCCTACCAGCTCTTCGCCCAGCCGCTGGTGCAGCTCCTCTCCAACGAGCGCACCGCCAACCTGCTGCGCGAGTTCCATCCGCTGCGGGTACAGCACTGGGGCTGCTCCGACCGCAATCCCTGGCTCTGGTGGCTAGGCCCGGCCGCCCAGGCGGTCAAGGCTCAGCGCCAGAAGCCCGAGTCCGACGCCACGCCCTACCGCCTCGAGCGGTACGGCTCCGAACTGCTCAGCGCCTCGCTGGACTGCTACCGGGCCCTGCGCGACGCCAGTTGCGAGGCGCTGTTCTTCCAGATCTACGGCAGCCTCTACTCCCTCTACCTGCCGGCCAAGGCCGAGGCGCAGCCGCAGGCGACTCCCCAGGTCGAGCCGCGGGAGCTGGACTTCGTCCGGGAAACCCTCGCCAGCCTCGATCAGGGCGGTTACGGCGAGGCCTTCGCCCGGGTGATGGCCCTGCTCGCACGCCAGGGCGATCTGCCCCTGTCGTTGCTGGCGACCCGCCAGGAGGTCGCCCGGGACTACGCCGAGCTGCTGCCCGAGCTGCCCCCGGCACAGTGGCGCCGCCTGCGCGGCGAGCAGGAAATCGTCGTCCGCTACGAACCCGAGCGGGCCCTCGCCACCCTGCCCGACCTGCTGGCCGACCCGGACGACCGCGAGCGGCTGCTGACCCTGCTGGACCGGCTGATGCAGGACGAGCGCGTGCAGCGGGCCGAGCCGACCGCCGAGCAGCGCGCCATGCTCGAACGCATCCGCAGTCTGCTGGGCAGCCGTCCGGCTCCCAAGCGCCAGGCCCCCCGGCGGGCTTCATCGAAGAAAACGGAGGGTCCCCATGACCACGGGCAAGCATGAAAAATATCGCCGGCTGATCGACTACTGCCGTTCGCTGCCGCCCACCCCCACGGCGGTGGCCCATCCCTGCGACCAGGCTTCCCTGGAAGGCGTGGTGGATGCGGCCAGGAGCGGCCTGATCGCCCCCATCCTGGTCGGCCCGCGGGAGCGGATCGAAGCCCTGGCCCAGCAGCACGGCCTCGACATCGGCGGCCTGCCCATCGAGGACGCCCCCTACAGCAGGGCCTCCGCCGCCCGGGCGGTGGAGCTGGTGCGCGAAGGGCGGGCCGAGGCGCTGATGAAAGGCAGCCTGCATACCGACGAACTGATGGGCGAGGTGGTCAAGCGCGACACCGGCCTGCGCACCGCGCGGCGGGTCAGCCACTGCTTCGTGATGGACGTGCCGGACCACGAACAAACCCTGATCATCACCGACGCGGCGGTGAACATCGCACCGACCCTGGCGGAGAAGATGGACATCACCCAGAACGCCATCGACCTGGCCCATGCCCTGCAGATCGGCGAGTCGTACCAGGAGGTGCGGGTGGCCGTTCTCTCGGCCATGGAGACGGTCAACCCCGCCGTGCCCTCCACCATCGAGGCGGCCGCCCTGTGCAAGATGGCCGACCGCGGGCAGATCACCGGCGCCGTCCTCGACGGGCCGCTGGCGCTGGACAACGCCATCAGCCTGGAGGCGGCGCAGATCAAGAAGATCGACTCGCCGGTGGCCGGCCGCGCCAACGTGCTGGTGGTGCCCGACCTGGAAGCCGGCAACATGCTCGCCAAGAGCCTGTCCTTCCTCGCCGGGGCGGATGCCGCGGGCATCGTGCTGGGCGCGCGGGTGCCGATCATCCTGACCAGCCGCGCCGACTCGCTGACCACCCGCCTCGCCTCCTGCGCGGTGGCGGCGCTGGTGGCCAAGGCCCGGCGCGAGAGCACCGGCAAGGTGGTGGGGTGAGCCCATGGAAAAGGTGATCCTGGTCCTCAACGCCGGCTCCTCCAGCCTCAAGTTCTCCCTCTTCGCCGACGCCCCCGACGGGCCGGAACTGCGCTTCAAGGGCCAGGTGGAAGGGCTCTACGGCGCGGCGCACTTCGTCGCCGTGGACACCGCCGGCCAGACCCTCGGCGAGCGCCACTGGAGCGAGGACGACCGCCTCGGCCAGGACCGCGCGGCCCTGCATCTGGTTGAGTTCCTTCGTAGTTTTCGCGATCGCTACCAGCTGCTGGCCATCGGTCACCGGGTGGTCCACGGCGGCCCGGAATTCTCCCAGCCGGCGCTGATCGACGGCGACATCCTCGCCCGCCTGGAGAAACTGGTGCCCCTCGCACCCCTGCACCAGGGACACAACCTGGCGGCGATCCGCGCGGTGGCCGAGCGGGCCCCGCAGCTGCCGCAGGTGGCCTGCTTCGACACCGCCTTCCACCGCAGGCAGCCGGAACTGGCGCAGCTGTTCGCCCTGCCAGCGGCCATCACCGGGCGCGGCGTGCGGCGCTACGGCTTCCACGGACTGTCCTACGAATACATCGCCGGCGTCCTGCCGCAGGTGGCGCCCGAGGCGGCGGACGGTCGGGTGGTGGTGGCCCACCTGGGCAACGGGGCCAGCCTCTGCGCCATGGCCGCCGGCAGGAGCATGGCCAGCACCATGGGCTTCACCGCGGTGGACGGCCTGCCCATGGGCACCCGCTGCGGCAACCTCGATCCGGGGGTGATCCTCTACCTGATGGACGAGCTGAAGATGGACGCCCGGGCCATCGAGCGGCTGATCTACAAGGAGTCTGGCCTGCTCGGCGTCTCGGGGATCTCCAGCGACATGCGCGAGCTGCTGGCCAGCGACGATCCCCGCGCCGCCCTGGCGGTGGGCCTGTTCGTCTACCGCATCGGCCGCGAGATCGGCTCCCTGGCCGCGGCCCTCGGCGGCCTCGACGCTCTGGTGTTCACCGCCGGCATCGGCGAGCACGCGCCCGAGATCCGCGAACGCGTCTGTCGAGACGCCGCCTGGCTCGGCCTGGAATTCGACGAAGCGGCCAACGCCGGCGGCGGCCCGCGGATCAGCACGGCCTCCAGCCCGGTCTCGGCCTGGGTGATCCCCACCAACGAAGAACTGATGATCGCCCGCCACACCCGGCAGGCGCTCGCGCCGACCTGAGGAGACGCCCATGAGCCCGGAGCATCCCCGTCCGATCCTGCAGGGCGCCAAGGCCCTGATCACCGGCATGGCCAACGAGCACTCAATCGCCTACGGCTGCGCCAGGGCCTTCGCCGAGGTGGGCGCCGAGCTGGCCATCACCTACGCCGACGACAAGACTCGCGGCTACGTCGAGCCGCTGGCCCAGGCCCTGAAGGCGCCGATCTTCCTGCCGCTGAACGTGACCCGTCCCGACGAACTGGAGGCGGTGTTCGAGGCCATCCGCCAGCAATGGGGCAGCCTGGACATCCTGGTGCACTCCATCGCCTGGGCGCCCAAGCAGGACCTGCAGGGCGGGCTGCTCGACTCCTCGGCCGAGGGCTTCGGCCAGGCCATGGACATCTCCTGCCACTCCTTCGTGCGCATGGCCCGCCTCGCCGCGCCCCTGATGAGCCACGGCGGCAGCCTGTTCGCCATGAGCTACTACGGGGCCAGCAAGGTGGTGCCCAACTACAACCTGATGGGCCCGGTGAAGGCCGCGCTGGAAGCCTGCTGTCGCTACCTGGCCTACGAGCTGGGGCCCAAGGGCATCCGCGTCCACGCCATCTCCCCCGGCCCGCTGAAGACCCGCGCCGCCTCCGGCCTCAAGGACTTCGACCTGATGCTCAACCAGGCCGCCCAGCGCGCGCCGCTGGGCGAGCTGGTGGACATCATGGACGTCGGCTTCACCTGCGCCTACCTGGCCACCCCCTACGCCCGTCGCCTGTCCGGCGAGACGCTGTACGTGGACGGCGGCGTGAACATCATGGCCTGAGCGGGGCGCCGAGCATGAAATCCACGGACGGCTGGTTCGGCTCCCTGCGCGCCCCGACCCGCGTCGGCTGGCGGCTCGCCCTGCTGGGCCTCGCCCTGCTCGCCGGCTGCGGCGAGGAGAAGCAGGTGGCGACGCGCGCTCCCACCGAGGTGACGGCGATGACGGTGACGGCCCGGGACACCCCGGTGACCTTCGAATTCGTCGCCCAGACCCAGAGCTCCCGCGAGGTGGAGATCCGCGCCCGGGTCGCCGGCTTCCTGGAAAAACGCCTGTACACCGAGGGCGAGCTGGTCAAGGAGGGCCAGGTCCTGTTCCAGATGGACCGCAAGCCCTTCGAGGCGGAGCTGCTCTCGGCCCGCGGCCAGTTGGCCCAGCAGGAGGCGCGCTGGGAGACGGCCAAGCTCGATCTGACCCGCTTCCGCCCGCTGGCGGCCCGGGGCGCGATCAGCCAGAAGCAACTGGACGACGCCATCAGCAGCGAGCTGCAGGCCCGCGCCAGTGTGCTCAGCGCCCAGGGCGTGCTGCGCACCGCCGAGCTGAACCTCGGCTACACCACCATCGTCTCGCCGCTGACCGGCCTGTCCAGCTTCGCCAAGAAGCAGGAAGGCAGCTACGTGACCCCCGGCGAAGAGGGCCTGCTGACCTCCGTGGCGCAGATGGACCCGATCTACGTCAACTTCAGCATCTCCGAGAACGAGCTGCTGAAGTACCGCAGCGAGATGGCCGCCGGCCGGCTGAAATTCCCGCCCAACAGCGAGTTCGAGGTGGAGGTGGTGCTGGCGGACGGCTCGATGGTGCCCGAGCGCGGCCGGCTGAACTTCGCCGACTTCTCCTTCAGCAAGGAGACCGGCACCTTCCTGGTGCGGGCGGTGGTGGCCAACCCGAACGGTCTGATGCGCCCCGGCCAGTTCGTCCGCGCCCTGCTCCAGGGGGCGGCGCGGCCCAACGCCATTCTGGTGCCGCAGCGGGCCGTGCTGCAGGGCGCCAAGAGCCAGTACGTGTGGGTCATCGACCCGCAGGGCAAACCCGAGCAGCGCGTGGTGGACGTGGGCGACTGGCACGGCGACGACTGGTTCATCACCCAGGGCCTGCAGGTCGGCGAGCGGGTGGTGGTGGACGGGGCGATCCGTGTCGCGCCCGGCGTGCCGCTGAAGATCGTCGAGGCGCCCACGCCGGCGCAGCCCGCCGCCGCCGCGGCCGGACCCTGAGCGAGCCGCCGCCATGAGCATCTCCCACTACTGCATCGACCGGCCGATCTTCGCCTCGGTGATCTCCATCGTCATCACCCTGGCCGGCGCGGTGGCGATGCTCAATCTGCCCATCGCCCAGTATCCGGACATCACCCCGCCGCAGATCACCGTGTCCGCCACCTACCCCGGCGCCGACGCCGAGGTGGTGGCCAACAACGTGGCCGCGCCCATCGAGCAGCAGGTCAACGGCGCCGACAACATGATCTACATGAACTCGTCCAGTTCGGCGACCGGCAACATGACCCTCAACGTCTACTTCGAGATCGGCACCGATCCCTCGCTGGCCCAGGTGGACGTGCAGAACCGGGTCAACCTGGCCCTGCCGCAGCTGCCCTCGGCGGTGCAGACCCAGGGCATCCAGGTACAGAAGAAGTCCTCGGCCTTCATGATGGTGATCGCGGTCTACTCGCCGGACAACCGCTACGACAGCACCTACATCGCCAACTACGCCAACCTCTACCTGCTCGACGCGATCAAGCGCATTCCCGGCGCCAACCAGGCGAGCATCTTCGGCACCCCGGACTACGCCATGCGCATCTGGCTCAAGCCCGACCGCATGGCCCAGCTCGGCATCACCGCCACCGACGTGCAGCAGGCGGTGGCCAACCAGAACCAGCAGTTCGCCGTCGGCCGCATCGGCCAGTCGCCCACCGGCGAGGCGGTGGAGCAGTCCTTCGCGGTCACCACCAAGGGCCGCCTGACCCAGCCGGAGGAGTTCGAGGACATCATCATCCGCGCGGCCAGCGGCGGCGCGGCCATCGTCCGCCTGCGCGACGTCGGCCGCGCCGAGCTGGGGCAGAAGGACTACTCCCTGCGCGGCACCTACCAGGGCAAGCCGGCGACCCTGATGTCGGTGTACCAGCAGCCCGGCGCCAACGCCCTGGACGTGTCCAAGGCGGTCACCGCGACCCTGGCGGAGATGAAGAAGAGCTTCCCCGAGGGCATCGAGTACAAGATCGTGATGGATACCACGGCCTTCACCCGCGCCTCGATCAGCGAGGTGGTGCACACCTTCTTCGAGGCCCTGGTGCTGGTGGTGGTGGTGGTCTACGTGTTCCTGCAGAGCCTGCGCGCCACCCTGATCCCGGTGCTGGCGGTGCCGGTGTCCATCGTCGGCACCTTCATCGGCATGACCGTCATGGGCTTCTCCATCAACATGCTGACCCTGTTCGGCATGGTGCTGGCGATCGGCATCGTGGTGGACGACGCCATCGTGGTGATCGAGAACGTCGAGCGAAACATGCAGGTCCACCAGATGAGCCCCAAGGACGCCGCCAAGCGCGCCATGGACGAGGTGGCCGGCCCGGTGGTGGCCATCGTCCTGGTGCTCTGCGCGGTGTTCGTTCCGGTGGCCTTCATGGGCGGCATCACCGGCCAGCTCTACAAGCAGTTCGCCATCACCATCGCCATTTCCGTGGTGATCTCCGGCCTGGTCGCCCTGACCCTGTCGCCGGCCCTGGCCGCCCTGCTCATCAAGCCCGCCCACGGCCAGAAGCGCGGCTTCTTCCGCTGGTTCGAGCGCAACTTCGAGCGCATGACCGAGGGCTACTCGCGCTCGGTGGCCTTCATGATCAAGCGCTTCGTGCTCGGGCTGCTGCTGTTCGCCGGGATGGTGGTGCTCACGGTGCTGATGGCGCAGCGCATCCCCGGCGCCTTCCTGCCGCCGGAGGACCAGGGCTACCTGCTCGGCGCGGTGATCATGCCCGACGCAGCCAGCCTGGACCGTACCAGCGAGGTGGGCCAGCTGGTCAGCGACTACTTCATCGGGAACGAAGCGGTCGAGGGCGTGGCCGTGGTCAACGGCTACAGCCTGCTGGACAGCCAGAACAAGAACAACGCCGGCGCCTTCTTCGTCGGCTTCAAGGATTTCGAGGAACGCTACAAGGACGCGGACAGCATCCGCGCGCAGAGCGCCCCGGCGGTCATCCGGGCCGCGGCCGGGGCCTTCTCGAAAGTGCTGGAAGGCATCGTCCTGCCGGTCAACCCGCCCTCGATTCCCGGCCTGGGCACCACCGGCGGCATGGAGGTGTGGGTGCAGAGCAAAGGCGACGCCAGCATCGGCCAGTTGGCCGAGGTGGTCGGCAACTTCGTCGCCGAGGCGAAGAAACGCCCGGAGCTGGGCGGCATCACCTCCACCTTCAACGCCGCCTCGCGTCAGCTGCTGGCCGACGTGGACCGGGAGAAGGCGGTGACCCTGGGCGTACCGGTGGAGGACGTGTACAGCACCATGCAGACCATGTTCGGCTCGCTATACGTGTCCCAGTTCAACAAGTTCAGCCGCCTGTGGCAGGTGATCCTGCAGGCCGAGCCGGCCTACCGCCTGAAGGTCGAGGACCTGCAGCAGATCTACGTGCGCAACGGCACCGGCGAGATGGTACCGCTCAAGGCCCTGGTGACCAGCCGCTACGTCACCGGCCCGGACCTGGTGACCCGCTTCAACAACTTCCCGGCGGTGAAGATCACCGTCAACGCCGCGCCGGGCTACAGCTCCGGGCAGGCGCTGGCGGCCCTCGAACAGGTCGCCGGGCAGGTCCTCTCCAGCGACTACGCCATGGCCCTGAGCGGCGAGGCGTTCGAGGCGAAGAAGAGCGGCGGCACCTCGTCCCAGGTGTTCGTCTTCGGTCTGGTCATGGTGTTCCTGATCCTCGCCGCCCAGTACGAGAAGTGGACCCTGCCGCTGGGCGTGCTGCTGGCGGTACCCTTCGCCCTGTTCGGCGCGCTGCTGGCGATCCTCCTGCGCGGCCTGGTCAACGACGTGTACTTCCAGATCGGCCTGACCATGCTGGTGGCCCTGGCGGCGAAGAACGCCATCCTGATCTTCGAGTTCGCCGTGCTCAACCGCGAGCAGGGCATGTCCGTGTTCGACGCGGCGATGACCGCGGCCCGGGAGCGCCTGCGCCCCATCGTGATGACCTCGCTGGCCTTCATCCTCGGCTGCGTGCCCCTGGCCATCGCCGTCGGCGCCTCGGAAAACAGCCGCCACTCCATCGGTACCGGGGTGATCGGCGGCATGCTGGCGGCGACGGTGATCGCCGTGTTCTTCATCCCGATGTTCTACTACCTGGTGGAGCGGCTCTCCGAAAAGGCCAGCGCCAAGAAGCAGCCCGCCCCCCCACCATCCCATCCCGCCGAACCGCCGACGCTGGGCGGCACCCTGAGCGGCGCGCCCCAAGACAAGCGCGAGGGGGACTGAGCGGGAGCGGAAAACCAGGGGTCTCCCTGGCTCCAGTCGATGGCTGGCTGTTCGGCGAAGCGTCGAAGGCTCGGCCAGACCTGAGGGCATTGCAGAGCGGCCTTTGACCGATGTTGCCGCCCTGGTTAGCTGCCTCCGATTGCCAGGCGAATGGCGGCAAAGCCGAAGATGCCTGAGAACGCCAGCGTCGAGATCTTCCGGATGGAACGCGAGCCGGAGAAGCGCTTGGCAACGCTGGATGCGGCAAGCGCATAGACCACATCGAACAAGAACCCCAGCCCGACCAGAACGCTGCCGAGAATCAGGTACTGCGCTGCGAGGTCGTGCTGCGTCGAAACGAACTGGGGCAACAAAAGCGCGCAAAACATCAACGCCTTGGGATTCAGCAGATTGGTCAGAACCCCTCGCTGAATCGCCGCCCAGCCGGCACCTGTTTCCGTCGCGATTTCCGTTGCGTCGCCATCAGCGCGGCTGAGTATCTTCCAGGCAAGCCACATCAAGTACGCCGCGCCCACCCAGCGCACGCCATCGAACAAGATCGGGTGGGTATGGAACAGCGCTGCCAGACCGAGCGCGGACAGCGTGACATGCAGCGTCCTGGAGAGAGCCAGTCCGAGGGCAGCCATCAGGCCGCTCTTCGGGCCTCGTAAAGCCGAGGTGGAGATGACCAATGCCATGTCCGGACCAGGCAGCAGATAGACCGCCGCCAGCGCGGCCATGAAAACAAGAAGGTCCGACGGATCGATCATCACAGCGCTCGACAGCAGGCTAAAGGATGAAGAATATTCCCATGATCGAGGGGAAATTTTGCCGCTATCTTTCCGGTGAGCGGCTTATTCTTCGCAAGAGTCTTTCAATATCGCGACCAAGATGAAATGAATCCGCCAAATGCCATTCTCGACGAAACCGACCGGGCCATCCTGAGAGCGCTGCAAGCGGATGGCAGGTTGTCCAATGCCAGGCTGTCCGAGAAGCTGGCTCTGAGCGAAACGCCGTGCTGGCGTCGTCTGAAACGTCTCGAGGCAGAGGGGGTCATCGAGGGCTACCAAGCCAATCTCAGCCGAAAGAAACTCGGGTATGGCGTCGTGGCGTTCGTTCAGGTGACCTTGGGCAACCATGCCGGAGAAACGCCGTTGCTCTTCGAAAGGCTCGTGGCCGGCATGCCCGAGATACTGTCCTGCCATAACGTCACCGGCGACTGCGACTACATGATGCAGATAGTGGCCGCAGACCTCGATGCTTACGGGACCTTTGTTCGAGACCGCCTACGCAAACTGCCCGGTGTGGCATCGATCCAGTCGAACCTTTCCCTGCGAGACGTGAAGTCCTCGTCTGCACTGCCAATTTGACGAGGCAAAAACAGCAGCATCGCGAATTCGCTCGCCCCCAAGCGATATCGGCCGCACGCTTCCGGCTACCCGACAGGGAAGCGTGCAAGCCCTCGAGCGGAGCGGGTTTCAGCGCTCGACGGGGGTGATCTTGGTTCCTTCGAGGCCGAGTCCCGCCATCAGGCCCTGCTGACTGAAGATGAAGGCATAGGCATCGTCGCGCAGCGTGGTGGACGACAGCTTTTTCGCGACCCCGGCATTGACGACGGTAACCGACGGCCCCACGCCGATTTCCCAGCCACTGCTTTTGCGCAGATAGTCCAAGGCCTTGTCGTTCATCAGGAACAAGACGTAGCCGTACGACTGGGCGCCGGCCTGCAGCCCGTAGGTGCCGCTCACGGTGTTGTAATAGCCCTGCACCTTGGAATCGACGATCAACTCACCCTCGCCGTAGCTGCCGCCGACGATGAGCCCGGCCTTGATGATCTTCGGAAAGACGAGAATCCCCTTGGCCTGCCTGGCGATCTCCCGGGCCTCCGGATTGGTCGAGTAGAGCGTCTTCAGCGCCTGCCGGGAATCCTGGTCGATGTTCTCGGCGGTCGAGGACGATCCCGAACCGGCACAGCCGGTCGCCAGCAGCGCAAGGCCTGCGAGCAGGAGCGAGAAAAGCAGTTTTCGTGACATATCCTTGATCTCCCTGGGGGATCGCAGGTCACTCGCGCGCCTTGGCGCAAGCCCCGGATCGGCTGGTCTTCAGCCGTAAACCCCTGCCCGGCTCGCTTCACGGTCTGAAGGATAGATCGGATTTTCCGGCGTGCTTTTCCCTTCCCGAGCTTTCCGATGAAAGCGGCGATCGGCACGGAGAACGGCAGCAGGCCCGATGAGCGTGGCGGGGGCGCGCCGGCTCCCGACGGAAAGCGGTCGATGAAGCGCGGCGCTACTCGCCCCGATAGCGCAGGGTGTCGACCACCAGCGCCAGCGCCCGCGAAGACTGGCGTCGGCTCGGGTAGAAGATGTGCAGGCCCGGGAACGTCGGGAACCAGTCCTGCAGGACGTACAGCAGGCGCCCGGCTGCGACGTGCGGCTGCACCAGCTCCTCGGGGATGTACGCCAGGCCGAATCCCGCCAGGGCGGCGTCGAGAATCGGGTAGATGCCGTTGAAGGTCACCTGCCCCTCGACCCGCACCTGATACTCCCGCCCGTCCTTCTGCAACTCCCACGCATACAGGCCGCCCCGGGTCGGCAGCCTCAGGTTGAGGCAGGTATGCCGGGTGAGGTCCTGGGGAGTCGTCGGCAGCGGCCGCCCGGCCAGGTAGGCGGGAGAGCCGACGATGGTCATGCGCATGTCGGGGGCGATGCGCACGGCGATCATGTCCTTGGCCACTTGATCTCCCAGCCGCACACCCATGTCGAAGCGGTCGGCGACGATGTCCGACAGGCCGTAATCGCTGCTGAATTCGATCTTCAGGTCCGGGTAGTCGGGAAGGATCTTCGAGAGCTTCGGCCAGAGGATGGTATCAATCGCCTGATCGGTGGCGGTGATGCGGATGGTCCCGGACGGCTTGTCCCGCAGCTCCCGGAGTGCGGCCAGCTCGCTGTCGATCTCCTCGAAGCGGGGAGCCACGTTGCGCAGCAGCCGTTCCCCCGCCTCCGTGGGCGAGACGCTGCGGGTGGTGCGGGTCAGCAGCCGGAGCCCGAGCCGGGCCTCCAGGTTGCGGATGATATGGCTGAGCGCCGACTGGGAGATGCCCAGCTGGTCGGCGGCGCGGGTGAAGCTCCGTTCGCGGGCGACGGCCATGAAGGCGAGCAGATCGCTGTAGTTTTCCCGGGCCATTCATCGGCTCCACGCATGAAAGGGCCCCGGATTATGCCATCCCCATCACGCATCCAGTCCCCAAGCGACGAGGACGGGAGGCATAGGCACATTCGATTGCCCCGGCACGATGCCCGCTGGGCCAGGTGCTGGAAATCGTCCCGACCGGCCGGAGGCATTCATGAGCCCAGCTCATAGGAGCATGCGTACCCATGCCCTTAATCGATCGATGTGCGGCTCGTACCATACCGCCAGGTCCGGCTCCGGCATCCCGGCTCGCCCTGCGGCATTGAGCGGGGGCGCCGAGCCGGGAGCGCCGGCGCCACCACGAAAACGATACGACCGGCGATACGGAGAGCGCGCATGTCCGACCCCATCTCTACTGCCTGCGACTGCTCTAGCGATCCGTCCCCGGTCCCGGCGACCGGCAACGTCCGGGAATGGCCCGGACTCTCCCCGCGCGAGCACTGCCTCGCCAGCGTGGCGAACCTGGTCGCCCTGCGTCGCACCGGCGAGCTGCCGCTGCAGCTGGACAAGGCCCTGGAAAGCGGCGTCAGCCGGGAGGAGCTGTTCGAAGCGATCGCCCGGGGCCTGTTTTCCCGCAGAACGCTGAGCGAACCCGCGGACGGCGCCCCCGACAGCCCCTGAGCGCCGGCCGCCCTCCCCCTCGAATGACGCGCGCCCGGCCGGTTCCGGGCGCCTCTCGCCTTTGATTGCAACAGGAGAACCGATCATGTTCACCATCGGATACGCGGCCATAAGCGCGGGCGCCCCGCTGGCGCCCTTCGAGTTCCGGCGTCGCCAGCTGCGGCCCAACGACGTGGCCATCGAGATCCTCTACTGCGGCGTCTGCCACTCCGACCTGCACACGGTCCGCAACGACTGGAACTGGACCGTCTTCCCCGCCGTGCCGGGACACGAGATCGTCGGTCGGGTGATCGGCATCGGCAGCGGGGTCACCCGCTACCGGGTCGGCGACAGCGTCGCCGTGGGCTGTCTGGTCGACAGTTGCCAGGAATGCCGGCACTGCCACGCGGGGGAGGAGCAGTTCTGCCTCGACGGCCGGGGCGACACCTACAACGCCCCCGACCGCATCAGCGGAGAGAACAACTTCGGCGGCTACGCCAAGCACATCGTGGTCCGCGAGGAGTTCGTCCTGCGGGTGCCGGAAGGGCTGGACCTGTCCCGCACTGCGCCGCTGCTGTGCGCCGGGATCACCACCTACTCGCCGCTGCGCACCTGGAACGCCGGCCCGGGCAGCCGGGTCGGCGTGATCGGGCTCGGCGGGCTCGGGCATATGGCGGTGAAGCTCGCCGTGGCCCTGGGAGCGGACGTGACCGTGCTGAGCCGCAGCCGGGACAAGGAGGCCGACGCCCTGCACCTGGGCGCGGACCGCCTGCTGGTCTCGACGGATGGCGATGCCATGAGCCGGGCCGCCGCCACGTTCGACCTGATCATCGACACGGTGCCGGTCAAGCACGACATCAATCCCTATCTGCCGCTGCTGAAGGTGGACGGCACCCTGGTGCTGGTCGGCCAGGTCGGCCCGCTGGCCGAGCCCTCCACCGTGCCGCTGCTGCTCGGCCGCCGCCGGGTCGCCGGCTCGCTGATCGGCGGCATCCGCGAAACCCAGGAAATGCTCGACTTCTGCGCGAAGAAGAACATCCTGCCGGACTGCGAGATGATCCGCATGGAGCAGATCAACGAGGCCTTCGAGCGCCTGGAGCGCGCCGATGTCCGCTATCGCTTCGTGATCGACATGGCCTCGCTGCCGGCCCCGGTCCGGGCGTGCGACTGACCGGCACGCGGATTTCGCCATCGGCATCCGCCCGCGGCACGAGCCTCCGCAGCCGCCGCTCGCCGGCCTCGCTGGGTGACACGCTGCGGGTCGGCAGGCAGCTCTTCAGGACACGCTGGGCGGCTCGCCGAGTGGCGAGCCCCCGGACAAACGCGATAATTCAGGTCTTCTCGGACTCGCCCAGACTGCCTTGTTTGATCAAATCGGTCAGCGCCGCGGTCATCATCGCGGTAGAAACGCCGAACATGAGGATGCCGTTGACCGCCTCCAACGCGCCGAGCAGGCGCCAACGCACGGACATGACGATATCGCCATAGCCCAGGGTGGCGAAGTTGACCGCCGAGTGATACAGCGCAGTGGGAAAATCGACGAATTCGCCGAGCAGGACGAAGACCCCGGCCCAGGTGGACATCTGCAGAAAATTGCCGAGCAACGCCAGCAACATCACCAGGCCGAGCAAGACGATCTGCGACAGCGGCCTGTGCAACGCGTGGCGCTGACGAAAAACGCCATAGCGGCGCACGCAGATGGCCACGAAGACCGCCTGGAACAGCAGGCAGACCAGCATGATGGGGATTCCGATCAGCAGGATTGAGCAGCATGACGGGGCTCCTTTCAGGCCGCGGAGCGCGGGCGCCAGCGTCTGCGGTCGATCAGGTAGACCGCTGCACAGGCGTACAGCGCAACCGCGACGAACAACCCCATGCGCACGGCGAGAGCCGTGTAGACGTCCTTGCCGGCGGCGCTGTCCTGCACCGACTGGCCAAGAAGAATGATCAGGGTGGCGGCGGTATTCAGCCAGAAGCCCGGCGTCTGGCGGGTGGCGGTCACTCGATAGAGCCGGCGCGCCACCAGCAGGATGAACAGTAGCATCCACAGGCAGAACATCCACAGGTGTGGGAAGAGGCCGAGCGCCCACCAAAAAACTATCGCCAGCAAGCCCCCCAGGAGAGTCGAGCCGAGCAGCTCGCGTCCGGCATCGCGGGCGCTGGTGCTGCACACCTGCTGGCCAAGCCCCACCGACTTCATCACCAGCGGCACGTAGCTCGCCGGGTCGATCAGGGCGAGGAGAAAGGCCGGGATCACCACCAGGGTGGCGCGCAGGGCGATCCAGGCGGCCTCCTCCGGGGTGGGCAAGGGCTTGGCGGGCGGCGCGGCGAGCCCGCCTGGCTCGGGAAACACCCCGTGCCCCAGGGCCACGGCGAAGCCGGTCAGAAGCAGCCCCATGACCAGCGCCTCGATGACCGCCAGGGCGGCGGCGACGTCACGGGAGCCCGTGGCGGAAACCAGGGTCAGGCCGATGATCAGGAAGGTCGACACCAGGGGATTGCCACCGTACAGCCCATGGTGAAAGCAGAGGAACAGGCAGAGCGCGACCAGCAGGACACCGCTGGCCGGGTAGTAGCGCAGCAGCGGGATCAGCAGCAGACCGCCACCGGTGGTGAGGGCCGCCAGCAGGGCCAGAGCAAGGCAGGCCTTCAAAGGCAGCGGCTGATTGCGTGCGGCCAGCAGGAGCAGCGTCAGCAGCGGCGGGAGGAAGGAAATCGGCAAAGCCAAGCCATAACTGGCGGCCAGGCAGGCTGCGCTGCCGAATGCCAGACGCAGGGCCCGCCGGGGCCGGGGATCGGCGCTGGACGCCTCAATAGGCATAGGACAGCCAGCTCATCAGGAACAGGAAGGCGCGGCCGAGCGGATTGAGCGGATTGCCCTGGAGCGGGAAGGCCATCACCTCCGCCTGACTGCCTATGCGCAGGCTCCCGCGATCGCGCAGCGCGCCCGGAGCAAACTCGACGATCACCGGGAAACGCTGAGCGGCGCGGAGCCAGTCGCGGTTGTTCTGCACCGTCGGCAGACTGCCGGGCGGGTTTTGCGGGCCGACGCTGACGCCGGCGCCGATGCTGCGCACGTAACCGTCGAACACCTCCCCGGGATGGGCGTCGAGCACGATTCTCACGGGCGTACCGGGCTGCAGATGGCCCAGGTTGTTTTCGGTCATTTCCGCGTTGATCCACAGATCGTTGAGGGCGATCAGGGTCAGCACCGGGGTGCCGGTACCGGCGTACAGGCCGACCTCGGTACGCAGGTCGGTGATCAGGCCTGCGGAGCTGGCGCGCAAGCGCGTGTTGCCCAGGTCGCGCTCGGCCTGCTCCAAGGCCGCGGCGGCACTGCGTAGCTTGGCGTTGTCCTCGCCGCTACCGCCTTCCTGTTCGCGGGCGCGCTGGACTTCCGCCCGGGCGGCGGCGACTTGGCTGGAGGTCTGCTCGAAGGCGGCTCGGGAGATCTCCAGGCGGCGCAAGGAAATGGTGCCCGGGTCTTCGCGATAGAGGCGCTCCAGGCGGTCGCGATCCTGCCGGGCCTCCAGCTCGCCGGCCTCGGCGGCGCGCAGGGCGGCCAGGGCGGAGTCGATGCCGGCGGTGCTGGCGCCGACCTGCCGGCGCACACTCTCCAGTTCGGCCCGCGCTCGCTCGACGGCGATCTGGTAGGGCTCCGGGTCTAGCTCGAAGAGCAGCTGGCCCGCCTCCACGGTCTGGTTGTTGCGTACTGCGACCCGGATCACCCGCCCGGCGACCTCTGGCGCCACCGCCACCACATAGGCCTCCACCCGGGCCTGCTGGGTGTAGGGTGTGTAGCGGTCGGCGAAGAGGTACCAGAGCAGACTGAGCGCGATCAAGGCCATGCTCCAGTGCAGCCCACTGCGGCTGGGATCGGCCGGCGCCCCCGGCTCGGCCGCCGCGGCGGCAGGCGTCTCCGGTCCTTCAGTCATAGCGGTCTGCCTCCCCGGCTGGAGCGCTGACCTCATCCAGCAGGCCGCCCCAGTCGGTGCGTCGTTTCATCTGTTCGCTGGTGCTCGCATCGATCAGTGGGCGCTCGCTATACCAGCCGCCGCCAAGGGCCTTGTACAGGGCGATCAGACTGTTAACCGCGGTATCGCGGGTGACTAGGTAGCTGTCCTGCTGGGCCAGTAGGGCACGTTGCGCCTCCAGCACGCGCTGAAAGTCGGAATAGCCCTCGCGGTAGCGAGCCGAGGCCAAGGTCAGCGCGCGCTCGGCGCTCGACGCCGCGTCGCGTAGGATCTGTTCGCGCTCCAGGGCCTTGACCAGGCCGGTAGCGGCATCGTCGGCCTCTCGGGCGGCCTGACGCACCCGATCGCGGTAGGCCTCGATCAGTTGCTGCAGGCGGGCATCCTGGATTCGCACGTTGTTGCGCAGGCGTCCTTGGTCGAAGACGTTCCAGAGCAGGCTGGGACCGGCGAAAAGCTCGAGGGTATCGGCGCTGCCGCTCAGCGAGGTGGCCGACCAGCCGATCCGGCCCAGCAGGCTCAGAGAGGGGTAAAGATCGGTTTCGGCCACGCCGATCCGGGCCGACTGCGCGGCCACCTCCAGCTCGGCGGCACGCACGTCCGGGCGGCGCAGCAGTAGGTTGGCCGGCACATCGTCGAGCAGCGCGCGATCGACTAGGGGAATCAGCCCGGTCTGCACCGCTAGCTCGGGCAAGGCACCGGGCGGGACGCCGATCAGCACAGAGAGGGCATTGCGGGTTTGCCGTACCTGCGCCTCGAACTCCGGGATAGTACTCAAGGTACCGAGATACTGGGTCTTGGCCTGCTGCAGGTCGAGTTCGTCGCTGTTGCCGCTCAAGAACAGGCGCTCGGTAATCTCGAGGCTGCGTTTCTGCCGCGCGGCGTTGTCGCGGGCGATGCGCAGGCGGGCCTCGGCGGTACGCAGGGCGAAATAGGTCTGCGCAACTTGAGCCCGCAACAGCACCAGCACGTTCTGGTAATCGGCCTGACTGGCGAAGTAGGTGGCGTCGGCGGACTCGATCGCACGGCTGTAGCGGCCCCAGAAGTCGAGTTCCCAGCCGATGTCGAAGCCCGCCTGGTACTGCCAGAAATGGCTGTCCCGTGGATTGCGCCCACCATATTGCTCGCGATCGAGGTAAAGCGCATCGGCAGTGATCTGACGCAGTTGCGGATAGAGGCCGCTGCGGGCGATGCCGAGCTGCGCCCGTGCTTCCAGAATGCGCAGGCCGGCAATGCGCAGATCCGGATTTCCGGCATCGGCCTGGGCGATCAGCCGGTCGAGCAAGGGATCGCCGAACTGTACCCACCACTGGAGACTGTCCGGTTGCATGCGCATGACGCTACCTCGGGCCAGCATGTCACTGTCCCAGCGCTCGATCCAGGTTTCCCGGGGTGACTGGAAGTCCGGACCGAGGCGGACACAGCCACCAAGGCCATGGAGCGCCAGCAGCAGGAAACTGCTCAGCCAGACTCTCATGCCGGCCAGGTCGCGCGGGCCGCCGATACCTATCGGCCATCCGGCTCGCTGCTTGCCCTGGTCGCATCTTCGCTGCCCGTCCCATCCACCCACTCCCAGAACAGCCGATAGCCCACCGCCAGGACGATCGGCCCGATGAACAGGCCGATGATGCCGCTGGCCACCATGCCGCCCAGGGCGCCGATCAGCACCACCGGCATCGGCACGTCCACGCCGCGGCCGAGCAGCAGCGGCTTGAGCACGTTGTCCACCAGCCCGGCGAGGATGCTGTAGACGGCGAAAATCACGGTGGTCACGCTGGCCCCCTCGGTGGCGAAGACGTAGGCGATCACCGGCAGGGTGACCAGGGTCGCCGGCACTTGGGCGAGGCCGAGCACTAGAACCACCAGGGCCAGCAGGCCGGCGCCGGGGATGCCCTTGAGCACGAAGCCGACGCCGATCAGCAGCATCTGGATGAAGGCGATGCCGAGCACGCCCAGGGCCACGGTGCGGATGGTGGCGGTGCAGAGCGCCACTATCCGGTCGCCCCGCTGCACCCCGACGATCCGCCGGGAGATGCGCCGGGCGCTGCGGTGGCCGAGGGCGCCGAAGGCCATGATGATGCCGGCGATGACCAGCGCGCCGACCAGCATCATGAAGCCGGCTCCGATACCGGCGACCCGGCGCAGCAGATCCAGCGAGAACTGGCGGAAATCGGGGACCAGTCGGCGCAGGACCCCGGCCAGATCCGTGGATGCCTCCTGCCAGAGGGCGTGCAGCCGTGGCCAGTCGGCCAGCGAATCGGGCGGCGGCGGGATCAGCAGCCCGCCGCCCCGAATCGCCTCCAGAGCATGCTGTACCGAATCGATCAGCGAGACGGTCAGCAGGTAGGTCGGCGCCAGCAGCACCAGAAGACACAGCGCCACGATCAGGCTGGCCGTCAGACCGTCATGGCCGCCCAGGCGGGCCTTCAGCCAGCCGTGCAGCGGATAGAGCATCACGGCGAGGATCAGCGACCACAGCAGCAGGTTGAGGAAGGGCTTGAACACCAGGTAGCAGGAGATCGCCAGAATGGCGATCAGCCCGGCGTGGATCAGGATGTCCAACGGGTTCTCGGGGCGATGCGGGATGGGGGCGTTCGGGTGCATGGAGCGTTCCTTGGCTCGACGTGTTCCGGGCGGTCCATCGCCCCGGCAATGCGCTCGCCGGTCAGCGGCGAGGAGACGAAGCGTACTCGAAGCATAGTCCAAGGGCCGGCCGTGTCCGGCGCCGCGGCGCTAACGCATGCTTTCCAGCAGCTCCACCAGCAACTGGTCGGCCGCCTCGACCTTGATCAAGCCCAGGCGCGGGAACTCGATGTCGAGAATCACGTAGACGGCCGAGGAGATGACCAGGGTGAAGACCAGGATGTGCGACCACTGCCGTGTCCTGCTGCGGGCCATGGCCGTGCCGGCGACGAAGGAGGACGCCAGGCCGAGGGCCAGGAGCATGAGGTAGACCACCTGGGGCGGGTGGAAGCGCGAAGCGGCCAGGCGCGTGGTGGTGATGTCGATCATCTCGTTGAGCGCCCCCAGCACCAGGCTGTAGACGGCCGGATTGGCCGTGCGCTGGGCCCCTGCCACCGCCTGTCGCCAGATCTGCAGTTGCAGCTCCTGGCTGTGCCGGTAGTCTTCCATGGCGCTCTCCAGGCTCCGGATGTCGCGATAGGTGGCGAGACGGGACTCGACGTACTGGCGAAACAGCGGACGCAGGCTGACCTGGCTGTCCGCCGGCAGCAGATCGACGCGCAGGTAGGCGGTGCCGATGGCGTTGGCTTCCTCGACGATCAGCTCGCGCCGGTGATCGAAGCGCGTGGCCGCACCGGAGAAGATGAAGGCCAGCAGCAGGCCGAAGAGGCCGTAGATCGAGGCGTCCAGCGCGCTCACCCCCGGCTCGGACTCCTTGGCCAAGTCCTCGCCGCGGGCCAGGGCGACGCGCCGGCCGATCTCCATGGCACAGGGCATGCCGATGAGCAGCGCCAGGGTCAGGTAGTAGGTGAACGTGGGCATCGCCCTCCTCCGGTCAGGCCGGCGGCCTGGGTAGCGGACTCCTGATAGGGAAATGAAAGCAAAGCTTCGCAGAGCGCTCGGTGGTTGCCGGCACGCTGGCCGACGGACCGAAAGTCGGGCTCTCCCTCTGGATTATGGCCGGCTCCGCAGACGCTGCTAGGCTTGACCCCATGACGAGGCCGGGAGCCCGGGGCCTGCCGGCTCGGGCGTCATCGCTGCCGTCCTGGCCGGAGTAGCGCGATCCCTGCAACCGAGGCATCGGACCCGGAGAGAAACCATGCTGCGAGCGAGCCTGCTGCTGGCCGTATCCCTTATGGCCATGTCCGCCGTCCGGGCGGAAGAGCTGTCGGCCCCCCCGAACCGGACGACCGCTGCGCCCGAAGCTCCGGCGACCGAGTCCCAGCGCTTCGCCCGCGACCGCCTGATGGAGATGGCCAGATTCCTGGGGAAGACGGACCGCTTCAGCGCCTCGCTGCGCATCGCCTATGACGTGGTGCAGGACGACGGCCAGAAGATCGAGTTCGGCGAAACTCGGGAGCTCGCGGTCCAGCGGCCGGACCGCATTCGTATCGTGGCGACCTCCAGCGACGGCGACCATAACTCGATGCTTTTCGACGGCCGGTTCATCACCATCTCCGACGATGCAGCGAAGGTGTATGCCCAGGCTCCTCAACCCGGCGACATCGATGCCACAGTGGTGCATTTCGTCCGCGATCTGCAGATGCGCCTGCCGCTCGCCCCCCTGCTGATGGCGAAGTCCGCCGACGAGCTGCAGCGCCGCGTGCGCAGCATCGACTACGTCGAGCACACGGATATCCTGGGCGAGCCAGCGCATCACATCGCCGCGCGCACCGCGAACGTGGACTTCCAGGTATGGATCGCGGACGACAAGCAGCCGCTGCCGCTGCGCATCGTGATGAACTACCCCACGGCCGAAGGCCAGCCGCAATTTCGCGCCGACTTTTCCGACTGGGACCTGTCGCCGCGTTTCGGCAAGAAAGCCTTCAAGTTCAAACCAGCCGACGACGCGAAGCGGATCCTGTTCGCCGTTCAGCTGCTGCCTGCCGCGAGCAGCCCGCCATCGGGCGAGCGCGCGAATCAAGGAGCCAAGCCATGACTGCCAGGAAACCGACCGGCACCCTTTCCATGCTGGCGCTCTCGGTACTGCTGTTGGGAGGCTGGATGATGCCGGATGGTGACGCATTCGGCGCCCGGTTCTCCGGTGGCGGCGCTCGCGGAGGAGGCGCGGCGGCCGGCAGAAGCTTCTCACGCCAGGGCCCCGCTGCCGCCGGCAGTTTTTCCGCCGGAGGGCGTGCCCGGGGCGCTACCGCGGCAGGCGCCTCGCGCACACAGGCTGCCGGCAACCTGTCCGCCAATCGGCAGGCTATGCAGACTTCGCGGCAGAGCGCGGCGTCGGCCAACCAGGCGGCCCGGCAGACTTCGAGACAGAGCGCCGCCTCGGCCAACCAGGCGGCCCGCCAGACTTCGAGACAGAGCGCCGCCTCGGCCAGCCAGGAGGCCCGACAGGCTTCGAGACAGAGTGCCGCCTCGGCCAACCAGGCGGCCCGGCAAAGCGCCGCCGCATCCAATCAGGCAACGCGTCAGAGCGCCAGCGCCGCCAATCAGGCACAACGGCAGCAGGCCTCGAACCGGAACGTGCAGACGCGGCAGCAGGCGGCGACGGCGCGCCAGGCCAATTATGCCAATGGCGCCGCCTACTATCCGCCGCCGGCCTATTACCCCGATTACCATGATGATGATGACGACGATTGGGATGGCGGATCTGCAGCGCTGGGTTTCATCGGCGGGGCAGTGGTCGGCTCGGTCGTCACCTCCGCCGCCTCGGAAAGCGCACCCGCCCAATCCGACACCACGGTGGTCTACACGCCAGCCCCGGCGGCGCCTACCTCGGCAGCACCCGCCGGCCTGCCCTGCGCACCGGAGGTGCTGAACGTTCAGGGCACCACCTACTACCGCTGCGGACAGACCTATTACATGCAGGCCTATGGCGCCTCCGGGCCGACCTATATGCCGGTGCAGCCGCCGCAGTGACGAAGCGCAGGCTGCGCAGATCGCCGGCGCCGGGGTCTGGTGCCGCCTGCCGTCGAAGCATGGGGAGCGCATCTCTGGACGATGCTTCCCCACTCTGGAACTGGCCTCGCCGAGGCCCTCCCATACCGAAGTGGTGCCTGCCATGAAGAAATCCCCCGCCCTTTGCCTCGCAACGCTCTTCTCGATGGTATGCCTCTCCGCCACCGCCGAAACGGTGACGCCGCTACAGGGGCAGTCTCCCCAGACCATCCAGCAGGACATCGGTGCCTGCCAGGCGCAGGCCGGCAGCACGGGCAGCACCGGCCCCGCCTCGCAACCCGGCGAACGTGCCCGTGGCGCCGCGACCGGGGCGGCGGCCGGTGCAGCCGCCGCCAATGCACGGGCGCGTCAGCACGAGGAGGTGTACGACCGTATCGACGAGGACGTCCAACAGGAATACCGCCAGGACCGGGCCAAACAGGGGGCGGTGGCCGGCGCAGCGGTGAGCGGCTCCCGGCAACGCCAGGAGCGCCGTCAGGAGCGCCGGAATGCCGATCAGAACGCTGGCGCCGCCTCTTCCGCCTACATCGACTGCATGCAGCAGCGCGGCTATCAGGTCACTCCCTAAGACGGAAAGTCGAGGCGTGCGCCGTCATGACCGCCTGACCGTGCTGCGTCGAATTGGCGGCCATCCGCAACCTGGTCGCCGTCGGCATCGTGCCGTGCTGGTGGGCCGGTGCCGATCTGCATTACCAAGGCCTCCGACGACCTAATACGGCCTACCCAGATAGAAATACAAACTGTTGTTGCCGCCCTTGGCATGCCCGTAGCCCAGGTACATGGGCCCGATCGGGGTGTCGGTGGCGACGAAGATGCTCGCCGAGGTCAGCCAGTCCTCCGAATTGTCCGGCACCAGCGGCTCGCGCATGCGCCCGAGTTCCAGGGAAAAGCCACTGTAGGCTCCCTGCAGAAGACTGCCGCGCAGGATGCGGTGGTAGTACATCAGGCGGGCGAACTCCAGCTTCTGCCCGAGCAGCTGGCCGGTGGCGTAGCCGGACTGCTGCAGGAAACCGCCCCACTGGAACTGGTCGTAACGCGGCAGCGGGTCGCCGCCGATCCGGCCGCCGACCTTGAAGGAGAGGTTCAGGCTGTGCTCGCCGAAGGAAATCGCCCCGGTGCCGTCCGCGTCCCACTTGGTGTAGGCGTCGTCCGCGCCGAGCCCGCTGATAGAGTCGTACAACCGTAGCCCCGCACGCCACCCCGAACGCGGGAAGTCCACGCTGTCGAGCTGATCGAGCACCAGCCGGGTGGCGAATCCCCGTTGCGCGATCTGCGACGGCCCCGGCGAGAGGAATTCCGGGCCGGTGTCCAGCTTGGGCTTGAGCTGGCCACCGAGGATGCCGAAGCGCAGCTCGCCGTAGCGGGAGAGCTGCCGCCCCAGATCCAGGCCGAGCTGTGCCGAGGTCAGCTGGTAGGTGGCGACCCGGTCGTCGTCCCGGTAAAGGTCCGAAGTACGCCGTTCGAAAGTTAGCCGCGGGGCGACGAAGTAGGTCCCTTCGGCCTCGAGGGGCTGGTAGAACTCGCTGTTCAGGCTGCTGGTGCGCCCGAGCTGCACGTCGGTGCGCCACTCCGCACCGAGGGAGTTGAGCCAGGTCCTACGGTAGCTGCCCAGCAGGTTGAAAAAGGCATCGCCGGAGAAGTCGCTGGTCAGCCCGAGGCCGAAGCGCAGATAGTTCGGCCCCCAGGATTTCTCCACGGCATCCACCGCCAGCACCCGCCGCCCCGGCTCCTCGAGGAAGCGGTAGTTCACGTGCTCGAAATCGCCGATGCCGTACAGGCGGCGCATGTCCTCGTCCAGGGTCTGCTGGTCGATGGGCTGATGCGGCCTGGTCTTCAGGCTCGCCCGCGCCGTGTCCGGGTTGACCCGCTGCAGGTCCTCGAAGTGGATCTCGTCCACCGGGCGCTGATCGGGAACCACCACGATCCGCTGGCGCTCGCGCAATGCGGCGTATTCCTTCTCCGGAATGGACAGGCGCTTGAGGCGGTCGCCCAGCTTGCGCGCCGCGGTCTCGCCCAGCGGGGCGATCTTCGGCAGATGGTCGAAATCAGCCGTGGAGAAAGCGCCCAGCTCCGGCGAGATGAGGATGTCGGTCGACTTGAGCTGAGCCAGCGAAGCCTGCACGTTCTGCTCGGCGAGGATGCTGATCATCTGCTCGGTCACACCGAAGATGCCGCTCAACTCGTTGCGCTTCAGCAGCGGCGTGCCGACGTTGACCGCGATGATGACGTCCGCCCCCATCTCCCGGGCGGCCTGCACCGGCAGGTTGCTGGTGAGCATGCCGTCGACCAGCAGCATCCCCTCGAACTCCGCCGGCGCCACCGCGCCGGGCACCGACATGCTGGCACGCATCACGTTGGCCAGTTCGCCCTCGCGGAATACCACGGCCTTGCCGGTGACCAGATCGGTGGCCACCGCACGGAAGGGGATCGGCAGCTGGTCGAACTGGTATTCGCCCTTGGCCTTGGACAGCCGGCGCAGCACGGTCTCCAGCTGTACGCCGGAGACCAGGCCCTTGAGGAACTCCAGCTTGCCGCCTTCCAGACCGATCTCGGGGCTGAACAGGGGCAGGTAGTCGTCCTGCTTGCGGCGCATGGCGCGCTCCCGACGCGGCGGGTTCTCCTTGAACAGCAGCTCGGTGGAGATGCCGCGGATGATCTGCTCCATCTCCGGGACCGTGGTGCCGGTCGCATAGGCGGCGCCGACCAGGGAACCCATGCTGGTACCGGCGATGCAGTCCACCGGCACGCGATACTCCTCCAGAACCTTGAGCACGCCGACATGCGCCGCGCCCCGCGCCCCGCCACCGGAAAGCACCACGCAAACCTTCGGCCGCCCGAGGCTGTTGGCCGGTCGCAGCCCGTCCTCGGCGGCGGCCGGCGGCGACAGGGCAACCAACGCCAGCCCCAGGGCGACCACGGCAAGTCGATAGCGAAGGTGCATGCACCACTCTCCCTGTGCGCTGCTCCGGTTCGTTGTACGACGGCCCAGTTATCGCTCGGGACGGGCTCGTGTCACTGTCTGGAGAGTGTAGACGGTCCGGCCTGGGACTCGCGGACGCTGGAGGCTATGGCGCGTGCTGCGGAGAGGGAGAAGAAGAAGGGAGGCAGGAAGCGAGCGGCGTCGCTTCGGGGGAAAACCGGGCTGCCTGCTCCGGGCAGCCCGGCTACAGGTCAGTTGTTGCTACCGCAACCGTTGCCCATGACCTCGTACTCGAGGGTGTGGCGCTTGCCCTGATGGTCTTCGTAGGTCATTTGCACCGGAACCACGGCGCAGACGTTGGGTACTTCGCTGTGGCTGATGACCCTGGCGATGTCCAGGTGCATCGAATAGTTGTATTCCTCGACTTTGGGTGCCGCTGGTTGCTGATTGGTTTCGGCATCGGTGTTTTTTTCGGCAGCGACCAACAGGCAGGAAAAACCGGCCATGAACAGAGCGATCCACTTCTTCATTTTTTATCCCAATTACTGCGATTTTTAAGAACCATGCTCCTGCATGGCGGAGTCGAGGCTCCAGCACGACCCGATCGACCAAGCCAACTCGCCTTCGCGCCCGCAGTATCGATCCACACGAGCGACGACGCCTCTTCCCAGCTCCAGGGCCGACGCGACGCCAACGAAGGACGAAACCGGATCAAGCAGCCGTTTCTGACCCCCGCAATACTACTCCGGAAACCGGCCTTCCCGGCAGGGAACCCCACCTGCCGGAAAGGCCGGAACGGACGGATCACTTGCTCGCCTTGTGCTGCGCGACGTAGCTGGCAGCCTGGCTCTCGGCCTGCGACAGTTGCGTGGCGGACAGCTTCTTGGCGATGGAGTCGCGGTGTTTGAGGCCGGCCGGTGCGGAAAAGCCGTTGGCCACGGCGGCCGACAGCCACATGTAGGACTGGGAGTAATCGCGCTTCACGCCTTCGCCCTGGCTGTACATGGCGCCGAGGTTGAACTGTGCGTTGGCGTCGCCCTTGTCGGCGGCCTTGCGGTACCAGGACACGGCTTCTTTCGGATCGCGCTTCACGCCGTTACCGAACTGGTACATGTGGCCTAGGTAGAACATGGCGTTGGTATTGCCCTTTTCCGCGGCCTGGCGGTAGTACTCCAGGGCCTTCTTGTGGTCCTGGGGCACGCCTTCGCCGTTGCTGTGCATGCGCGCGAGCTGGAAATGGGCCTGGGCGTTGCCCTGCTCGGCAGCCTTCTGGTTCCAGTTCAGGGCTTGCGCGTGGTCCTGGGTCAAACCGTTACCGCTTCTGTACATGACCCCCAGATTGCTCTGGGCTTCGGCATCGCCCTGTTCGGCACGCTGTTGGATTGCAGCCACATCCGCCTGAGCAGCGAAGGCATGGCTGAAGGGAAGACCCAGGCAAATAGCGAGGAGCAGATTTTTCGTTTTCATTTTTTCACCGTACCTGCGCGTTTAAACAGAACGACCGTCTTGGAAGGAGCCTTGAGGCTACGGCTTTAAGATTTAAGAATAATGACAAGGGATACAAATACTTTTTGAGAAAGTTCTAAGTCATTTTTGCTATATAAAAACGATCAAAGATAACGCATGAGACTATCCCCTCGGCATCAGACGCGCGAACAACCCCTGATCCGAGGCCACGGACGACGGGCGCGAGCGCCTGCTCTGGCGGATGCGTCGGGAGAAATCCTCCGCGCCGTCGGCGGCCTGGGCCCGGCCGTTGATATGGGCGCGGCGCCGCAGTTCGGCGAACGGCAGGCCGTGGTCGTCCAGCCGCCCGTGCTCGTAGAGGAACTGCGGTACGTAGCCGCTGACCAGTAGCCGCCAATCGAGGGGCAGATGGTCCGGATTCACCCGCGAATTCATCCAGATGCTGGTCGTGCAATTGCTGGTCAGGGCGTTGTAGAACTGCGGCCTGGCGTACAGCGCGTTGATCTCGTGCAGGTATTCGAGGAACAGCCGGCGGCCGTTCTCGATGGGTGCGCGAATCCGGTACAGGTAGACCTCTTCCGGCGGATTGCGCCGGTAATTGGTGCGGACACGGATCACGTCGCGCTCGTCGGCCACCACGTAATAGAGCTCGTACTGGCGGAAGAGCCCGCGCAGGTTGGAATAGCCCTCGCCCTTCTCCTTGCGCGTCTCGATGGACACGGCCAGGTGATCGCCGCCAGCGAAGGCAAAGCTGAGGAACACGTGGGCGATGGCCGGTCCCATCCAGTAGGAGGCGACCAGGTCCACCCCTTCCAGCTGGCGCAGGTCGAAGCGCTTGTCGTAGTAACCCGGCGTGTAGTCGGTCTCGCTGCGGTAGGCGAAATTGCGGATGTTGTGCACCGTGACCTGATCGCCGTCGATGGTGGCGTAGGGCAGCACCGCCACGTCCTCCTGCCAGTCGCGCCGGTTGGAAGGCTCAAGGCTTTGCCACCAGACCAGCAACCCGGCGAACAGCACCAGATAGCCCCCCAGCGCCCGCCGCCGCCAGCGATGGAAGCCGAGGGCGACCAGGGTCGCCAGGGTGGCGAGGGCAAAGGCCCCGGCCAGGCCGTAGCGCAACCCGAAGGGGGCCGGCCCGGCGAAAACCAGGGCCAGCGTGCCCCAGCCGCCGGCGGCGGCGGTCAGCAGGCCGATCAGCAACATGGCGAGGACGCGGCGGAACGTGGCTCTTCTCATGAGGCCGTGCCCTGCGAAAGGTCTTTACCTCAAGCTTGGATGATCGTGGCGCCGTTACAAGGGCGATCTTCACACTCCGCTTGTCTCCCCCACCGCTTTTGCGCTATCAGAGCGGCAGCGCCGCCTCTGTCATCCGGAACCCCCATGAAGTTCGAGATCCCCGCCCATCACACCCATCCCGACAAGCCCGCCGGTCGCATCCGGCAGAAGAACGAGGAAGCGATCCTCGCCGCCGCCATCGAGGAGTTCGCCCGCCACGGTTTCAAGGGCACCAGCATGAACAGCATCGCCGAGAAGGTCGGCCTGCCCAAGGCCAACCTGCATTACTACTTCGGCAACAAGCTGGGCCTCTACGTGGCGGTGCTGAGCCAGATCCTCGATCTGTGGGACGGCACCTTCAACAACCTGACCGCCGAGGACGACCCGGCCGAAGCCCTGGCCCGCTACATCCGCGCCAAGATGGAATTCTCCCGCCGCCACCCGCTGGCCTCGCGGATCTTCGCCATGGAAGTGATCAGCGGCGGGGAATGCCTGAGCGACTATTTCAACGACGACTACCGCGCCTGGTTCCGCAGCCGCGCCGCGGTGTTCGAGGCCTGGATCGCCGCCGGCAAGATGGACCCGGTGGACCCGGTGAACCTGATCTTCCTGCTCTGGGGCAGCACCCAGCACTATGCCGACTTCGCCACCCAGATCTGCCGCCTCACCGGGCGCACCCGGCTGACCAAGAAGGACTTCGACGAGGCCACCGACACCCTGATCCGCGTGATCCTCAAGGGCTGCGGCCTGACCCCGCCGCAGGCCGAGCCGGCATGAGCTTCACCCTGGCCGGCCCCTGCAGCCACCGCGAGGAGATCCGCAAGAGCCGCTTTCTCGCCCTCTCCGCCCCCGTCGCCAGCCCGGCCGAGGCGCAGGCCTTCGTCGCCGCCCACAGCGACGCCGGCGCCTCGCACAACTGCTGGGCCTGGAAGATCGGCGGGCAATACCGCTTCAGCGACGACGGCGAGCCCGGCGGCACCGCCGGGCGGCCGATCCTCGCCGCCATCGAGGGCCAGGACTGCGACCGGGTGGCGGTGCTGGTGATCCGCTGGTACGGCGGCATCCAGCTCGGCACCGGCGGCCTGGCGCGTGCCTACGGCGGCAGCGCGGCCAAGTGCCTGCAGGGCGGCGAGCGCCGCGAGCTGGTTGCGCGCCTGCGCTGCGCCTGCCACTGCGGCTTCGCCGAGCTGCCCCTGTTCAGGGCACGCCTGGCCGAATTCGACGCCCTGCTGGAAAGCGAGACGTTCGACGGCCAGGGCGCCGGCCTCACCCTAGCCCTGCCCGAAGCGCAGCTGCCCGCCCTGCAGCGCCTGCTCGCCGATATCAGCCGCGGCCGCAGTCACCTGCAGCGGCTGGAGTGATCCCGGGACAGCCCTATAGAACGGCCGTGCCCACGAGTAGGAATGAGCGTCCCGATTGCCCACAATCTCTGTGGACCTCGCTGGGGATAAGTCTCCTTTTCGGCGCTGGAACCCGCATGGCGCCTGGGTTTCAGCGAATTGCGCATTATTTGACCAGATTTTCGGAAGCGCCTGATTCCTAAAGAAATTTCTTGACAGGAAGGCATCGGCACAGCTCGCGATTCCGGCCGCGAAAGCCCGCCCAGGCCCCGTGCGACGGGCGCTCCGGCTGGCACGCTTGCCCACATTCTCTGTGGATTCGATTGGGGATAAGTGCGGGATGAGCGGCTGCAGGGCCGATGGCCGCTGCCTTTCGCCGGACTGCTCAAGATTTCGCCGATTCCGCTCAGGCCCCAAAATAACTGACTGAAAAATCAGCTTCTTATCCGGGAGGCCGAGCGCCGCCGGGCGAGTCCGAAACGCCCGCTTCCCACCCCGGAGTTGTCACCAGCGGACGGGGAAAACCTTGTGCATAAGCCTGGGAGCAACCGTTCTAAGCCAGAGCCCGCGCCGGCTGCGGACGTTCGTACAAAAAACGGGCAACGGCACGCGCCAGAACGGTACCCGGCGCACCAGCGGGGAGCAGCCCGGCACGCGGCGGTGCCCCCCTCGCCGCCCGTGGCGCCGGGCCCGCGAGCTTTTCTGACTGACTGGCCAGGTTTTTGCTTCTGTCCGGCGACGCCCGTTTCCATCGAGATTCCCATGTCCCCCACCCCATCCCGTCTGCACCTGCGCGGCATCACCAAGCGCTACCCGGGCTGCCTGGCCAACGACCGCGTCGATCTGCTCATCCAGCCCGGCGAGATCCACGCCCTGCTCGGCGAGAACGGTGCCGGCAAGAGCACCCTGATGAAGATCATCTACGGCGCGGTGCAGCCCGACGCCGGCGAGATCCGCTGGCAGGGCGAGACCGTGACCATGCACGACCCGGCCCAGGCCCGCGCGCGCGGCATCGGCATGGTGTTCCAGCACTTCTCCCTGTTCGAGACCCTGAGCGTGGCGCAGAACATCGCCCTGGCCCTCGGCCCCCGCGCCGGCACGCCCCGCCAGCTGGAGGCGAAGATCCGCGAGGTTTCGCAGCGCTACGGCATGCCCCTGGAGCCGCAGCGGCTGGTGCACGGCCTGTCCATCGGCGAGCGCCAGCGGGTCGAGATCGTCCGCTGCCTGATGCAGGACATCCGGCTGCTGATCCTCGACGAACCGACCTCGGTGCTCACCCCTCAAGAGGCCGAGGAGCTGTTCGTGGTGCTGCGCCGGCTGGCCGCCGAGGGCTGCAGCATCCTGTTCATCAGCCACAAGCTGAACGAGGTGCGCGCTCTCTGCCAGCGCGCCACGGTGCTGCGCGCGGGCAAGGTCTCCGGGCACTGCGTGCCGGCCGACTGCTCGGATCTGGAGCTGGCGCGGCTGATGGTCGGCGACGCCGAGGGGCTGGAGACCGACTATCCCAGGGCGCAGGGCGGCGCGCCCTTCCTGCGGCTGGACGGGCTGTCCTGGCGCAACGCCGATCCCTTCGGCGTGTCCCTCGCCGAGATCGGGCTGGAGGTGCGCGCCGGCGAGATCCTCGGCATCGCCGGGGTCGCCGGCAACGGTCAGGATGAGCTGCTCGCCCTGCTCTCCGGCGAACAGCGTCTGACGGCGCAGGACGCCGGGCGCATCCGCTTCGGCGACCGGCCGGTCGGCCATCTGCCGCCGGACCAGCGGCGCCGGCACGGCCTGGCCTTCGTTCCGGCCGAGCGCCTCGGCCACGGCGCGGTGCCGGAGCTGAGCCTGAGCGACAACGGCCTGCTCACCGCCTTCCAGCGGCCTGGCCTGGTCGAGCGGGGGATGGTCCGCCAGGGCCGCGTGCGCGCCTTCGCCGAGGAGGTCATCCGCCGCTTCGCGGTGAAGACCCCTGGCGCCGACGCCCCGGCGCGCAGTCTGTCCGGCGGCAACCTACAGAAGTTCATCCTCGGCCGCGAGATCCTGCAGAACCCGAAGCTGCTGGTCGCCGCCCACCCGACCTGGGGCGTCGACGTCGGCGCCGCGGCGGCCATCCACCGCGCCCTGATCGCCCTGCGCGACGCCGGCGCGGCGATCCTGGTGATCTCCGAGGACCTGGAGGAGCTGTTCCGCATCAGCGACCGCCTCGCCGCCCTGAGCGGCGGGCGCCTGTCGCCGGCGCGCGCCACCGCCGAGTGCACCCCGGCGGAGGTCGGCCGCTGGATGGCCGGCCGCTTCGACGCCGCGCTCCCTGCCCCCCACGCCGCCTGAGGAACCGACCCATGCTGCTTTCCCTCGAACCCCGCGGCCGGCAGTCGCGCACCATGCTCTGGCTCTCGCCGCTCCTGGCCGGCGCCCTGACCCTGGCCAGCGGCGCGCTGCTGTTCGCCGTGCTCGGCCACCCGCCGCTGGCCACCCTGCGCGTGCTGCTGGTCGACCCGCTGGCCGACCTCTACGGCGTCTCCGAACTGCTGGTCAAGGCGCTGCCGATCCTGCTCTGTGCCCTGGGCCTGGCGGTGGTCTACCGGGCACGCATCTGGAACATCGGCGCCGAAGGCCAGCTGCTGGTCGGCGCCCTGGCCGGCAGCGCCCTGGCGGTCAACCTGATCGACTGGGACTCGCACTGGGCGCTGGCTCTGGTGCTCGCCCTGGGCAGCCTCGGCGGCGCCGCCTGGGCCGGGCTCTGCGCCTGGCTGCGCACGCAGTTCAACGCCAACGAGATCCTCACCAGCATCATGCTCAACTACATCGCGCTGAACCTGCTGCTGTTCTGCGTGCACGGCCCGCTCAAGGACCCGGCCGGCTACAACTTCCCGGAGTCGGCGCTGTTCGGCGAGGCGACCCGCCTGCCGGCGCTGTTCGACGATCTGCGCGTGCACGCCGGGCTGTACTTCGCGCTGCTGGCCCTGGTGGCGGTCTGGGTGCTGCTGCAGCGCAGCTTCCTCGGCTTCCAGGTCAGGGTGCTCGGCCTCGACCGGCGCGCCGCCGGCTTCGTCGGCTTCCGCGAGAAGCGCCTGATCTGGATCGCCCTCGCCCTGAGCGGCGCGCTGGCCGGACTGGCCGGAGCCGTCGAGGTCACCGGCCCGATCGGCCAGTTGGTGCCGCAGGTCTCCCCCGGCTACGGCTACGCGGCGATCACCGTGGCCTTCCTCGGCCGCCTCAACCCCGTCGGCATCCTCTTCGCCAGCCTGCTGATGGCCCTGCTCTACCTGGGCGGCGAGAACGCGCAGATGGCGGCCAACCTGCCGCAGTCCATCACCCAGCTGTTCCAGGGCATGGTGCTGTTCTTCCTCTTGGCCTGCGACGTGCTGGTCCTCTACCGGCCTCGCCTGGGGCTGAAATGGAGCAGACGCGCCGCGCCCCGCCAGGCGCTGGCCTGATGGGGCGCGCCTTCATCGCCAACGAATTCGCGCCTACGTGAAAAAGCGTTTTGAGGAATCACCATGGATCTCGACCTGCTGACCAACATCCTCTTCGCCATGATCCGCACCGGCACGCCGCTGCTGCTGGTCGCCCTCGGCGAGCTGGTGTGCGAGAAGAGCGGCGTGCTCAACCTGGGCCAGGAGGGCATGATGCTGTTCGGCGCGGTGATCGGCTTCATGGCCGCCTTCGCCACCGGCAGCCTCTGGCTCGGCGTGCTGCTCGCCTGCCTCGCCGGCATGCTGCTGTCGCTGCTGTTCGCCCTGGTGGCACTGGGCCTGAACGCCAACCAGGTGGCCAGTGGCCTGGCCCTGACCATCTTCGGCGTCGGCCTGTCGTCCTTCATCGGCGCCGACTGGGTCGGCAAGCCGCTGGCCGGCTTCGAGCCGCTCGCCCTGCCCCTGCTCGGCCAGATCCCGCTGCTCGGGCGGGCGCTGTTCGCCCAGGACCTGCTGGTCTACCTGTCCTTCGCCCTGTTCGGCCTGGTCGCCTGGACGCTTGCGAAAAGCCGCCTCGGCCTGATCGTCCAGGCGGTCGGCGAGAACCCCGACGCGGCCAGCGCCATGGGCCTGCCGGTGCTGCGGGTGCGCACCCTGGCGGTGCTCTTCGGCGGCGCCATGGCCGGCCTGGCCGGCAGCTACCTGTCGCTGGCCTACACCCCGATGTGGGCGGAGAACATGACCGCCGGGCGCGGCTGGATCGCCCTGGCCCTGGTGGTCTTCGCCAGCTGGCGGGTGGCGCGGGTGCTGCTCGGCGCCTGGCTGTTCGGCCTGGCCAGCATCGTCCACCTGGTCGCCCAGGGCATCGGCCTCGCGATCCCCGGCAACCTGCTGGCGATGCTGCCCTACGTGGCGACCATCCTGGTTCTGGTGCTGCTCTCCCGCGACGGCGTGCGCACCCGCCTGTACGCCCCGGTGTCCCTCGGCCAGCCGTGGCAGCCGGGGCATTGACCGCGGGCGCGGCTCAGGGCCGACGCGGCAGGCCGGCCCCGGTCAGGGCGCGCAGGAGGATGGCCAGGGTGCTGCCGTTGTGCAGCAGGGAAGCGGCTACCGGCGCGAGCAGCCCCAGGCCCGCCGCGCCGAGGATGCCGGTGTTGAGGCTGGCGATCAGCCAGAAGTTGCCCTCGATCAGGCGCCGCGTGGCCTGTGCCAGGGCCAGGGCGTCGGCGACCCGGCCCAGGTCGTCCTCCAGCAGGGCGACGTCGGCGGCCAGACGCGCGGTGTCCGCGCCGCCGTGCATGGCGATGCCGACCTGGGCGCCGCTCAGCGCCGGGGCGTCGTTCATCCCGTCGCCGACGAAGGCGATGCGGTCGCCGGCGGCGACCATCCCCCGCAGCAGCTCGACCTTCTGCTCCGGCAGCAGGCCGGCATGGAAGCCGTCCAGGTCCAGCTCGGCGGCCAGCGCCCGGGCGCGCTCCGGCTGGTCGCCGGTGAACATGAGAATGCGCCGGATACCGAACCCGCGCAGCCGCGCCAGGGTTTCCGCGGCGTTGTCGCGCAGCCGCTCGGTCATCCCCAGCAGGCCGATCAGCTCGCCGCCGAAACCGACGTAGAGCAGGGTCTTGCCCTCCCCGCGCAGGCGCTCGATGGTCCCGGCATGGGCGGCGGTGGAAATGCCCTCGTCTTCCTCGACGAAGTGCCGCGAGCCGACCACGATGCGCCGCCCGCCGATCGCGCTGGCGACCCCGTGGGCCACCACGAACTGCACCGCCCGGTGGGCGAAGTGGCGGGGATGGCCGAGCCCGCGGGCCGCTTCCACCACCGCCCGGGCGATCGGGTGAACGTAGTGCTCCTCCAGCGAGGCGGCCAGGTTGGTCAGGTCTTCCGCGCTGTAGGCGGGGCTGAAGGCGATCGCGTCGGTCACCTGCAGCACGCCGGTGGTCAGGGTGCCGGTCTTGTCGAAGACCAGGGTGTCGACCCAGGCCAGCTCCTCCAGGGCCTTGGCGCTCCGGATCAGGATCGCCGAGCGCCCGGCGCGGGCCATGGCCGCCTTGAAGGCCACCGGGGTGGCCAGCCTGAGGGCGCAGGAATAGTCGGCCTGGAGTACCGCCGCGACCCGCTGGCCGTCGACGGTCAGCAGCCCGACGGTGCCGGCCAGGCCGAGCACCAGGGGCACCAGCCGGTCGGCCAGACGCGCGGCCTCGAGCTGGGTCCGGCTCTTCAGGGCGAGGGACTGGCCGACGAAGTCGGCGATCCGCGCCGCGGCGGACTGCTGCCCGACCCGCTCGGCATGGATGCGCAGGCGCCCTTCCTCGACCAGGGTGGCGGAGAGCACCCGGTCGCCGCGCCGGCGACGCACCGGCACGCTCTCGCCGGTCATGGTCGCCTCGTTGACCAGCGCCTCGCCGCCGAGCACGGTGCCGTCCACCGGGATCGTCGTGCCGGTGGCGGCGATCACCCGGTCGCCGACCCGCACCGCGGCGGCGTCGATCAGCGTCTCCGCGCCGTGGCGCTCGACCCACACCCGGTCCGCCGAGGGCCGCAGCAGGTGCTTGAGCATGTCGTCCGAGCGGCGCTCGATGGACGCCTCCAGGTACCCGCCGAGGGCCAGCAGGAAGGTGGTGATGTTGGCCGCGAGGAAGTCGCCGCGGCCGATGGAGATGCCCACGGCCAGAGCCTCCAGCACGTGGGAGGTGATGCCCCTGGCGAAGAGGTCGGCGAGCGCCTCGCCGAGCAGCGGCAGCGAAGCGCAGACGGCGGCCGGCGCCTGCAGGGGCCGCTCCAGGCCGCGGGAGGCGAACAGGACGGCGCCGCTCAGTACCGCCACGCCGAGGCGGGAGTTTTCGTCGTGCTCCGCAGCGGGCGGTAGGCCGGGTGGCGACAGCGCGCGGATCGCCCCGGCCAGGGCGTCGGCATCGGTGCGCTGCGGCGCGAACTCCACCACCAGGGAGCGGATCGGCGGGTTGGCCCGGACCCGCCGCACGCCCGCCAGGCAGCCCACCTCGCGCTCGATGCTGTGCCGGTCCTGCGGCGCGCCGGGCCGGCAGCGGTAACGGTAGCGCACCCGCCCGGACACCCGGTGCAGCGTCTCCAAACCGGTGAACCAGCCCCCCGCCCTAGGGCTTTCCCCCGTCTCCGCGGCGCCGCCGACGCAGGACCACGGGGCAGACGAAAGGCCCGCCCCCTGGTCGCGGCCGGAGGGCGCGAATCTCACGGGAGTTCGTCCTTGTCGTCCTTCACGTAATCCAGCGGCGGGTTGACCGCGGCGGGCGCATAGGCCGGCGGCTGCTCCGCGCCGCCGGGCTCGGCGCTCGGGCTGACGCCGGGCGGAACGCTGCCGGGGGTCGCGGCCTCGGGCGCGCCGCTCGGCCCCTCTTCTTCCGGCGGCATCGGCTCGTTGGCCGGGACGGTCGGCTCGGCGCCCTTGCCTTCCTTGCCCGCCAGCTTGGCGCGGGCCCGCGCCGAAGCGCTCTCGATGGCCTCCAGGCTGGAAACCGTGGCCTCGCGCAGGCTGTCCTGGGCCTTCTCCAGGCCCTGCTGGGTCTTGTCGCCGCGCAGCAGCCGGCTGGTGACCACGCCGGTCGCGATACCGACCACGAAGGGAATGATGGGGAACATGTCAGCGCTCCTGGGAATGGGCAGAGAGCCGGCTCTTCGACAGCTGGATTTCCGCCGCCATGCCGCCGGTGCCCGGGCGGAGGGGCCGGCAGGGCCTCGGCCGCGAGCCGGATTTCCCGTGGAGGTGATGGCGCTGCGGACAGGGGCGGATGGCCCGGGCGCCGGACGACGGCCGGGGCGATCCCCAAGGAAGCATAGTCAGCCCCCGGAGGCCGCGCCGATCCGCACCGACCTGCGGTTCCCCTTGCCGCCGCCTGCCTCAGCGATACCAGCGCGGGGTGTACACCCACTCGCCGCCGCCGGCGCGCGGGAAGCGTCGGGTGGTCGAGGAACCGATTATCACCAGGGTGCGCATGTCGACCATTTCCGGAGTCAGCTCGCCGAGGGTCAGGCTGGTGAGCTTCGCGCCGGGGCGGCCGATGTCGCGGCCGAGCACCACCAGCGTCTCGGGCGCGCGGTGCGCCCTGACGATTTCCAGGGCGCGGCCGAGCTGCCACGGGCGGGCGCGGGAGATCGGGTTGTAGAAGGCCATCACCAGATCGGCCAGCCCGGCGTGTTCCAGGCGCCGCTCGATCACTTCCCAGGGCTTGAGGTTGTCCGACAGCGAGATCAGGCAGAAGTCGTGGCCCAGGGGCGCTCCGGCCTGCGCGGCGGTGGCCAGCGCGGCGGACACGCCGGGGAGGATCTCCAGCTCGACCGCATGCCAGGCCGGGTCGTCGCTCTGTTCCAGCGCCTCCAGCACCGCCGCGGCCATGGCGAACACCCCCGGATCGCCGGAGGACACCACCACCGCGCGGCGCCCGCTGGCCGCCAGCTCGAAGGCGTGGCGGGCGCGTTGCAGCTCCTCGCGGTTGTCGCTGCAGTGGCGCACCTGCTCCGCGCGCAGCGGGCCGGCCATGTTCACGTAGGTCTCGTAGCCGAGGATGTCCTCGGCCTCGTCCAGCGCGCGACGCACCGCCGGGACCACCAGCTCGGCGGCGCCGGGGCCGAGGCCGATCACGCTGAGCCGGCCGCGCGCCTGGCCCAGGCGGGCCACCTCGACCGGCCGGGCGGCGCGGCCGATGCACAGGCCGTCCGCCTCGATCACCTCTTCCAGCGGCCACAGGCGGCGCAGCCAGTCGGCACCGCGTTCGCCCTCGGCCTGCGCGGCGAAGCGCAGCGGCACGCCCATCTCGGCGGCGGCGGCGCCCAGCGCGCTTTCGGCCATGCGCGACGCCGGCGCCAGCAGGCAGGCCAGCGCAGCCTCGGCCAGCCCGTGGGCGGCCAGCGCGGCGCGCATGCGCGCCGGCAGCTCG
>NZ_JBHRSJ010000015.1:0-5082 GCF_042643485.1 Azotobacter bryophylli | reverse complement strand
GAGAGCTTGCTCTCCGATTCAGCGGCGGACGGGTGAGTAATGCCTAGGAATCTGCCTGGTAGTGGGGGACAACGTTTCGAAAGGAACGCTAATACCGCATACGTCCTACGGGAGAAAGTGGGGGATCTTCGGACCTCACGCTATCAGATGAGCCTAGGTCGGATTAGCTAGTTGGTGGGGTAATGGCCTACCAAGGCGACGATCCGTAACTGGTCTGAGAGGATGATCAGTCACACTGGAACTGAGACACGGTCCAGACTCCTACGGGAGGCAGCAGTGGGGAATATTGGACAATGGGCGAAAGCCTGATCCAGCCATGCCGCGTGTGTGAAGAAGGTCTTCGGATTGTAAAGCACTTTAAGTTGGGAGGAAGGGCTGCTGGTTAATACCCTGCAGTTTTGACGTTACCAACAGAATAAGCACCGGCTAACTTCGTGCCAGCAGCCGCGGTAATACGAAGGGTGCAAGCGTTAATCGGAATTACTGGGCGTAAAGCGCGCGTAGGTGGTTGGGTAAGTTGAATGTGAAAGCCCCGGGCTCAACCTGGGAACTGCATCCAAAACTGCCCGACTAGAGTACGGTAGAGGGTGGTGGAATTTCCTGTGTAGCGGTGAAATGCGTAGATATAGGAAGGAACACCAGTGGCGAAGGCGACCACCTGGACTGATACTGACACTGAGGTGCGAAAGCGTGGGGAGCAAACAGGATTAGATACCCTGGTAGTCCACGCCGTAAACGATGTCGACTAGCCGTTGGGCTCCTTGAGAGCTTGGTGGCGCAGCTAACGCATTAAGTCGACCGCCTGGGGAGTACGGCCGCAAGGTTAAAACTCAAATGAATTGACGGGGGCCCGCACAAGCGGTGGAGCATGTGGTTTAATTCGAAGCAACGCGAAGAACCTTACCTGGCCTTGACATCCTGCGAACCTTTCAGAGATGAGAGGGTGCCTTCGGGAACGCAGAGACAGGTGCTGCATGGCTGTCGTCAGCTCGTGTCGTGAGATGTTGGGTTAAGTCCCGTAACGAGCGCAACCCTTGTCCTTAGTTACCAGCACCTCGGGTGGGCACTCTAAGGAGACTGCCGGTGACAAACCGGAGGAAGGTGGGGATGACGTCAAGTCATCATGGCCCTTACGGCCAGGGCTACACACGTGCTACAATGGTCGGTACAGAGGGTTGCCAAGCCGCGAGGTGGAGCTAATCCCAGAAAACCGATCGTAGTCCGGATCGCAGTCTGCAACTCGACTGCGTGAAGTCGGAATCGCTAGTAATCGCGAATCAGAATGTCGCGGTGAATACGTTCCCGGGCCTTGTACACACCGCCCGTCACACCATGGGAGTGGGTTGCTCCAGAAGTAGCTAGTCTAACCTTCGGGGGGACGGTTACCACGGAGTGATTCATGACTGGGGTGAAGTCGTAACAAGGTAGCCGTAGGGGAACCTGCGGCTGGATCACCTCCTTAATCGAAGACTGCAGCTCATTCATGAGCGCCCACACGAATTGCTTGATTCACTTGCGAAAGGCGATTGGGTCAAGACCCGAGAGTTAAACGATTGGGTCTGTAGCTCAGTTGGTTAGAGCGCACCCCTGATAAGGGTGAGGTCGGCAGTTCGAATCTGCCCAGACCCACCAATCGAAGGGGCCATAGCTCAGCTGGGAGAGCGCCTGCTTTGCACGCAGGAGGTCAGGAGTTCGATCCTCCTTGGCTCCACCATTTAACGGAATCGCCGAAAGCTCAGAAATGAGTGCTTGCCGCATGATCGGCCCGAGCATTGATTTCTGGACTTTGCGCCAGATCGTTCTTTAACAATTCGGGTATGTGATAGAAGTGACTGATTGGCTGTTTCACTGCAGTCAATTAGCTCAAGGTAAATTTGCGAGTTCAAGCGCGAATTTTCGGCGAATGTCGTCTTCACGATCTCTCGAGCCTGTCGCGAGACAGATTGCTTGGGGTTATATGGTCAAGTGAAGAAGCGCATACGGTGGATGCCTTGGCAGTCAGAGGCGATGAAAGACGTGGTAGCCTGCGATAAGCGTCGGAGAGGTGGCAAACGACCTGCGACCCGGCGATCTCTGAATGGGGAAACCCACCTGGGATAACCCAGGTATCTTGACCTGAATCCATAGGGTCAAGAGGCGAACCAGGGGAACTGAAACATCTAAGTACCCTGAGGAAAAGAAATCAACCGAGATTCCCTTAGTAGTGGCGAGCGAACGGGGATTAGCCCTTAAGCTGCTTGGATTTTAGCGGAACGCTCTGGAAAGGGCGGCCATAGTGGGTGATAGCCCCGTACGCGAAAGGGTCCTGGCAGTGAAATCGAGTAGGACGGCACACGTGAAACGCTGTCTGAATATGGGGGGACCATCCTCCAAGGCTAAATACTCCTGACTGACCGATAGTGAACCAGTACCGTGAGGGAAAGGCGAAAAGAACCCCGGAGAGGGGAGTGAAATAGAACCTGAAACCGTATGCGTACAAGCAGTGGGAGCCTACTTAGTTAGGTGACTGCGTACCTTTTGTATAATGGGTCAGCGACTTATTTTCAGTGGCGAGCTTAACCGATTAGGGGAGGCGTAGCGAAAGCGAGTCTTAATAGGGCGTTTAGTCGCTGGGAATAGACCCGAAACCGGGCGATCTATCCATGAGCAGGTTGAAGGTTAGGTAACACTGACTGGAGGACCGAACCCACTCCCGTTGAAAAGGTAGGGGATGACTTGTGGATCGGAGTGAAAGGCTAATCAAGCTCGGAGATAGCTGGTTCTCCTCGAAAGCTATTTAGGTAGCGCCTCGTGTATCACTGCTGGGGGTAGAGCACTGTTTCGGCTAGGGGGTCATCCCGACTTACCAAACCGATGCAAACTCCGAATACCAGCAAGTGTCAGCACGGGAGACACACGGCGGGTGCTAACGTCCGTCGTGAAAAGGGAAACAACCCAGACCGTCAGCTAAGGTCCCAAAGTTCTGGTTAAGTGGGAAACGATGTGGGAAGGCTTAGACAGCTAGGAGGTTGGCTTAGAAGCAGCCACCCTTTAAAGAAAGCGTAATAGCTCACTAGTCGAGTCGGCCTGCGCGGAAGATGTAACGGGGCTCAAACCAGGCACCGAAGCTACGGGTTCATCTTCGGATGAGCGGTAGAGGAGCGTTCTGTAAGCCTGTGAAGGTGAGTCGAGAGGCTTGCTGGAGGTATCAGAAGTGCGAATGCTGACATGAGTAACGACAATGCGAGTGAAAAACTCGCACGCCGAAAGACCAAGGGTTCCTGCGCAACGTTAATCGACGCAGGGTGAGTCGGTCCCTAAGGCGAGGCTGAAGAGCGTAGTCGATGGGAAACAGGTTAATATTCCTGTACTTCTAGTTACTGCGATGGGGGGACGGAGAAGGCTAGGCCAGCTTGGCGTTGGTTGTCCAAGTTTAAGGTGGTAGGCCGAACACTTAGGCAAATCCGGGTGTTCAAGGCCGAGAACTGATGACGAGCGTTCTTTTAGAATGCGAAGTGGTTGATGCCCTGCTTCCAGGAAAAGCCTCTAAGCTTCAGGTAACTAGGAACCGTACCCCAAACCGACACAGGTGGTCGGGTAGAGAATACCAAGGCGCTTGAGAGAACTCGGGTGAAGGAACTAGGCAAAATGGCACCGTAACTTCGGGAGAAGGTGCGCCGGTGAGGGTGAAGTATTTACTGCGTAAGCCCATGCCGGTCGAAGATACCAGGCCGCTGCGACTGTTTATTAAAAACACAGCACTCTGCAAACACGAAAGTGGACGTATAGGGTGTGACGCCTGCCCGGTGCCGGAAGGTTAATTGATGGGGTTAGCGCAAGCGAAGCTCTTGATCGAAGCCCCGGTAAACGGCGGCCGTAACTATAACGGTCCTAAGGTAGCGAAATTCCTTGTCGGGTAAGTTCCGACCTGCACGAATGGCGTAACGATGGCGGCGCTGTCTCCACCCGAGACTCAGTGAAATTGAAATCGCTGTGAAGATGCAGTGTATCCGCGGCTAGACGGAAAGACCCCGTGAACCTTTACTGTAGCTTTGCACTGGACTTTGAGCCTGCTTGTGTAGGATAGGTGGGAGGCTTTGAAGTGGGGACGCCAGTTCTCATGGAGCCATCCTTGAAATACCACCCTGGCATGCTTGAGGTTCTAACTCTGACCCGTGATCCGGGTCGAGGACAGTGTATGGTGGGCAGTTTGACTGGGGCGGTCTCCTCCCAAAGAGTAACGGAGGAGTACGAAGGTGCGCTCAGACCGGTCGGAAATCGGTCGCAGAGTATAAAGGCAAAAGCGCGCTTGACTGCGAGACAGACACGTCGAGCAGGTACGAAAGTAGGTCTTAGTGATCCGGTGGTTCTGTATGGAAGGGCCATCGCTCAACGGATAAAAGGTACTCCGGGGATAACAGGCTGATACCGCCCAAGAGTTCATATCGACGGCGGTGTTTGGCACCTCGATGTCGGCTCATCACATCCTGGGGCTGAAGCCGGTCCCAAGGGTATGGCTGTTCGCCATTTAAAGTGGTACGCGAGCTGGGTTTAGAACGTCGTGAGACAGTTCGGTCCCTATCTGCCGTGGACGTTTGAGATTTGAGAGGGGCTGCTCCTAGTACGAGAGGACCGGAGTGGACGAACCTCTGGTGTTCCGGTTGTCACGCCAGTGGCACTGCCGGGTAGCTATGTTCGGAAGAGATAACCGCTGAAAGCATCTAAGCGGGAAACTCGCCTCAAGATGAGATCTCACTGGGGACTCGATCCCCCTGAAGGGCCGTCGAAGACTACGACGTTGATAGGTCGGGTGTGTAAGCGCTGTGAGGCGTTGAGCTAACCGATACTAATGGCCCGTGAGGCTTGACCATATAACACCCAAACAATTTGGGTGCAATCGACAGACCGAAGATTGGCGCGAATTCGCAACCTTACCATCACAGACCCGATTGGCTGCAGCGTCCCGGACGTGGCAGCAACCGAATTGCTTGACGACCATAGAGCGTTGGAACCACCTGATCCCATCCCGAACTCAGCAGTGAAACGACGCATCGCCGATGGTAGTGTGGGGTTTCCCCATGTGAGAGTAGGTCATCGTCAAGC
>NZ_JBHRSJ010000014.1:0-5912 GCF_042643485.1 Azotobacter bryophylli | reverse complement strand
GACTTGGGTCCGGCTCGCTTCCTCGATGAATCGCTTCATACGTCGCCCTCGCTGACGTCGCTTCAGCAACTCTAGGCGAGACCGGCGTTTTCACACAGTCTGGACCCATAGCTGCCTCTCGCCAATCCCCGCACGACCGTCTGCCGTGTCTGAGCCGCGCGCTGGCTGATGGCTCCCTCGCTCCGCGTGGGAGCCTGGCCTGTGACGCTCTGCGTCGCTATGGGATTGAGGTGTGTGTAGGGTTTCAGGAGGACGCGGAGCGTCTAGGGATGTGTTCCCACGCGGAGTGTGGTACCAATCAACACTGCTGGAGAAGCTCTCCATCTGCATCATCAACAAGATCGAAGTCATTTCCCGCGTCACCTATGACCTCTCGAGCAAGCCGCCAGCGACCAGCCTCAGTGAGTAGAATGCTCAAGTCCAAGCAGGCGCACTCGCCAATCCGGCAGTAGAGTTTATAAACAGCATTGATAAATTGAACTCATGAGATTCCATCCCGAAGGTCCCTCCATACCGGATATCCTCCTGGAACGCTGTGATGCTGGTCGCGTCGTGTTTCTGTGCGGCGCCGGGGTTTCGGTGCCATCTGGAATGCCGAACTTTGTCGACCTTACTCGGCACGTCATAGAATTTTTTGATCCGCCAGCCGATTCAGAAATCATGGCTGCGTTTCGGCCATGGCTGGGCGATCAAGACGATCAAGACGATCAAGACGATCAAGACGATCAAGACGATCAATCTGCAGCGAATGTCCCACTCGACCAAATCTTCAACCTCCTCCACCTTGAATACGGCAAGGATGAAGTTAACGCTCTGGTCACAGAGCGGCTGAGTGCTCCCCTAAAAATCAAAGATTTTGGACGTGAGCACGGTTTGATCAAGCGAATTTCTTCGAGCCAGAACGGCGTGCCGCAGATTGTCACGACGAACTTCGACCCATTGTTCGAGGTAGAACCGGAGGGAGAGTATCTGATCCGGCACGTGCCGCCTGCTTTCCCCGACCTGAACTTCGGATCGAAGATGGAGGGAATCACGTATCTACACGGGCGACTGGTGGATGCAGCCTCTGAAAGCCATCCCTATGTGCTGAGCAGCGCGGACTTCGGGCGTGCCTACCTCTCAGAAGGATGGGCCACCAACTTCATCAGGCACCTCCTCGAACGATATACCGTCGTTTTAGTCGGCTATCAGGCGGAAGACCCACCAATCAAATATCTTCTTCAGGGTCTTAACCATGACGGCCAGTATGGCCAGTCTAGACTCTATGCCTTTGACCGCGGGCTTCCTGAGGAGATCGAAGCCAAGTGGCGTGATCGCGGTGTTACAGCCATAGCCTATTCCGATCATCCGGAGTTCTGGAAGAGCATGGAAGCCTGGGCAGATCGGGCCGACGATCCGCGCAGGTGGCGTGCATCCATCATCGCTAAAAGCCAGCAGGCCCCCAAGGATCTGGCCCCTCATGAGCGTGGCCAAGTTGCTCATGTCCTTCGCACAGTACAGGGGGCGAGATTGTTCGCGGAGGCTGATCCGGCACCTCATCCGGAATGGGTATGTATGATGGATGCGAATGGACTCGATGACGATCTGAGGGATATCTCTGAGGATGATCGCAGACAGGGTGTCAGCAACGACAATCTCCTTGTCTGGCACGACGAAGACGATAATCCGCATGACTTTCATCGGTTGGGTGGGCGACAGGTCGAAGGTTTCGAGGCGACCCCGATAAGGCTTGGCCACCTCATCACCTGGGTGAGCAAGTGCATCGATAGCCCGGTGGTGGCCTGGTGGGCCATGCGGCAGAACGGCCTGCATCCGCGACTACTGCAACAGTTCGAGTGGCAAATCGAGCATTCAAGTCCATGCTGCGGCGAATGCCGCAATAGACTTTCAGCAGGTGATGCGGCTCATCGAAGAGTGCATTCCACTCGGCGTCATTGATCAGGAAGCCCGGCACGAATCAGTCCCACCCCAACGGCCCCGGGCGCTTCTTCTCTGCCTGCAGGCCCAGCTCGGCCAGCGTCTTCAACGCCTGGATGTACTGCGGCGGATGGCACTGCACATCGCTCGGAACGATGCGCAGGCCGAGCAGCGCAAGCACCCTGCACCAACGCTCGATCTCACCCTCCTTCCAGCGGCTCACCGTCGACTCACTCACGCCGATTGCATCGGCCACGGTCTTTTGCCCTACCGATAAAAGTTGCTTCAACGTCAGGGCTTCGGAATCCCGTGCCCTTGCATCCTGCTCGGGGCTTAATCCGCTCATGGTTTGTCTCCTGTGGAGGTGGCGCCGCATGGTGCGGCAAGAGGTCAAGCCCTTGGTCAGGCAACTGATTGAGTTGGCTCAGGGAACACCTGGGCAAGGTCACACTTCGCACCAAGAGCGTTCAGCGCCGAAACAATGTCTCGTGCCTCATTGAGGCCTGGGGTTCGTCGCCCGCTCTCGTAATTGGCAAGGCGGGATTGGCGCCCCCCCCAACTTCCGATGGAGCGCCGCCTGAGAGATCCCGGCCTGTTCACGGATTTCACTAATACGGTTCATGGTTGCTCCTATATCTCGCGCAAGATAAACACGATGCGTGATTAGCACAAACACAAAAAGTGGGAGGCAATCATTTCAAAGCGTGATTAGCATTGCTCAAATGAAGACTCTTGGATCGCGCATTGCGCATTACAGAAAAGCGGCGGACCTATCGCAGGCTGAATTGGCTAAAGCATGCGGATGGGGGTCGCAATCCCGTATTGGGAACTATGAAAAAGACATTCGTGAGCCATCTATCGATGACCTACGCACCATAGCTAAAGCATTGAAGATCGGCTTAGGGGAGCTTTTGCCAATCGGCGACCAATCTTCTACTCCCCCCCCTGAGCCCAGCAACGCCCTGCCTATAGCGCAGCCAGAGCGCCTCTATCGCTACCCAGTTGTCAGCGAAGTGCAGGCCGGCACGTGGACTGATGCCGTTCAGCCCTATGAGCCGGGTGCAGAAGATCAATTTGAGCTGACCGATTACCAGGCCCGAGGTCCGGCCTTCTGGCTCAGGGTCAACGGCGACTCGATGACCTCTCTCACGCCGCCCAGCATTCCAGAAGGCTGCTTCGTGCTGGTCGATACCGGCTTAACCGCACAGCCAGGCGATCTGGTGGTGGCCAAGCTGGATACCGAAGAGAAAGCCACTTTCAAGAAGTTGGTTTCCGATGTCGGCCAGCTCTATCTCAAGCCGCTGAACCCTGCTTATCGAGTGATCCCAATCGACGGAAATTGCCGACTGATCGGGGTTGTGAAGGAAGCGAAGATGAAACTATGAGGTGAGAGAGCCCTCTGATGCACGGCTCAGATAGGAGGCACGCACATGATTAACCACAAAAAGATGCGCGAAGAGTTCGAAGCCTGGATGGAACAGCGCTTTGGCGTGAATATCGAAAAAGTGCGGAGCGAATGTGGATCGCTACTTTTCGATGCCTGGCAAGCCTCTCGTGCAATGCTCGTTATTGAGCTGCCAGACGATGACCTGAGCCTAGAGCGAAACAACGGAATCGACGAGTGCCGCGATGCCATTGCGGCTGTCGGCATTCGTACCACCTGAGGTTTGGATACATCGAGGCAGGCGAGCCCGTATTCGCAGCGCAGCTGGCCTGCCTCGAGTGTAGTTAGAACGTCTCCCAATCCGACTGGGCGACAACCGGCGCCGATACAGGCTGCCGATCATGATCCGCAGCCACAAGTCTGGCCTTTGCGGTGACCCGCTTAGCTGGAGCAGCAATCGTCATAGATGAGCGATAGGGTTCGCTGCTGCCGACCTTGAAGACCGCAACTGCAGCACGCAACTCTCCCGTCTGCTGAACCAATGACTGTGATGCTGTCGAAGCTTCTTCGACCAGAACAGCATTCTGATGCGTCACCTGATCCAGCTGGACCACCGCCGTATTGATTTGACAAATGCCGGAACTCTGCTCTTCCGATGCTGCTGCAATCTCTCGCATGAGGTCAGTCACACGCTTCACCGCCTCAACAGCCTCGCCGATCGTGCTACCCGCCTCCTCGACGAGCTTCGAGCCGACACCAACTCGCGATACCGACTCGTGAATCAGGTCATTAATCTCCTTGGCCGCTGCTGCGCTACGCTGGGCAAGGGTGCGGATCTCTCCAGCCACCACGGCAAAACCGCGCCCATGCTCACCCGCACGTGCCGCCTCAACGGCTGCATTGAGCGCCAGGATGTTGGTCTGGAACGCAATACCCTCAATTACGCTGATGATTTCGGTCACTTTGGTCGAGCTGTTCGAGATCCCTTGCATGGTCTCAACGACCCGACCAACCACCTCGCCACCACGCTGCGCGATATCCGAAGCGGAAATGGCCAGCGCAGTCGCCTGCTTCGCATTATCGGTATTGTGGTGAACCGTGCTCGTCAATTCCTCCATGCTCGAAGCCGTTTCCTGCAGCGAGGCAGCTTGCTCCTCCGTGCGCTGGGACAGATCAGTATTGCCATGCGCAATCTGCTCACTTGCAGACGCCACTGCCTCCGCATTCTGGCGAACACTAGACACAACCTTGACCAGGCTCGCCTGCATGTCCTTCAGGGCTCGCAGCAGTTCGGCAGTCTCATTCTCACCACTGGCATCGAACTGCAGACTCAAATCCCCATTGGCCACCGAGCGCGAGATCTCCACGGCCTTGCTTAGCGGACGAGTAACGGAGCGGATGATCCATATAGCCATGAATACAGCGATCACCACTGCGACGATACCAAACAGCCAGATGATGGCTTTCATGCTGGCAATCTCGCCGAACGCCTGATTCGCAGACTCCTCCATCGCATTGTTCTGAAAAGCGATCAGGTCATCCAGCGTCGCTAGGTAAGCCAGTTGGGCTGGGCGCACCTCGCCCAACAACACTCCCTTAGCCTCCTCGATCTTTCCATCGACAATCAGGCCAACGAATTTAGCTTCCAATGTCACGAACTTGCGGCTTTTGTCCGCGGGTTGGCAAGCAATGCCTTCCCTTTTTCAGTTCGAACTCGCGGCTCAAGCACTCCCCACTGCTCGGTGATGCCCTTGTGGGCCAACTCGACCTGCTTGAGTTGCTCCCTGATATCCGCAGGGTCATCCATGAGCAGCGTGTTACGCAGGTAACGAGCAATCTGATTCAATCCGTCCTTGGCATTGTTGAGCGCAGCGATTTTCACATAACGGTCGTGCACCACCGTGTCGAAGGTGGCGTCTACATGATTGGCCTTGAATAGTGAGACACAGCCCATCAGGATGATCAGTAGTGTCAGGATGCCAAACCCGAGCTCGAGTCTGGTTGAGATTTTCATGTCGTTGAGATTCATATAAGTCTCATTGGGAATATCAGGCGATAGCGATCGCCAGCGCCACTGGCTCGCCTGAGCTTCTTTAAGAGGGAGAGATTGTGGAGTTGAGTTCCTGTGTCTTGGATCGATGGACACCAAGACCTGGATATCTTTGTTATGCCCGACTGATCGGCATATATGAGGAATTCTTAAGAGTAGAATGGAATTTTTTGCACTAAAAGCGGGCGCTGCAGTTACCCCGCTCCAACGCAGGGCTTCTCGTTTTCATAACGTCAAAATGACGAATCGTTCACGTCACAGCCCTTAACCTACAGGGGTTGTGCTTTTCCGTTTAGCCCCGCATCCCCCAGCGGGGCTTTTTATTTCTACCTTCCGCCAGTTGCTCCCCTGCGATAGCATCCTGCCTCTATCTGCAAGGAGCGCTCTCCCATGGCACGACGCCGCAATCCTGACTCTCTCCCCCGCATTTTCCTATGCCTGGCCCTAAATTCTGTACGAAAAGTCGGTGCAGGTAGAATCGTCGCCATGATTGGCTGGAGGCCCACATGGCAAGGCGCTACGAACTCCCGGATACGGGCTGGGAGTTGATCAAGGATCTAG
>NZ_JBHRSJ010000013.1:0-3153 GCF_042643485.1 Azotobacter bryophylli | reverse complement strand
CCATGGCCCGCAAGAAAGCCGCCCTCGACTTCGAACAGTCCCTCACCGAGCTGCAGACCCTGGTCGAGCGGCTGGAGGGCGGCGAGCTGTCGCTGGAGGACTCCCTCGCCTGCTTCGAGCAGGGCATCCGCCTGACCCGCGACTGCCAGGCGGCGCTGTCCCAGGCCGAACAGAAGGTGCAGATCCTTCTGGAGCGCCATGGCGAACCCGAGCCCGCCCCTTTTGACGTGGATACCCAAGCATGATCGCAAGCTACCAGAAGCAATGCCAGGCACGTGTCGATGCCGCCCTGGAAAACCTGCTGCAGCCCCCGCGCAGCGAGCTGGCCCGCCTCTATCAGGCGATGCGCTACAGCGTGGTCAACGGCGGCAAGCGCGTCCGTCCGCTGCTGGTCTACGCCGCCTGCGAGGCCCTCGGCGGCACCGCGCAGCAAGCCGAGGGCGCCGCCTGTGCGGTGGAGCTGATCCATGCCTACTCGCTGGTGCACGACGACCTGCCGGCGATGGACGACGACGACCTGCGCCGCGGCCAGCCGACCACCCACAAGGCCTTCGACGAGGCCTGCGCCATCCTCGCCGGCGACGGCCTGCAGGCCCTGGCCTTCGAGGTTCTCGCCGACGCCCGCTACAGTCCGCAGAGCGCCGAGCTGCGCCTGGAGATGTCGCGCACCCTGGCCCGCGCCGCCGGCCCGGCCGGCATGGTCGGCGGTCAGGCCATCGACCTCGAGTCGGTCGGCCGCCGCCTCGACCAGCAGGCCCTGGAAACCATGCACCGGCACAAGACCGGCGCGCTGATCGAGGCCAGCGTGCGTCTGGGCGCCCTGGCCAGCGGCAAGGCCGATGCCGATGCCCTCGGCGCCCTGGCCACCTATGCCCAGGCCATCGGCCTGGCCTTCCAGGTGCAGGACGACATCCTCGACGTGGAGAGCGACACCGCCACCCTGGGCAAGACCCAAGGCAAGGACCAGGCCAACGACAAGCCGACCTATCCGGCCCTGCTCGGCCTGGAGGCGGCCAAGGCCTATGCCCTGGAGCTGCGCGACCAGGCCCTGGCCGCGCTGGCCGCCTTCGGCGCCGGCGCCGAGCCGCTGCGCGCCCTGGCCCGCTACATCGTCGAACGCCGCCACTGACCGGCCCGGCGCCGCCCGCGACCCTCGGCAAAGGCCGAAGGCCAGCAACGGATTTTCGCGGCGGCGCCAGGATCGGGTAGAATGCCCCACCTTTTTGCCGCATAACGATCTTCTCGATGCCCAAGACGTTCCACGAGATTCCCCGCGTGCGCCCCGCCACTCCCCTGCTGGACCGGGCCGCGACGCCGGATCAGCTGCGCCTGCTGAGCGAGGCCGAGCTGGTAGTGCTGGCCGATGAGTTGCGCCAGGAGCTGCTGTACACCGTCGGCCAGACGGGCGGCCACTTCGGCGCCGGACTCGGCGTGATCGAACTGACCATCGCCCTCCACTACGTCTTCGACACTCCGGAAGATCGGCTGGTGTGGGACGTCGGCCATCAGGCCTATCCGCACAAGATCCTCACCGGTCGCCGGGAGCGGATGCACAGCCTGCGCCAGAAGGACGGCATCGCCGCCTTCCCGCGCCGCTCCGAGAGCGAGTACGACACCTTCGGCGTCGGCCATTCCAGCACCTCGATCAGCGCCGCGCTGGGCATGGCCATCGCCGCGCGCCTGAAGGGCGAGCAGCGCAAGTCCATCGCCGTGATCGGCGACGGCGCGCTGACCGCCGGGATGGCCTTCGAGGCGCTCAACCACGCGACCGAGGTGGACGCCGACATGCTGGTGGTCCTCAACGACAACGATATGTCGATCTCCAACAACGTCGGCGGCCTGTCCAACTACCTGGCCAAGATCCTCTCCAGCCGCACCTACGCCAGCATGCGCGAAGGCAGCAAGAAGATCCTCTCGCGCCTGCCCGGCGCCTGGGAGATCGCCCGCCGCACCGAGGAGTACGCCAAGGGCATGCTGGTCCCCGGCACCCTGTTCGAGGAGCTCGGCTGGAACTACATCGGCCCCATCGACGGCCACGACCTGCCCACCCTGCTCGCCACCCTGCGCAACATGCGCGACCTCAAGGGGCCGCAGTTCCTCCACGTGGTGACCAAGAAGGGCAAGGGCTTCGCCCCCGCCGAGGCCGATCCGATCACCTGGCACGCCATCAGCAAGCTGGAGCCGACCGACGCGCCCAAGCAGCCGAAGGCGCCGTCCGGCCCGAAATACGCCAACGTCTTCGGCCAGTGGCTGTGCGACATGGCCGCCGCCGACCCGCGCCTGACCGGCATCACCCCGGCGATGAAGGAAGGCTCCGACCTGGTGGCCTTCAGCGAACGCTATCCGGAGCGCTACTTCGACGTCGCCATCGCCGAGCAGCACGCCGTCACCCTGGCCGCCGGCATGGCCTGCGACGGTCTCAAGCCGGTGGTGGCGATCTACTCCACCTTCCTCCAGCGCGCCTACGACCAACTGATCCACGACGTGGCGGTGCAGAACCTCGACGTGCTGTTCGCCGTCGACCGCGCCGGCCTGGTTGGCGAGGACGGCCCGACCCACGCCGGCAGCTTCGACCTCGCCTACCTGCGCTGCATCCCCGGCATGCTGGTGATGACCCCCAGCGACGAGAACGAGCTGCGCCGGCTGCTCACCACCGGCTACCGCTACGAGGGCCCGGCGGCGGTGCGCTACCCGCGCGGCACCGGCCCGAACGCGACCATCGAGCCCGGCCTGGAGCAGCTGGAGATCGGCAAGGGCGTACTGCGCCGGCGCGGCCGCCAGGTCGCCCTGCTGGTGTTCGGCGTGCAGCTGGCGGAAGCCCTGCAGGTCGCCGAGAGTCTGGACGCCACGGTGGCCGACATGCGTTTCGTCAAGCCGCTGGACGAGGCCCTGGTGCGCGAGCTGGCCACCAGCCACGAGCTGCTGGTGACTATCGAGGAGAACAGCGTGATGGGCGGCGCCGGTAGCGCGGTGGCCGAGTTCCTTGCCGAGGAGAACCTAGTCCGCCCGCTGCTGCACCTGGGCCTGCCGGACCGCTATATCGAGCACGCCAAGCCCGGCGAGATGCTCGCCGAGTGCGGCCTGGACGCCGCCGGCATCGAAGCCGCCGTCACCCGCCGCCTGGCCCAGCTGGGCTGAGCCCCGCCGCCCCCC
>NZ_JBHRSJ010000012.1:427831-495968 GCF_042643485.1 Azotobacter bryophylli | reverse complement strand
GTAGTGTGGGGTTTCCCCATGTGAGAGTAGGTCATCGTCAAGCGCCTATCCCGAACCCCCGACTGGCACCTGCCGGTCGGGGGTTCGTCTTTGCGCCGGGAAAAGACGCTTTGGCCTTGTGTGGCCTGATATTCGCCCCAAGGCTTGCTGCTAGGTCTAGCAGCAAGCGCTCTATGCATCTCTATTTACTTTCTCCATCTGCTGCTGCAACAAGAGCAGAGTCCGAATGTCCCATGCAAAGCCGCTCAGCACGCAACCTACTGCTGGCAAGGAAGCGTGCGTGTCTCCTCCTGTCCCTGCGGTAACACTCTCGGTTGGTTACATATTGAGCAACATTTCTGACGAATGCTCGATGCTGCACATTTACAAACATTCTTGTATGTAAGTATATTAACTGGGCTAATAACAAGACCTCCAGGTCTATCGCCTGCAAACTGGCCTGAATGACGAAAGAAGGGGTTTTTAGAGATGCAGAAGAAGCCAGCTCTTGTCGCCTTGGCTACTGTCATTCTGGCTATGCTCTTTCTGGGCGGATGCAAGCAGGAGGCAGCGGCGCCCCCCAAGCAGGTTCCGCAAGTCGGGATTATCACTCTAGAGGCTCAACCCTATACTCTGACCCGCGAGTTGCCGGGGCGGACGGCCCCGTACCGTGTGGCGGAAGTGCGTCCGCAGGTCAACGGCATCATCCTCAAACGAATGTTCACTCAGGGGACTGATGTCAAAGAAGGGCAGCAGCTGTATCTGATCAATCCAGCGCCATATGAAGCTGCATATCTGGAAGCCAAGGCCAACCTCGCTGCAACCAAGCCGTTATCGGATCGCTATGCCCAGCTGATCAAGGACCAGGCGGTAAGCCGTCAGGATTACGACCAGGCCAAGGCCGCCACCTTGCAAGCCGAGGCCAAGTTGAAGCGGGCGGAGATAGACCTGGTTTACACCAAGGTTCTTGCGCCAATTTCCGGACGTATCGGCCGCACGGCGATAACAGAGGGCGCCTTGGTGACCAATGGCCAGGCCGAGCCACTGGCAACCATCAATCAGCTCGACCCCATCTATGTGGATGTCACCCAAGCGGCTCGTGAGCTCATCACTTTGCGTCGCGATCTGGCCAGCGGTCGTCTAGAAAAGGCAGGAGAAAACGCTGCCAAGGTAAGCCTGACCCTCGAAGATGGCAGTGAATATCTCTATGAGGGCAAGCTCGAGTTCTCCGAAGTTTCCGTCGATCCGAGCACAGGCATGGTGACTTTGCGTGCCCTGTTCCCCAATCCGGACAAGATCCTGCTGCCGGGCATGTTCGTGCATGCCCGGCTGCTTTCCGGCGTCAAGAACTCGGCGATTCTCGCCCCGCAGCAGGGCATCACTCGCAATCTGAAGGGCGAAGCCGTCGCCATGCTGGTCAATGCCGAGAACAAGGTTGAGCAGCGGGTGGTCAAGGCCGAACTCGCGGTGGGCAACCGTTGGCTGGTGAGCGAGGGGCTCAATCCCGGTGACAGACTGATCACCGAGGGGTTGCAGTTCATCCGCCCGGGTGTAGAAGTGAAAGCGGTTCCGGCGACCAACGTCGGCCAGGGCCCCCAGGAGGCGACTGCACAGCGGCAAGGCCAGGAAGGCTAACTAGGGGATAGCGCCTAATGTCCAAGTTCTTCATCGATCGCCCCATCTTTGCCTGGGTGATCGCCTTGGTGATCATGCTGGCCGGCGGGCTGGCCATCCTCGCCTTGCCGGTCAACCAGTATCCGAACATCGCCCCCCCAGCGGTGAGCATCTCCGTCGTCTATCCGGGGGCCTCGGCGCAGACCGTGCAGGATACCGTGGTGCAGGTGATCGAGCAGCAGCTCAACGGCATCGACAACCTGCGCTACATCACCTCTGAGAGCAACTCCGACGGCAGCATGACCATCACCGTCACCTTCGATCAGGGGACCGATCCGAACATCGCCCAGGTCCAGGTGCAGAACAAGCTGCAACTGGCGACACCGCTGCTGCCGGAGGAGGTCCAACGGCAGGGTATCCGGGTGACCAAGGCGGTGAAGAACTTCCTGATGATCATCGCCTTCGTCTCCACGGACGGCAGCATGGACAAGAACGACCTGTCCAATTACATCGTTTCCAACGTCCAGGATCCGGTTTCCCGGGCCAAGGGTGTCGGCGACTTCCAGGTCTTCGGCTCGCAGTACGCCATGCGGATCTGGCTGGATCCGCTCAGGCTGACCAACTTCGGGCTGACTCCGACCGATGTGAGCAGCGCCATCAAGGCACAGAACGTCCAGATATCCTCCGGACAGTTGGGTGGCCTGCCGGCCATCTCCGGCCAGCAGCTCACCGCCACCATCATCGGCAAGACCCGCCTGCAGACGGCCGAGCAGTTCCGCAACATCCTGCTCAAGGTCAACCAGGACGGCTCGCAGGTACGGCTCGGCGATGTCGCGGAGGTTGGTTTGGGTGGTGAGAACTACAGTATCAGCGCGCAATACAACGGCAGCCCGGCAGCGGGGATGGCGATCAAGCTCGCCACCGGAGCCAATGCCCTGGAGACCGCCCAGGCCGTACGCAGGGTGCTCAAGGACCTGGAGCCCTACTTCCCGGCGGGGCTGAAGGTGGAATACCCCTACGACACCACACCGGTGATCTCGACCTCCATCGAAGGGGTGGTGCATACCCTGTTCGAGGCCATCATCTTGGTGTTCCTGGTGATGTACCTCTTCCTGCAGAACTTCCGCGCCACTTTGATTCCAACCCTGGCGGTTCCGGTCGTGCTGCTCGGCACCTTCGGCGTTCTCGCGGCCTTCGGCTTCACCATCAATATCCTGACCATGTTCGGTATGGTGCTGGCTATCGGCTTGCTGGTGGACGATGCCATCGTGGTGGTGGAAAACGTCGAGCGGGTCATGGTCGAGGATGGACTGCCGCCCCGAGAGGCAACCCGGAAGTCCATGGGACAGATCCAGGGCGCCCTGGTCGGCATCGCCCTGGTGCTTTCCGCCGTGTTCCTGCCGATGGCCTTCTTCGGTGGCTCCACCGGGGTGATCTACCGGCAGTTCTCCATCACCATCGTTGCCGCCATGGCCCTGTCGGTGCTGGTCGCGCTGATCTTCACCCCGGCGCTCTGTGCGACTCTGCTCAAGCCCGTCGCCAAGGGGGCGCATCACGAGAGGCGCGGCTTCTTCGGCTGGTTCAATCGTACCTTCCAACAAGGCGTGCAGGGCTACGAGCGCGGGGTCAAGTCGGTGCTCAGACGCAAGGCGCCCTATCTGCTGGCCTACCTGGCGATAGTCGTGGTGATGGGCTGGATGTTCACCCGGATCCCCACCGCCTTCCTGCCCGACGAGGATCAGGGCGTGCTGTTCACCCAGGTGCAGACGCCGCCCGGCTCGACCATCGAGCGCACCCAGCAGGTGGTGGACAAGATGCGCGACTACCTGCTCACCGAGGAGAAGAACGTGGTCAGGGGGGTGTTCACCATCACCGGCTTCAACTTCGCCGGTCGGGGCCAGAGCTCGGGCATGGCCTTCATCAGCCTGAAGCCCTGGGAGCAGCGGAGCGGCGAGGACGCCAGCGTGTTCGCCCTCGCTCAGCGCGCACAGCGGTATTTCCTCTCGCTGCGCGATGCGATGGTGTTCGCTTTCGCGCCCCCGGCGGTGATGGAGCTGGGCAACGCGACGGGTTTCGACGTGTTCCTGCAGGATCGCGCCGGCCTCGGCCACATCGCGCTCACCGACGCCCGCAACCAGTTCATGTCCCTGGCGGCGCAGAGCCCCGTTCTTCAGCGCGTGCGGCCAAACGGGCTGAACGACGAGCCCCAGTTCCAGCTTCTGATCGATGACGAGAAGGCGCGGGCCTTCGGCGTGTCCCTGGCCGACATCAACGATGCGGTGGCCATCGCCTGGGGCGCCAGTTACGTGAACAACTTCATCGACCGGGGCCGGGTGAAGAAGGTCTACCTGCAGGGGCAGGCCGAGTCCCGCATGAACCCCGAGGACTTCGCCCAGTGGTACGTGCGCAATGCCGACGGCAAGATGGTGCCGTTCAGCGCCTTCGCTTCCGGCAAATGGATCTACGGCCCGCCGAAGCTCTCGCGCTACAATGGCGTACCGGGGATGGAGATCCTCGGCGAGCCGGCTCCCGGCTACAGCACCGGCGAGGCCATGGCCGAGGTGGAGCGCATCGCCCGGCAGCTGCCGACCGGCATCGGCTTCGCCTGGACCGGCCTGTCCTACGAGGAGATCCTCTCCGGCTCCCAGGCGCCATCGCTCTATGCGCTGTCGCTCCTGGTGGTGTTCCTCTGCCTGGCGGCGCTCTACGAGAGCTGGTCGATTCCCTTCTCGGTGATGCTGGTCGTCCCCTTGGGCGTCGTCGGTGCCCTCTTGTTCACCAGCATGCGCGGGCTGTCCAACGACGTGTTCTTCCAAGTGGGGCTCCTGACCACCATCGGCCTCTCGGCGAAGAACGCGATTCTCATCGTCGAGTTCGCCAAGGAACTGCACGAGCAGGGCCGGAGCCTGTCCGAGGCGGCGCTGGAGGCCTGCCGCATGCGCCTGCGGCCGATCGTCATGACCTCCCTGGCATTCATCCTCGGCGTGGTACCGCTGGCGATCTCCCGCGGTGCCGGCGCCGGCAGCCAGCATGCCATCGGCACCGGGGTGATCGGCGGCATGCTGACCGCCACCGTTCTGGCGATCTTCTGGGTGCCGCTGTTCTATGTGCTGGTGTCTTCCCTGTTCAAGGAACGGCGGACCCGCGAGGCCGATGCCGCCGCGGCCGGGGAGGAGGCGCTATGAGAGGCGTCCGCCTGTCCTTGGCCTTGCTCGGGGTCGCCTGGCTCGGCGGCTGCTCGTTCATCCCCCACTACCGGACCCCGGCGGCGCCGGTTGCGGCCGACTGGCCGAAAGGCGAGGCCTATGCCGGCCGGACCCGCGACGGCACCGTCTCGGGCGTACAGGGCTGGCGGGACTTCTTCCTCGATCCGGCCCTGCAGCGCCTGCTGCAGATCGCCCTGGAAAACAACCGCGACCTGCGGACGGCCGCGCTGAACCTGGAGGCCTACCGTGCCCAGTACCGTATCCAGCGCTCCGAACTGTTCCCCACCCTCGACGTCCAGGCCACGGGTAACCGACAGCGCATTCCCGACAGTCTGAGCACCACCGGCAAATCGCGGATCAGCAGCCAGTACAGCGTGACCCTCGGCACCACCTCCTGGGAGCTGGACTTCTTCGGCCGTCTGCGCAGCCTCAACGAGCAGACCCTGGAACAGTACTTCGCCAGCGAGGAAGCCCGGCGCAGCACCCAGATCAGCCTGGTCGCCAGCGTGGCCAACGCCTACCTGGCCTGGCAGGCCGATCAGGCCCTGCTGCAGCTGACCCGCGATACCCTGCAGACCTACGAGGAGAGCTATCGCCTGACCGAGCGCAGCTTCAACGTCGGAGTCGCCTCCGCGCTGGACCTCAGCCAGGCGCGCACCGCGGTGGAGGATGCCCGGGCCAAGCTGGCGCAGTTCACCCGTCAGGTCGCCCAGGACCGCAACGCCCTGACCCTGCTGCTCGGCGCCAGCTTGCCGGCCGATCTGCAGGGTAGCCACGGCCTCGCCGACGACCTGCTCGCCCGGGTTCCGGCCGGCCTGCCATCGCGGCTGCTGCAGCGGCGGCCGGACGTGCTCCAGGCCGAGCACCAGCTCAAGGCGGCCAATGCCAGCATCGGCGCAGCCCGCGCGGCCTTCTTCCCGAACATCAGCCTGACGGCCGATGCCGGCACCCTGAGCAAGGAGCTGTCCGGCCTGTTCACCGGGGGCAGCGGAACCTGGCTGTACCAGCCGCAGATCAACCTGCCGATCTTCACCGCGGGCCGCCTGCGGGCCAGCCTGAATTACGCCGAGATCCAGAAGGACATCGGCGTGGCCCAGTACGAGAGGGCCATCCAGGTGGCCTTCCAGGAGGTCTCGGACGGCCTGGCGGCCCACCACACCTATCGCCAGCAGCTGAGTGCCCAGCGCGATCTGGTCAAGGCCAACGAGCTCTACTACGAGCTGGCCGAGCGCCGCTACCGCACCGGGGTGGACAGCTACCTGACCCTGCTCGACGCCCAGCGCCAGCTGTTCAGCGCCCGGCAGAAGCTGATCAGCGACCGCCTCGACCAACTGATCAGCGAGGTCGACCTGTTCAAGGCCCTGGGCGGCGGCTGGGCGGAGAACAACGAGGACGCCGTGCCGCCGTCCTGATGTGCGGGCGCTGGCAGACTGGGGGCGGTGATTCCAACAGGGTGAGATCTATGCAGTGCGACAACGACGGCGCGGGGGAAAAGCCCGGACGGGCCGAGTTCCATCAACTCCATGAGATGCAGGCCGAAGCCGAGGCGTGGCGCCTGCTGGCCGAGCGCGAACGGCTCCAGGGGCGCTGGCTGGACTGGGTGGCGGGCGAGCTCTACGCCCTCACGCCGCCCGAATACGCCAGCATGGTGCGCCGCGCCCTGAGCCGGCTGGGCTGACCGGGCCCGCGCCGGCCGCTCAGCGCCGGCGCAGCGGTTCGAGCAGCGCCGACAGGCCGTTATGGTCGATCTCCTGCATCAGCGCCAGCAGACGGCCGATCTCGCCGGCGGGGAAGCCCTCGCGGGCGAACCAGTTGAGATAGTGGCCGGGCAGGTCGGCGATCAGGCGGCCCTTGTACTTGCCATAGGGCATGGTCCGGGTCACCAGCAGCAGGAGGTCTTCGGCTTTCATTCCGTTCTCGTCATGGCCAGGGGCTGTGGGCGTCGCGCCATTGTGCCCAATCGCGCCCGCGTCCGGGCAGACCGGCGAGGAGCGGAGGCTCCGTCGAGCGGTGCGTAATGCCCCGGGGAGCATCGAATGGCCGGGAAAATCCCGCCAGCCAAGCCATAGTTATGGGAGGGGAGCGGCAACCGGCTGCCGGCCCGCGTGCTCGACGCCCGGCGTTCCGTACCGGGGTTGGCCGCGCTGGATGGGTTGCTTCTGCCAGCAGGCGTTTGTCGCCGGGATCTCGGGAGGAGTTTCCATGCGAAGGTCTCTGCACTTGCCGGTCGTGGCTGTCCTGCTGCTCGGTGCGGCAGGCCGCGCCCGGGCACTGGAGCTGGGTGGCGCGGTGGGCGTCACCGGCCAGGGCGACATGACCTATCGCGTCGGTCTGGCGCTCGACTGGCGGCAGGCGTGGTGGAAGACCGGCCTCGGTCATGTGGGTGGCTACTGGGATGCCGGCTACACCTACTGGGAGGGGGGCGATTACGCGGGGGCACATTCGCTGTCGCTGAGCCCGGTATTCGTCTACCAGTTCGCCGGCAGAAGCATCCAGCCCTTCGTCGAGCTCGGCGTCGGCGTCGCCTTCTTCTCGAAGACCCGCGTGGGCGACAAGCGGCTGGGCTCGTCCTTCAATTTCGAGAATCGCATCGGCGTCGGTGTCCGGCTCGCCGGCGGGCACAGGATCGGCCTGCGGGCGAGTCACTATTCCAACGCCGGGATCGAGGAGCCGAACGACGGTATCGAATCCTACGCGCTCTACTACAGCCACTCCTTCTGAGCCGAAGGAGCGGGCCTATTCGAAGGACGGCAGGGCCGGCTTATCCACCGGCTTGCCTGCCGCGGCCCAGGCGTCGAAGCCGCCGGTGATCGAGCTGACCGACAGGTAGCCCATCTCCTGCAGGGTCTGGGCGGCCAGCGCGGCGCGGCCGCCGCCCTTGCAGTAGAGCAGGATGTTCAGGTCGCGGGAGCCCAGTTCGGGCGTGCCGGACATCTTGAATTCGAGCATCCCGCGCGGAATGTTCAGCGCGCCGGCGATGTGTCCGGCCCGGTATTCGTCTGGCTCGCGCACGTCCAGCAGTACGTCGGCCGCGTGGATGGCCGATTCGCTCTCGCTCAGCGGGATCTCCCGGATGCGGGCCTTGGCGGCCGCGACCAGGTCATGGGCGTTCTTCATCTCGATCTCCTCCGGAACGGCGAGCCCCTCGCGGGGAAGGGCTCGCCGATGGGTTCAGTTGAACGGCTGGGGTTTCGCCGTCTGCGCGCTGGACGGCGGCAGGGTCGGCAGTTTGAAGCTCGGCTGCTCGCCGGTCAGGGTCCGCAGGAAGGCGGCGATCTGACCGATCTCCTGCTCCTGCAGCTGGCGGCCGAGCTGCACGCGGGCCATGACGTCGACCGCTTCCTCCAGCTTCCAGTAGGCGCCGTCGTGGAAGTAGGGATAGGTCAGCTCGACGTTGCGCAGGGTTGGCACCTTGAACACGTTGAGATCGCTGTCCTTGCCGGTCACGCCGGCGACGCCCTTGGCCGGGTTGCTGGTCTGGTAGGGCTGCACGAGGCCCATCTTCATGAACATGCCGCCGCCGACCGCCGGGCCGTTGTGGCAGGCTACGCAGCCCGCCGACTTGAACAGCTGGTAGCCTGCCTGCTCGGTCTGGGTCAGCGCCTGCTCATCGCCCTGCAGCCAGCGGTCGAAGCGGGAGTTGGGGGTGACCAGGGTCTTCTCGAACTCGGCGATCGCGTCGGTCACCGCATCGATGGTGATCTGGTCGGTCTTGTAGATCTGCTTGAACGACTCGCGGTACTGGGGGATCGAGCTCAGCACGTCCACGGCCAGCTGATGGCTGGAGGCCATCTCCACCGGATTGGCGATCGGACCGCCGGCCTGGGCCTTGAGGTCGGCGGCGCGGCCGTCCCAGAACTGCTTGACGTTGTAGCCGGCGTTCAGCACGGTCGGCGAGTTGATCGGGCCTTTCTGCCAGTTGTGGCCGATGGAGGTGGGCAGGTTGTCGCTGCCGCCCATGGACAGGTTGTGGCAGGAGTTGCAGGAAATGGAGCCGGACTTGGACAGGCGTGGATCGAAGAACAGCTGCTTGCCCAGTTCCACCTTGGCCGGATTCTCGATCTTGGCCGGCTGGATCGGCTGGATAGGCTCATTGGCAGGCGCTGCGGCCCAGGCGTTGGCACTCAGTAATACACCTGCCGCGATGAGCGAAGGCTTGTGCATGAAGCTTCCCCTTTTTTGACTGCTTTTTCCGATGGCTTCCAATGGCTCCGGCGATCCCAACGGGCGCACGAACCCGCCGGAGCATTGCCGGTCCATCAGAATCCATCTCTCGGGAGCGTGCAACAACATTACTGTTTCGCCTTGATGCTGGCCTTGTGCGATGACGAGCGGCCGGTTTCCCGTCAATGATCGCGCCGGCGCTCCAGCACGGCGAACAGCAGCATCCCGGCGAGCATGGAAAGGACGAACAACAGGGGCTGCCAGTGCCCGCTGAGCAGCAGCGTCACGGCCGGGCCGGGGCAGATGCCGGCGATGCCCCAGCCGATGCCGAACACCAGGCTGCCGGCGATCAGGCGACGATCCAGCTCGCGCTTCTGCGGCAGCTGCATGGGCGCGTCCAGCAGCGAGCGCTGCCGCCGCTTCGCCCAGGAAAAGGGCAGGAAGGCGACGCCGATGGCGCCGCCCATCACCAGCGCCAGCGACGGGTCCCAGGCGCCGGCGAGATCGAGGAAGCCGAGCACCTTGGCCGGGTCGGCCATGCCGGCCAGCAGCAGGCCGATGCCGAACACCAGGCCGGCCAGAAAGGCGGTCAGTTTGCGCATGGTCAGCCTCCGAGCAGATGGCGCATGACGAACACGGTGGCGAAGCCGCTGGCCATGAACGCCAGCGTCGCCGCCAGGGAGCGCGGCGACAGGCGCGAGAGGCCGCAGACGCCGTGCCCGCTGGTGCAGCCGGAGCCGTAGCGGGTGCCGACGCCCACCAGCAGTCCGGCGAGCACCAGGCCCGCCCAGCCGGTCTGGAAGTCGATCTCCGGCAGCGCGCGGAACAGCTGCCAGAGCAGCGGGGCGGCGAGTAGGCCGAGCAGGAACAGGGTCTTCTCGCCGACGCCTTCGCCACGCTCCAGCAGGCTGCCGAGCAGGCCGCTGATGCCGGCGATACGGCCGTTGCAGGTCACGAACAGGCTGGCGGCCAAGCCGATCAGCGCGCCGCCGGCAAGGGCCGACCAGGGGGTGAAGTGCGCCCAGTCTAGGGTCATGGGGTTCTCCGTCGGGCAGCCGCGAAGCGGCTCAGTCATATGCCTGGAAGTTAATATGTTTTATTGTAAATTGTACAGCTGCGCGTTTGCCGGCCCGACGGAAGTCGGTCGTGGGCGCGCGCCTCAGGCAAGCCTGTCCGGCAGGATGTTCCCCATACGCCCCCAGGAGGTGGCCATGCGTTTGCTCACGACCCTCACTCTGACGTTCGCCAGCGGGCTCGCGCTCGCCCAGCCCGCCCAGAACGCGGAATACCAGGCCCAGGCCAGGGCCCTGATAGCGCCCTTCGCCCAGGAACTGCTGGCTACCGTCAAGCAGGCGATGGCCCAGGGCGGCCCGCAGAATGCGGTCATGGCCTGCCAGGCCCTGGCGCCGTCCATCGCCGAGAAGCACAGCCGGCAGCCCTGGACGATCGGCCGCACGGCACTCAAGGTCCGCAATCCGAACAACCGGCCGGATACCTGGGAACGGGAGGTGCTGGAGCGTTTCGCCCGCGAGGCGGCGGCGGGCAAGCCGGTCGCCGGTCTGAGCCATGGCGAGGTGGTCGACGGCGAGTATCGCTACATGCAGGCGATCGCCACCGGCGAGCCCTGCCTGGCCTGCCACGGCAAAAACATCGACAAGGATCTGCTCGCCCTGCTGGATCAGCGCTATCCGGGCGATCAGGCCCGCGGCTTCGCCCTCGGCGAGCTGCGCGGCGCCTTCACCCTGCGCCGCCCACTGGGCGATGGCTCCGGCGAGTGACGGGAGAGACCGCGGCGGGCGGTCTGGCGGGGGGAGCGGTCCGATGCGCCGGCCCGTCGGGGCCCGCGCATCGGGTCGAGCCGGATTCCGGCGTTCAGTGCACCTGGCCGTAGCCCTTCATGACGTCGGCCATGCTTTCGTACTGCTCTTCCGGCAACTGCTTGATGGTGTCCAGCACTTCCGCTTCGGCGCCGTTCTTCTTCGCCTGCTGGAGCAGATGCTCCTTGTCGGCGGGAAAGTCGATGCCCTTCAGATAATGGGACACGTTGGACGGGGAGTGGCCGCCAAGACCTCTGGTCATGATTCACCTCTGTCTTCGAATGCCGGGAGTGAAACCGGACCCCTGAACAGCAATACGGGGAGAACTGGTCTCCCCGCCGTTGCTTTTCTCGTTTGCCCGTGACTCCTCAGGCGATTCCCGCAGGGAGCGGCGGATTATTTCTTGCCGCCGCCGTGTTCCTGCTCCTGCTTCTTGCCTTCCTCGACCAGCTCGCGAACCCGCTGGCCGCCCTTATGGCCGAGTTCGGAGTAGCCTTCCGGGCCGAGCTGCTCCTTGCGGGCCTCGCCACCCTTGTGGCCGAGTTCCGAATAGCCTTCCGGGCCGAGCTGCTCCTTGCGGGCTTCGCCGCCCTTGTGGCCGAGTTCCGAATAGCCTTCCGGACCGAGCTGTTCCTTGCGGGCTTCGCCGCCCTTCTTCCCGAGTTCGGAATAACCCTCGGGGCCTAGTTGTTCCTTGCGAGCTTCGCCGCCCATCTTCCCGGCCTCATGAACGCTCATGCTGCCCTTTTGCGGCTGTTGTTGCTGCTCGTCTTTATGACCTTTGCCAGCCATCTCAACCTCCTGAAGCTCAAGACGATCCGTGGAAGTCAGCGTTCTTCGCCGCCGCCTTCTTCCGACTTCTTGCCTTCTTCGATGAGTTCACGTACGCGTTGTCCGCCCTTCTTGCCGCCGGCTTCTCCGCCTTTATGGCCGATCTCCTGGTAGAACTCGTGGCCATGGGTGGCGGAAGTGGCTTCTCCGCCTTTCTGTCCGGCTTCGCGGACGCTCATGTTTCCCTTGCTGCTCTGCTTTTCCGTTTCCGTTCTTTCCGTCTTGTCTTTACCTGCCATAGCTGTACTCCTGCCCGATCAACTAGGGCCGAGACACTCGTCGATCTTTCACTGCTTTCCCGAGCTTCCGGTGTTTTCGCTGTTTTCGGAGTTCTTGCCTTCTTCGATGAGTTCGCGAACCCGCTGACCGCCTTTCTTGCCGAGTTCGGAATAACCTTCCGGGCCCAGTTGATTCTTGCGGGTTTCGCCGCCCATCTTCCCGGCTTCGCTGACGCTCATGCTGCCCTTCTTGGATTTGGTAGGCATTTGGACTTCCTCCAGGAGTTATCGATCAGGTTGGTGCGGGGTCGTTTCAGGATTTCCCTTCTTCCGATTTCTTCCCTTCCTCGATCAACTCGCGCACCCGTGGGCCTCCCTTCGTACCGCCTTTGTGTCCTATTTCCTCATAGAACTCGCGATCATGAGTGGCGGACGTCGCCTTGCCGCCCTTGCGGCCGGCTTCCTGCACGCTCATGTCGCCTTTGTCGCCTTTCTTGGTCGTAGGCATGTCATCTTCTCCCGTTACTGCTCACTTCATGGTTGGAGACAGATTCCATAGTTCGGGGTTCAGCGGTTAAATGAACCTGTCCTAGTCTCTGAGGAAAGGTGAAGCTGGGAGTTCAACCGGCTTCGATTGGCGGAAGAGAAGTTCTGACGAACGGAGGCGTTTTTATCGATGAAGTTACTATTTGTGTGTCTTTTTAGGCGGTTATGAGTTCATGGAAGTGCCGCTGAGTTATGTCGTTATTTAGTTTTAATTACTTGAGGCGATTTATTGGATGCCTGCTTGTATGTCTGCCTTAGTTGGCGGAGTCATGGGCGTTAGTTCTTCGGAATACCGGCGGAAGTTAGGGGGTTTTTGTCTTTCCCTGGCGCTCTGCGACGCTGCAGAGCCACGCATCGCCCGCTGCGATTGACCGGGGCCGCGCCCGTCTGCTATCTGTATATGCATACAGTCAACGGCGAGCGATTTCCCATGCAGGCACAGATCATCGGACGGCTCGACCCTGCCACCGCTCCCGCCGTCTACTACGAGGCCTGGGTGCCGGCGGGCTTCCCCTCGCCGGCCGGCGATTACCAGGAGCAGTGCCTGTCGCTGGACGATCTGGTCGGCCTGCGTGCCCCGCACACCTATCTGGTCCGGGTCCGGGGCGACAGCATGATCGAGGCGGGCATCCACGACGGCGACATCCTGGTGGTCGACCGCTCCCTCGAGCCCCGGCCGGGCTGCATCGTGATCGCCCACGTGCACGGCGAGCTGACGGTCAAGACCCTGCGCCGCGACGCGGCGGGCGGGCTCTGGCTGGTGCCGGCCAACCCGGACTACGCGCCGCTCGCGGTGGAGCCGGACAGCCTGGAGGTCTGGGGCGTGGTCACCTGCAACCTGCATTTCCACGCCCGGCCATGAGCTATGCGCTGATCGACTGCAATGCCTTCTACTGCTCCTGCGAGCGGGTCTACCGGCCGTGGCTCAAGGACGTGCCGGTGGTAGTGCTGAGCAACAACGACGGCTGCGTGATCGCCCGCACCCGCGAGGCCAAGCGCCTGGGCATCCCCATGGGCGCCCCGTATTTCCAGTGGCGGCAGCGCCTGCGGCAGTGGGGCGTGGCGGTGTTCTCCTCCAACTACGAGCTCTACGGCGAGATGAGCGCACGGGTGATGGCGACCCTGGAAGGCCTGTTCCCCAAGGTGGAGGTCTACAGCATCGACGAGGCCTTCGCCGACCTCGCGGGCCTGCCCGGCGATCTCGAGGCCCTCGGGCAGCGGGCGCGGGAGCGGGTCTGGCGCTGGACCGGCCTGCCGGTAGGAGTCGGCATCGGGCCGACCAAGACCCTGGCCAAGCTGGCCAACTGGGCGGCGAAGACCTGGGGCAAGTGCGGCGGGGTGGTCGACCTGCGCGACCCGCTCAGGCGCGAACGCCTCCTGCGGATCGCCGAGGTGGGCGAGGTCTGGGGCGTGGGCCGGCGCCTGTCCGCCCGGCTCGCGCCGCTGGGCATCCGCAGCGCCTGGGACCTGGCGCACTTCGAGCCGGCGACCCTGCGCCGCCACTTCAGCGTGGTCCTGGAGAAGACCGCCCGGGAGCTGCGCGGCATTCCCTGCCTGGAACTGGAGGAGGCGGCGCCGCGGCAGACGATCTGCACCTCGCGCATGTTCGGCCGGCGCCTGCACGAGCTGGCGCCGATCCGCGAGGCGCTGGCGAGCTACGCCTCCACCGCGGCGGAGAAGCTGCGCCGCCAGGGCTCGCTGGCCGGCGCCCTGCAGGTGGCGATCCGCACCGGCATGCACGCTCCCGGCGAGCCCCGCTACTGCGGCGTCATGCCCTGTCCGTTGCCGTATCCCACCGACGACACCCGGGTGCTGGTCGACGCCGCACTGCGCGGCCTCGAGGCGATCTACCGGCCCGGCTTCGCCTACAGCAAGGCCGAGGTCCTGCTGCTGGACCTGCGCCGGCGCGGCGAGTTCACCGGCGACCTCTTCGCTCCGCGCCCCCGTCCCGGCGCCGACCGCCTGATGGCGACGATCGACCGGATCAACGCCCGCCAGGGCCGCGGCAGCATCCGCCTGGGGCGAGTGCCGGCCGAGCCGGCGTGGGCGATGCGCCGCGAGCTGATGTCCCAGCGCTACACCACGTGCTGGGACGAGCTGCTGCAGGTGAGCTGAGCGTCCTCCTCGATCCGCCACCAGGACGGCAGCAGGCGGCGGACTTGGGGGCGGGCGAAGCGGTCGTCGATCAGGTGCACCACGCCCTCGTCCTGCGGCGTGCGGATGACCCGGCCGGCGGCCTGCACCACCTTCTGCAGGCCGGGGTAGAGGTAGGCGTAGTCGTAGCCGCTGCCGAACAGCGCCGCCAGCCGCGTCTTGAACTCCTCGTTCACCGGGTTGACCTGGGGCAGGCCGAGGGTGGCGATGAAGGCGCCGATCAGCCGCTCGCCGGGCAGGTCGATGCCCTCGCCGAAGGCCCCGCCGAGCACGGCGAAGCCGATGCCGCGCCCGCCCGCCTGGAAGCGCTCGATGAAGGCCTGGCGCGCGTCCTCCTCCATGCTGCGGGTCTGCTCCCAGAACGGGATGTCCGGATGGCGCTCGGCCAGCAGGGCGCTGACCTGCCGCAGGTAGTCGAAGCTGCTGAAGAACGCCAGGTAGTTGCCGGGACGCTCCCGGTACTGGCGGGCCAGCAGCTCGACGATGGGTTCCAGGGAGGCGGCGCGGTCGCCGTAGCGGGTGGAGATGTGCCGGGCGATGCGCACGCTGAGCTGCTCGGCGCGAAACGGCGAGTCCGCCTCCAGCCAGACGCTGTTGGTCGGCAGGCCCAGGGTGTCGGCATAGAACCGGCGCGGGCTCAGGGTGGCGGAGAACAGCACGGCGGAGCGCGCCTGGGCCAAGCGCGGGGCGAGGAAGGGCGCCGGCAGCACGTTGCGCAGGCACAGCCGGGAAGCGGCACGGCCCCGGCGATCCGGCGGCAGCAGGCTGCAGTCGAACAGCGAATGGCGGTCGAACAGCTCGGCCAGGCGGCAGAACTGCAGCATGTCGAAGTAGAAGGCCTGCAGTTCGACGTCCAGCCCGGCCGGGGCGTCGGCAAGGAAGTCGTTGATCGCGCCGATGGCCTGCTGCAGGGCGGCGAGCAGCTTGCCGGGCAGCTCTTCCTTCACCTCGTAGGGCCGGACCTGCTCGCGGGCGAGGGCGCTCCAGGCGCGCTGGATGCGCTCCAGCGGCTTCTTCAGTTCGGCCGGGGCCTGACGGCGGGCGGCGCGCAGGTCGCGCTGGTCCAGCTCGGCGCTGTACATGCCGCGGCCGCGCTCCAGCAGGTTGTGGGCCTCGTCCACCAGCACGCCGACGCGCCACTGGTTGGCCTGGGTCAGGCCGTGGAGCAGGGCGGTCAGGTCGAAGTAGTAGTTGTAGTCGCCGACCGTCACGTCGACCCAGCGCGCCAGTTCCTGGCCCAGGTAGTAGGGGCAGACCCGGTGGGCCTGGGCCACCTCGCGCAGCCGGGCCTGGTCGAGGAAGGGCGTCTCCAGGGCTGCGGCGCGAGCCTCCGGCAGGCGGTCGTAGAAGCCGCGGGCCAGGGGGCAGGACTCGCCGTGGCAGGCGAGATCCGGATGCTCGCAGGCCTTGTCCCGCGCCGTCAGCTCCAGCACCCGCAGCGGCCGGCCGCGGCCGAGGGTGGCCAGCGCATCCAGCGCCAGGCGCCGGCCGGAGGTCTTGGCGGCGAGGAAGAACAGCTTGTCCAGTTTCTGTCCGGGGCAGGCCTTGAGCTGCGGGAACAGGGTGGCCAGGGTCTTGCCGATGCCGGTGGGCGCCTGGGCCATCAGGTGGGTGCCGGTGCAGGCGGCCTTGTACACGGCCTCGGCGAGCTGGCGCTGGCCCGGGCGGAAGTTGGGGTAGGGGAAGCGCAGTTCGGCGAGGGCCCGGTCGCGGGCCTCGCGGTGCGCCAGCTCCTGTTCCGCCCAGGTGAGGAAGGCCTGGCACTGGGCCTCGAAGAAAGCGCGCAGCTCTTCGGCATCGCGGCGCTCCAGAAGCAGGGTTTCCTTCTGGCTGGCCACGTCGAAGTAGACCAGCGCCAGCTCGATGGCGGGCAGGTTGCGGCTCCGGCACAGCAGCCAGCCGTAGACCCTGGCCTGGGCCCAGTGCAGCGCGCGATGGTTGGCCGGCTGGCGGGCCAGGTCACCCCGATAGGTCTTGATCTCCTCCAGGCGGTTGAGCGCGGGGTCGTAGCCGTCGGCGCGGCCGCGCACCAGGAGTTCCCCGTAGCGGCCCTCCAGCGCGACCTCGCGCTCGTAGCCTGCACCGCGCCGCCCGGTCACCAGGCCATGGCCGACGATGCCTTCCTGGGCGCTGGGCGAGGGGGTGAAGCGCAGGTCCAGATCGCCCTGCTTGGCAGTGAACTCGCAGAGGCTGCGCACCGCCACCCGGTAGCTCACCGCGGCTCCTCCGCCCACTGCACGTAGCACACCGCCACGGGAATGCCGTGCTCCAGGGCGTAGTCCAGCCAGCGGCACTGGTTGTCCTGCAGACGGTCGCCGGGCCCCTTCACCTCGATCATCCGGTAGCGCGCCTCCTCCGGCCAGAACTGGATCAGGTCCGGCAGGCCCGAGCGGTTGGCCTTGACGTCGCGCAGCAGGCGTTCGAAGACCAGCCGCAGGTGCCGCGCCGGGATGCAGGCCAGGGCCTGGCGCAGCAGGGGTTCGTCGAGCAGGCCCCAGGCGACGAAGGGCGACTGGAGGCCGTGTTTCTCGGCGAAGGTACGCAGGATGGCCTCGTGGTGGCTGCCGTCGTCCAGGCGCGCCAGGCAGCGCTCGAACGGCTCGCGGCGGCGCTCGGCGAAGTCCGGCCGGGTCAGGTCGGCCGGGCCGCTGTGGAAGGGGTGGAAGAAGGCGCCCGGCAGCGGGGCGAAGATCGCCTCCCAGCAGAGCAGGCCGAGCAGCGAGTTGAGCAGGGTGTTCTCCACGTAGTGCACCGGCGCCTCCGGCCGGTCGAGGTGCTCGCGTACCGCCCATTCCACGCCGGCTGCCGGCTGTGGCAGGCGCAGATCCAGGCGCTCGACGCGGCGCGCGGCGCGGCGGGGGACGGGCGGCTGGCCCAGGGCGCGGCGCAGGCGCGGCAGCAGGCGCTCCAGCTGCTGGGCTTCGGCCTCGCTCTCCGGCGCGGCCTCGGCCGCCAGGGCCAGCTCCAGCGCCGCCTCGACCTGAGCGCAGCGCTCCAGCATGCGGATGCAGCGCTGGCGCGCCTCCGGGTAGCGGTTGCCGGCGTGCAGGCGCAGGGCTTCCGGCCAGTTGCCGTCGCGCTCGTGCTGCTGGGCCAGGCGGAACAGCAGCTTGCCGCGCCGCCGCTCCAGCCAGGGGTTGGCGTAGGGTTCGGCGGGGATCCCCGCCAGCACCGCGTCCGGCGCCGCGCCGGCCTCGAAGCGCTCGCGGCAGCGCTGCAGGTGCAGGTAGTCGTCCAGCTCCCGGCGGCTGTGGAAGGCCCGCGACTCGGCGGAGAAGGGCACCTGTTCGTAGCGGTAGATCCCGAGGTCGGCGAGGACGAACTCGCTCCAGTCCTGCCGCAGGTTGCCGAAGAACATCAGGCGCAGGCGCTCGCAGAGTCCGTCGATGGCCAGGCCCAGGACCCGCTCCGGCAGCGCCGGGCACCATTCGGCCAGCGGTCGCGGCGGCTCTGCTTCGGCGGCCAGGGCGGCGCGCAGCTCGTCCTTGCGCAGCTTCGCCGGCAGGCCGAAGGCCTGGGCGATCTCGCCCTTGGTCAGCAGACCGAACAGCTCGTCGAGGCCGAGCGCCGGCGCCGCCTCGACCCAGCCTTCGGCGATCAGTGGCGCGGCGGCTTCCAGCGGGCAGCCGATCTCCGCGTAGCGCAGCTTGCCGGCGCGGAACAGCCGGCCCTTGCGCATCGCCATGCGCACCAGCAGGGCGCGGGAGGCGCGGGGCAGTCGCGGGAAGCGGTCGAGGAAGGCGCGCTCGGCCTCGTCCAGCAGATCGCCGTGGCGCACGCCGACCCAGTCCAGCACCTGCTGGAAGTTCTCCAGGTAGTAGAAGGGGTTTTCCAGGGACTGGCGCGGCGGGCGCTCGCCGGGTTCGAGGTCCTGCATGTCGGGTCCGAAGGCAAAAAACGCTGTACTTATCCACAGGCCGCCCGGCTTGGCAATCGTCGGCGGATCGGTGGCGGACGCAGCCGCGCCCGGGTGGCGCGGCGATCGGCTGCTATGATGCCTTCTGGTCGTTTTTCATACACCCGCAAATGCGCCCGCCGCCCATCGACCCCGTGCGGCCGCCGCTGCCGCTGGCCCTGCCCGGCGGGCAGCGCGGCCGGCTGATCGCCCTGCCGCCCGGTTCGCGGGCGGCGGCGCTGCTGCGCGTGGGAGCCGGCTCCCACGACGAGCCGGCGGAGTATCCGGGGCTGGCGCACTTTCTCGAGCACCTGCTATTTCTCGGCAGCCGCGCCTATCCGCAGGCACGGAGCCTCATGGCCTTCGTCCGGGGCTGCGGCGGCCGGCTCAACGCCTCGACCCGCGAGCGGCATACCGACTTCCTCTTCGAGGTGCCGGCCGATCTGCTCGGCGAAGCCCTCGGGCGCCTGCTGGACATGCTCGCCCGGCCGCTGCTCGACATCGATGCGCAGCTCGCCGAGCGCGAGGTGCTGCAGGCCGAGTTCCAGGCCCGCGGTGCCGAGCGGGAGACCCTGTGCGACGCGGCGCTCGGCACCGCCCTGGCGGCGCCCCATCCGTTCGGCGCCTTCCATGCCGGCAACCGCGCGACCCTGCCAGTGGAGCGGCCGGCCTTCCAGCGGGCGCTGCGGGAGCATCACCGGCGCTTCTACCAGGCCGGGCAGAGCGAGCTGCTGCTCGCCGCCCCGCAGCGGCCGGCGGCGCTGGCAGACTTGCTGCGGGCGACCGAATGCCGGCTGGCCCGCGCGCCCTGGGTGGAGCGCCGGCCGCCGCCGCTGGGGCTGACGGCCGGGCGCTGGCTGCGCCTGCAGAGCGACGGACGGCCGCGCCTGGAACTGGCCTTCGCCGTCGAACACCTGCCGGCGGGCGGCGAAGCGGCACTGGACCTGCTCGCCGACCGACTGACCGGCGAGGCGCCCGGCGGCCTGGCCAGCCGGCTGCGCGAGGCGGGCTGGTGCGAGGCGATCGATCTGCGCACGCCGTACCGGTTCGCCGGCCAGGGGCTGGTGGCGATCGGCCTGGAGCTGACGGAAACGGGGCTGTCGGCGCGGGCGGCGTTGGTCGAGGCGGTCTGCGACTGGCTGCGCTTCTTCGCCGAAGCGGCCGACTGGCATCGGTGCTGGGACGAATACCGCCGGAGCCGGCAGCGACAGCTGTCGTGCCTGGGGCCGCTGGAGCGGGTGCGCTACTGGGCGGAGCCGGGGGCCTGGTCGGCGGCGACCGCCGAGGCCGCCGTGCGCCAGGCCCTGTCGGCGCTGCTCGGGCAGATGCGGCGCCTGCGGCCCCTAGTGCTGACCTGCGACCGGCGGCCCTGCGAGCCCCGGCAGGCGGGCGGCTTTCCCCTGCGGCTGGACGGCGAGGTGCCGCCGCGGGCCGAACCCCGGCGGTGGCGCTGGCGCCAGCCGGAACCCAATCCCTGGCTGCGGCCGGCTCCCGCGGCGCTGCCGGCGGCCGCCATCGACCCGGCCCTGCGCTGTCTGGAGCGGGGCGATACGCCCGGGCCGGGCGCCCTGTTCCTGCGCTGGCGCCTGGCCGAAACGCCGCCGGGGCTCTGGCGGGCGCTCGGCGCGGCATTGCGCCCGACGCTCTGGGCGGCGCGGCAGGCCGGCGTCGAGTCGCGCTTCGAAGACGGCGAGGGCGGCTGGAGCCTGCAGCTCCACGGTCCGGCGGACCTGCTGCCGCAGGTTCTGGGTGCACTCGCCGGGCTGCTGCGCGCGCCGCCCCGGGCGGCGCTGGCCGAGGCGCTGCGGCGGCAGGCGGACGAGGCGGGCGACGGCGGCGAGATGCCGATCCGCCGGCTGCTCCGGCGCCTACCTCAGTTCTGGACGGCCGAGTCCGCCGCGGCGTCCCGGCCGCAGGATCTGGCCCGGGCCTGGCATGGCGCCCGCTGGGACGGCCTGGCCGCGGGCCTGCCGGCGGCGTCGAGCGGCCGGCTGCAGGCGGCCCTGGCAAGACTCCCCGGCCAGCCGGTGCGCGGCGATTCGGCCGGGCTCGCGCCGGACGCCGGCCTGCGCTGGTGGCAGGCGGCGGATTCGGGCGAAAGCGCCCTGCTGCTGTTCTGTCCGCTGCCGTCGTCCGCGCCGGCTACCGAGGCCGCCTGGCGTCTGCTGGCGCAGCTGATGGAGGGGGCGTTCTACCAACGGCTGCGTGGCGAACTGCAGCTGGGCTATGCGGTGTCCTGCAGCTTTCGCCAGGTCGGCGGGCGGAGTGGCATCCTCTTCGCCGTGCAGTCGCCGAGCGCGTCGGTCGGGCAGCTCCTCGCCCATGTCGAGGCCTTTCTCGACGAACGGCAGGCATGGCTGCAGGCCCTCGAAGCGGCGCCCTTGGCCGAGGAAAAGGCCCGGCTGGTGGCGCGCCTGGCCGATGCCGCCTCCAGCCCGCACGAGCTGGCGGAATGGGCCTGGCAGGCCCGTCTGGCTGGCCGGGACACGGGCCATCCCGAACGGGTGCGGGCGGCGCTGGAGCGCCTGCGCCGGGACGAGGCGGTGCGCCAGCTGGCGGCCCTGCGCGCCGCGGCGGGCGGCTGGTGCGCCCTGGCCAACGCGCCGCCCCCGCCGGGCTGGCGGCGTCGCTGAGGCCGGCGCGGCGAGGGACGCTCCGTCGGCGCGGCGTTGAAGAGAACCGCCGGGCCGACTAATGCTTTCCTGTGTGAGTCGGTGCCGGAAACCGCCGGGCCGACGGCCAGCAGGAGGAGATCCGCCATGTGGAGCAAACCCGCGTTCGTCGATCTGCGCATCGGCTTCGAAGTCACCCTCTACGTCGCCAACCGCTGAGCGCCGGCGCGCCTGCCGTGCTCGTCCGGGTGCTCGGCTCCGCTGCCGGCGGTGGCTTTCCCCAGTGGAACTGCAACTGCCGCAACTGCCGGGGCCTGCGCGAGGGGCGGCTGAACGCCCGGCCGCGCACCCAGTCGTCCGTCGCCCTGTCCGACGACGGCGCGGCCTGGGTGCTGTGCAACGCCTCGCCGGATATCCGCGCCCAGCTGGCGTCCTTCCCGGCCCTGCAGCCGGCGCGCCGGCCGCGCGACACGGCGATCGGCGCGGTCGTGCTGCTGGACGGGCAGATCGACCATGCGGCGGGCCTGCTGAGCCTGCGCGAGGGCTGTCCCCTGGACGTCTGGTGCAGCGAGGCGGTCCACCGCGACCTCAGCGACGGCTTCCCGCTGTTCGCCCTGCTCGCGCATTGGAACGGCGGCCTGCGCTGGCGCCCCATCGCCCCGGACGGCCCGTTCCGCGTGCCGGCCTGCCCGGCCCTGCGCTTCACGCCGGTGCCGCTGGGCAGCGCCGCGCCGCCGTATTCGCCGCGCCGACGGGCCCCGCAGCCGGGCGACAGCCTCGGCCTGCTGGTCGAGGACGCGAGCAGCGGCGGCCGGCTGTTCTACGCCCCGGGCCTGGGCCGGGTCGATGCGGCGCTGCGGGAAGTCCTGCGCGGCGCCGACTGCCTGCTGCTGGACGGTACCTTCTGGCACGACGACGAGCTGCGCCGCTGCGGCGTCGGCGACCGGCTCGGCAGCGAGATGGGCCACCTGGCCCTGAGCGGTCCGGGCGGCCTGCTGGAGGCGCTCGAAGCCCTGCCGGCGGTGCGCCGGGTGCTCGTTCACATCAACAACACCAACCCGATCCTGGACGAGGCCTCCGCCGAGCGGGCGCTCCTCGACCGGCGGGGCATCGAGGTGGCCTGGGACGGCATGAGCATCGAGCTGTAGGCGCGGCGGCCCGGCCGCCAGCGAACCCCGGTGCGTCCGCGCACCCCTGGCCACAGGAGCCGACATGGGCACGACCGCCATGAGCCCCGCCGAATTCGAGCAGGCGCTGCGCGCCAAGGGAGCCTGCTACCACATTCACCATCCCTTCCATCGCGCCATGCACGAGGGCCGCGCCAGCCGCGAGCAGATCCGTGGCTGGGTGGCCAACCGCTATTACTATCAGCGCAACATCCCGACGAAGGATGCGGCGATCCTCGCCAACTGCCCGGACCGCACGGTCCGCCGCCAGTGGCTGCGGCGCATCCTCGAGCAGGACGGCGCGCAGGAGGGCGAGGGCGGCATCGAGGCCTGGCTGCGCCTGGCCGAGGCGGTCGGCCTGGAGCGCGGGCAGGTGCTGTCCGAGGAGCTGGTGCTGCCCGGCGTGCGCTTCGCCGTCGACGCCTACGTCGATTTCGCCCGCCGCGCCAGCTGGCAGGAGGCCGCCGGCAGCTCGCTGACCGAGCTGTTCGCCCCGCAGATCCACCAGTCGCGCCTGGACGGCTGGCCGCGCCACTACCCCTGGATCGAGCCGGGCGGCTACGACTACTTCCGCCGCCGCCTGGGCGAGGCGCGCCGGGACGCCGGGCACGGCCTGCGCATCGTCCTCGAGCACTGTCGCAGCCGCGAGTCCCAGGAGCGCATGCTGGAGATCCTGCAGTTCAAGCTGGACGTGCTCTGGAGCCTGCTCGACGCCCTGAGCATGGCCTACGAACTGGGCCGCCCGCCGTACCACACGGTGACCGCCGAGCGTGTCTGGCACCGGGGGATCGCCCCGTGAGCGCGCACGACGAACGCCTGGACAAGGTCCCGGCGCTGCGCCGCGGTTTCCGCTTCCAGTGGGAGCCGGCGCAGGGCTGCCACGTGCTGCTCTACCCCGAGGGCATGGTCCGGCTCAACGACAGCGCCGGGGCGATCCTCGAACGGGTGGACGGCCGGCGCAGCGTCGCCGCCATCGTCGACGAACTGGCCCGGCGCTTCCCCGAGGCCGGGGGCATCGAGGCGGACATCCTGGAATTCCTGGAGGTGGCCCGTGAACGCTTCTGGATCGAACTGCGCTGAGCCCGCTTTCGCGCCTGGCCCGCCGCTCTGGCTGCTGGCCGAGCTGACCTACCGCTGCCCGCTGCAGTGCCCGTATTGCTCCAACCCGCTGGATTTCGCCGGCCAGGGCGAGGAGCTGTCCACCGCGCAGTGGATCGAGGCGTTGCGCCAGGCCCGCGAGCTGGGCGCGGCGCAGCTCGGCTTCTCCGGCGGCGAACCGCTGCTGCGCCGGGACCTGGTCGAGCTGATCCGGGCTGCCCATGAGCTCGGCTATTACACCAACCTGATCACCTCCGGCATCGGCCTGGGCGAAGCGCGCCTGGACGCCTTCGCCGCGGCCGGCCTGGATCACGTCCAGATCAGCCTGCAGGCCGCCGACGAGGCGCTGAACGACCGCCTTGCCGGTTCGCGCCGGGCCTTCGCCCGCAAGCTGGCCATGGCCCGCGCGGTCAGGGCCCGCGGCTTGCCCATGGTGCTCAACGTCGTCGTCCACCGGCACAACATCGACGACATCGGCCGCATCATCGAGCTGTGCCTGGAGCTGGAGGCCGATGCCGTCGAGCTCGCCACCTGCCAGTTCTACGGCTGGGCTCGGCTCAACCGCGCCGGGCTCCTGCCGAGCCGGGAGCAGCTGGCGCGGGCCGAGCGCATCACCGGCGAGTGGCGGGCGAAGCTGGCGGCGCGGCGGCATCCGTGCAGGCTGATCTTCGTCGTCCCGGACTACCACGAGGAGCGGCCCAAGGCCTGTATGCACGGCTGGGGCAGCCTGTTCCTCGCCATCGCCCCGGACGGCACCGCGCTGCCCTGCCACAGCGCGCGGCAGTTGCCCCTCGAATTTCCCAACGTGCGCGAATACGGCCTGAAGCACATCTGGTACGACTCCCCCGCCTTCAACCGCTTCCGCGGCTTCGACTGGATGCCCGAGCCCTGCCGCTCCTGCGCCGAGCGGGAGCGGGACTTCGGCGGCTGCCGCTGCCAGGCCTTCCTGCTCAGCGGCGACGCCAGCAACGCCGACCCGGTGTGCAGCAAGTCGCCGCACCACGACAAAATCCTCGCCGCCCGCCGGGAAGCGGAGCGGACCCCATCCGCCGCGGACCGGCTGATCCTGCGCAACGCCCGGACCTCCCGGCTGATCGCCAGGGCCCGCTAGAGCAGCGAGCGGTAGCCCTCTTCCTCGAGCACCTGGCGCACCGCCCGGCGCTGCAGCAGCCGCCGGTAGTGGTCGCGGCAGTTGGGCGGCAGGGGGATGCCGATGCGCTGGGCCCAGAACTCGACGTAGAACAGCGCGCAGTCGGCGATGCCGAAGCGCCCGGTGACGTATTCCTGCCCGGCCAGCCGCGGGTCCAGCCCGGCGAAGCCCCGGTCGACGATCTCCCGGCCGCGGGTCCGGATCGCGGCGTGCTCGGCCGGGTCGGCGCTGTAGCGCTCGGTGGTGAAAATGCGGGTGAAGCCCTGGCCGTGCAGGTGCTGGGTGACGTACTCCATCACCTCGCGCACCCGCGTCTCGGCCTCGGTGGTTTCCGGCAGCAGCTTGCCGCGCGGGTAGTTGCAGGCCAGCCACCAGGCGATGGACTGGAAGTCGGTGAGGGGGCTGCCGTCGTCCAGCACCAGGCTGGGGATGGTGCCCTTGGGGTTGATCGCCAGGTATTCCGGCTTGAGGTGGTCGCCGGCCGGCAGGTTGACGACATGGGCTTCGAACACCAGCTCCAGTTCTTCCAGCAGGATGTGGATGCCCGTGCTGCAGGAACCGGGCGTCATGTAGAACTTCATCAGTCGGCTTCCTCCTGATCGTGCCGGGGGTTGAGCAGACCCCGTTCGCGGATCGCTGCCTTGAAGCCTTTCATCACCGGCCGCGAGATGACCGTTTCGGCCAGCACGCGCTGCTCGTAGACGCGCTCCCTCATGGCGTCGTCGAGCCGCGCGCGAGCCTCCCGGATCAGCTCGTGCACGGCGGGATCCAGGCGTTCGCCCGGCTGCGTTCGGATCGCGTCGTAGAGCAGCGCCATGACCTGCTTCTCGGTCGGACGCATCTTGCATTTGCCGTCGAGGATCTTGAGCATCACCGCCGTGGCGCAGTCCACCTGGATCGGCGTCAGGGGATTGGCCCGCAGCCAGTCGGCGACCTGCGCGGGCGTCATGCCGGGACCTCGCCGGCGGCGAGGCGTCGGGCGTAGTCGAGCAGGGACTCCTCGATGGCTTCCCAGGCGTAGCCCGAGACGGCGCGCACGCCGATGGCCGCCAGTTTCTCCGTCGGCCCGTCGCCGATCTTGGCGACGAACACCGCCTGGCAGTCCCTGATCGCTTCGAGGATGCCGGCCATGGCGCTCTGGCTGGAGCTGTTGCCCAGGCAGTAGTGCTCCACCTCGCGGGTTTCCAGCAGGCGGCAGCTGTCCGGTGCGACCGCGTAAATGGCGAAGCGCTTGGCGTGGCCGAAGTGCTCGCTGATCGCCCGGCCTTCCTTGCTGGCCACCGCCAGCTTCAGCGGGAAGGCGGTCATGCGGCGGTATGCCGGAGCAGCTTCAGGCAGGCCCGCGAGGCCGCCAGCTCCACCGCGCGCATGTCGTCGAAGTTGCGCACCTGCGGATCGGCACCGGCCTCGAGCAGCAGTTCGAGCAGCTCCGGGCGGTCGCTGGAGGCGGTGTACATCAGCGCGGTGGAGCCGGCGTCGTTGCGGTTGTCCAGCTCGATGCCGGCGGCGATCAGCTCGCGCACGAGGCCGGCGTCGCGGGACACGCAGGCCAGCCAGAGGGCGGTGTTGCCGTCGTCATTGCGGGCGTGGAGGTCGACGCCGAGGGCCAGCAGTTCCCGGACGATCTCGCCCTGGCCCTGCAGCGCGGCGCGCATCAACGGGGTCAGGCCGTGCAGGCGCCTGGCGTTGAGGTCCTTGGGATCGAAGTCCCAGTCGAGGAGGAAGGCCGCCAGGGCCGGGCTGAGGTCGGCGGTCGGCTCCGGCGCGGCCGGTGCGGCCAGGGCGGTGGCCAGCGGCCGGTAGCCGCCGTCGACGCTGTAGACGCGGGCGAAGCGGAAGTCGCTGAACGTCTGGGCGAAGGTCTTGCTGGAATTGCCGTGGTAGCAGTAGACCAGCACCGGGGCCTCCTTCGGCAGGCGGCCAAGCCAGAGCGGCAGGCGGTCCTCGGAGAGGTGCATGGCGCCGTCCAGGTGCTCCTGCTGGTAGCTGTGCAGGTCGCGCACGTCGAACAGCTTGAGGTCGGGTTCGGCGCGGATCAGGGCTGCGGCCTCGGCCGCGGAGAGGCATTGGTAGGGAATCCGTTCGGTTGTCGCCATGGGTATCTCCGCCGTCATCGGGGGGAAGGGTCGTCGGCATAGGCCGGGGCGGACTCGATGCGCGGGTCGTCCAGCGGCCGGCCGACGGTGAAGTGATAGAGGCTCTGCCAGGCGCTGCCGGCCAGGCCGAGTAGGTCGTGCACCGGGTCGTCGAAGAAGCAGCCGATGCCGGTGCCGCGCAGGCCCTGGGCCTCGGCCTCGAGATAGAGCGCCTGGCCGATCAGCCCGGCCTCGCGGTACAGGCTCCGGTAAGCGGCCGGGCCGCCGGCCAGGGCCGCGTCGAATTCGCTGAGCATGCCGAGGGCGAAGCAGGCGTTGGCGGCCAGTTCCTGGTGGCAGTGCAGGCCGCGGGCGATGCGCTGCAGCACGGCGGGCTCGAAGAGGCTCAGGCGTAGCAGCCCGTCGACGCCGGGCACCGGCTCGGGCTGGAAGCGCTCGCCCAGCAGTTTGAGCAGGGCGACCTGCTGGGCCTTGCTGCGCGGCAGCAGATAGAGGCCCGGCTGCAATCCCTCGACCCGCGAGACGAACAGCGCCAGCGCCGCGCGCGGCGTTTCGCCGAAGGTATCCCAGGGCAGGCCGGCGGCCGGCAGCAGGCGGGCGAGGATGGCCGCGAACTGGGCGAGGGGCATGACGTGGCGGTGGTCGAAGCGCTGGGCGCTGCGCCGCTCGCTCAGCAGCTGGCGCACCGGCTTCTGCGCCATGCCGGCCGGCCGCGGCGGGGCCGGCGGCAGGGCGGCGGGCGCTTGCGGCTGGCCGTCGGCGCGGCGGGTGGCCCGTGCCACCTCGGCGATCACCGGCCAGCCGTACATGGGATGGCGGTCGATGGTCGAAGCCATACCGTGCCAGCGGGCGGTCTCGGCCAGGGCGCACAGTTCGGCGGGCGCCAGCGGGGTTGGCGCTGCCGCGTCGAAGCCCACCGCCAGCAGGATCTCCGCTTCCTCCACCTCCGTCTCGGCGCGGCGCCGGGCCGGGAATTCCGCCAGCCGGTCGATGCCGGCCAGCCGCGCCAGGGTATCGCTGCCCACCTGCGGCTGCTCGGCCAGCCGCCAGCCGAGGCTCGCGGCGGCATAGCGCAGGGCGCCGGCGGCATGGCCGGTGTCCAGCTGGCAGTAGCGGAAGGCGCGCTCGCCGTACTTCCAGGCTTCGCGCCACATCACCGAGGTCAGCAGGATGGCCAGGCGCGGGCCGCCACCGGCGGCCATGTGGGCGGCGCGCAGTTCGAGGGCATGGTCTTCCGGCCGGTAGTGGTAGAGCCCGTCGGCCAGGCCGTCGATGCCGGCGAGCAGCAGGTAGGCCTCGGTCGGGTGCAGATTGCCGCTGGAGGGATTGGCGCGTACCGCCCAGCGGTCCGGGCCGTAGCTTTTCCAGGCGGTCAGTCCGAGCGACAGCTGCAGCAGGGCGCCGATGCTCTCCAGGTCGGGCGGCAGGGGCGCCAGGCCCGGTTCGTCGAGTGCGGCGAACGGCCGCTGCAGGGCGCGCTGCAGGGCCGTGTCGGGGGCCTGCCGGGACAGGCGCGGCAGCCGCACCTGGGGGGCGCCGACGAAATGGCGGAACGGCGCCGGCTGCTCGTCCCAGTCCAGGGTGCCGGGGCCGGCCGCATAGGCTTCGAAGCGGTGCTTGGTGCGCTGGTGGTAGTCCCGCACGACCGCCAGGTCGGCGGCGGAATCGGCTATCTGGATCGGCATGAATGGGCACACTCGGGTAGTCCGGGGGAATTTTGCAAGACTAGTACCACTGCCCCGGCCCGCGCGCCATGCGGGCTGCGGGCGATCGGCCGGGGCGGCGAGTGCGACATTGTCGGGTTTGCGACTGTCGTTCCGGAAAAGGCGGGCGTCAGGCGGCGGCGGGCGAGCGGTCGGTCTCCGCGTCGAGCAGGCGCGCGAAGTCCGCGTAGGGCAGGGGACGCGAGAGCAGATAGCCCTGGAACTCGTCGCAGCCCTGCTCGCGGAGGAAGTCGAACTGCGCCTGGTTCTCCACGCCTTCGGCGACCACGGTCTTGAGCAGGCTCTGGCCGAGGGAGATGGCGGCGCGGGCGATCATGGCCTCATCGCCCTCGTGCTCGATGCCGGTGACCAGCGAGCGGTCGATCTTGATGATGTCCAGGGGGAAGCGGCGCAGGTAGCCGAGGGACGAATAGCCGGTGCCGAAGTCGTCCATGGCCAGGCTGCAGCCGAGCGCCTTGAAGCCGCGGAGAATGGCGATGGCGCGCTCGCCGTCGCCGAGGAAGACGTTCTCGGTGATCTCCAGCTCGACCAGAGAGGCCGGCAGCTGCGCCTCGCTCAGCAGGCCGGCGATGTGGGGCACGATGTCCTCGCCGAGGAACAGCTGCGGCGACAGGTTCACCGCCAGGCGCAGCGGCGTCTGGCGCTCCCGGTTCCACTGCCGTGCGGCGGCGAAGGCGCGGCGCAGGATGGCGGTGGTGAGCGGCAGGATCAGCCCGGCCTCCTCGGCGATGGGGATGAAGCGGTCCGGGGTGACGGTGCCGAGTTCCGGGTGGAACCAGCGCGCCAGCGCCTCGACGCCGATGATCCGCCGGCGGTGGTCGACCTTGGGCTGGTAGTGCACGTCGAACTCGTCGCGCTCCAGGGCGCCGCGCATGGCGGTCTCGACGGTCAGCCGTTCGTTGGCGAGACGGTTGAGTTCGTGGGTGAAGAACTGGAAGTTGTTGCGGCCGCGCCCCTTGGCCGCGTACATGGCGGCGTCGGCGTGCTTGAGCAGGGTCTGCGCGTCTTTGCCGTCGTCGGGATACAGCGCCACGCCCAGGCTGGCGCCGATGTGGAAATCGCGCCCGGCGAGGCGCACCGGCCGGCCGATCTCCTGCAGCACGTGTTCCAGCACGGTGATCACCGTGCCGGGCTGCTGGTGGTCGTTGAGCAGCAGCACGAACTCGTCGCCGCCCAGGCGCGCCACCGTGTCGGACTCGTGCAGGCTGCCCCTGAGGCGTCCGGCGATCTGCTTGAGCAGCTCGTCGCCGGCGGCGTGGCCGAGGCTGTCGTTGATGAGCTTGAAGTTGTCCAGGTCGAGGAACACCAGGGCGAGCCGGCGCTCCAGCTCGGCGGCGCGGGCGATGCCCTGGCCGATGCGGTCCTGGAGCAGGGCCCGGTTGGACAGGCCGGTCAGCAGGTCGTGGCTGGCCTGGTATTCCAGCTCCCGCTGGTAGCGCTTGCGCTCGGAGATGTCCTGCACCGTGCCCTCGTAGCAGATGAACTCGCCCTCGGGGCCGCGCACGATGTGGGCGTTTTCCGAGATCCAGAGGCGCGAGCCGTCCTGGCGGTAGACCTCGGACTCGAAGTCGTGCACTTCGCCGTAGAGTTCCATCAGGTGGTGGAAGTCGTCCCGCCGGCGGCTGTCCACGTAGAGCCGCCGGCCGATGTCGGACAGGTCGGCGATCAGCTCCTGCGCCGTGGCGTAGCCGTACAGCCGGGCCAGCGCCGGGTTGGCGGCCAGGTAGCGGCCGTCGCTGGTGGTCTGGAAGATGCCCTCGCTGGCGTGCTCGAAGATGCTGCGGTAGCGCAGCTCGGCCCGCTCCAGCGCGACATGGGTTTCCTGCTGCGCGGTGATGTCCTCGATGAAGCCCTCGAGCACCAGTTCGTCCTGCTCGTCGGTCACGGCGATGCCCCGCTCGAGGACCCAGCGGATCTCGCCGGACAGCATGACGATCCGGTAGCTCACGGCGAAGCGCTGGCGGTTGTCCATGGCGCGCCGGATGCTGGCGCGGACCCGCTCGCGGTCTTCCGGATGGGTGATCTCCTCCCAGCTCACCCGGCTGTTGCCGATCAGCTCGTCGGGGCCGTAGCCGGTCAGCTCGGCGCAACCCTGGCTGACGAAGATCATGGTCCAGGTGCTGTCGTGATGACAGCGATAGGCCATGCCTTCCAGGTTGTTCACCAGGGTGTCGAGGACGCGCGAGCGATCGAGGATCTCGCAGCTGAGCAGGCTGGCCGGGTTGGAGCCGGCACAGTGTGCAGGTGTGGGAATAAGCATGGTGCCGGACCGCTGTGATGGCATAACGCAATGCATAGCAAGCAACGTACCCACACGGATTCGGTCGTTTATCGCAGGTTTATGCGCTGAATTGGTGCGAGGCGTTTATAGGGGGGCCGAAGTGGGGCCCGGTGGCTGGCCACCGGGCGGAAAGGCAGCGACTGCGGGCTGGTGCCTACTGCATCGAGCTCCGCGGGCCCACCGGCTGGTTGTCGTTGGAGATGGTCACCTCCACCCGCCGGTTCATGGCGCGCCCGGCAGGGGTGCCGTTGCTCGTCACCGGGTACTGCTCGCCGTAGCCCTGTACGGTGATCCGTTGCGGGTCGACCCCGTCCCTGACCAGTGCGGTGCGCACCGCTTCGGCACGCCGTTCGGACAGGCTCTGGTTGTAGGAGTCGGAGCCGGTGCTGTCGGTGAAGCCTTCGACGACGATCTGCCGCTGCCGGTTGGCGTTGAGATAGTCGGCCAGCCGTTGCACGTTGCGCAGGCCGCCGGGCTTGAGGTCGGCGCGGTTGCGGTCGAACAGGACGTCGCCGAAGGTCACCAGGGTGCCGCGCTCGGTCTGTTTGGCCTGCAGTTCCTCCTGCAGCTTGCTCAGTTGCTCCTCGGCGCGCTCGGCGGGAGCCTGCTCGATTTCCTGCTCGGTTTCGCGCAGAGCAATGGTCTGCTCGGCGAACTCGATGCGGCGCCGGGTCAGGTAGGCGAGCTGATCGACGTCCCTCTCGTCGGCGCCGGACAGGTAGGCCTTCTGCGCCTTGTCCAGCATCTTGCCGGCATCCTCTGTCTCCAGGGCGGCCAGCTTGTTGGCGCGGGGATCGCTCTGCAGCGTCGAGAAGGCGCTGCGGACTTCCTCCAGGTTGTGATTGGGCTTCGAGGCGCAGGCGGCCAGGCCGATGGCCACCGCCAGCAGGGCGGGTAGGGTGACGAGCTTGTGCATGGGATACATCCTCCACAATGGGGTGAGATTTGCAGGCGTCATTGCTGGATGTTGCGCATGCGTTCCTCATGCTGCATGTCGATACCCTTCTTGGCCTCTTCCAGGGCCTTCTGCGCCTTGGCCACGCGGGCCTTGCGCTCGGCGACGTGGGCATCCCATTCGGCCTGCTCCGCCAGGGAGCGGGCCCGGTCGTAGTCCTTCTTCTCCATGGCGACTCCGGCGTCCCGCCATTTCTCCTGGGCCGCCTTCATCTCCACCGGTGCGTGCTCGGTACCGCCGGCGCTCACGGCTTCGTTGACCGCGGTCTCGGTGAGCGCGAATTGTTCGGTCGGCGGATTGCCGGCGCAGCCGGCGAGGATCAGCCCGCTCAGGGCCAGGCCCGCGAGCCTGGCCGGCCGAACATGTGACAGGTGATAGGCGCGGGGGGGATTCTTCTTCATGGTTTGCCTCCGATCGGAATTGCCTGACAACGGATGAGCCGCGGGGCAGGGGCTGTCTGCAAAGGGCAGCCGCCTAGATGTTGTGAGGACGGGCGGCGACAAACGTTCGGCCGAAGCGCCGAGAGCGGATGCTGGGCGCCAGCGCAGCCATCGGCTGCGCCGTGCCGTGGGAGGGACAGGGGAAGGGCTACCGGCGATGTGGGGCCGGCATCACAGCGGCCCGCTCCACAGACTGAAGGCCAGGCTGGCGCTCTTGCCGGGGGCGAGTTCCACGGCATCGTCCAGCACGTTCGCCGTCTCGATGCAGAGCATCCGCTGCCAGGCGTCGTCGGCGAACTGGGAAAGGCGCCTGGCCTTGTCGATCCAGGGGTTCCAGACGATCGCCGAGTGCGAACCGCTGGCCGCCAGGTGGATCCGCCGGCCCCAGGCCGGGTCCCTGAGGGTGAACTTGGGCGGTGTGCCCAGGTAGATGCGGTCGGTTTCGCCGGTGAAGCGCAGCTCGCCCTGCTGGCGGCGCTCCTCCCAGTTCTCCAGGGTCTCGATGTAGCGCTGGCCGTCCAGTCCTTCCAGGCTGACCTGATGGATGTCGCCGAGCGCCAGGTAGGTGTGCAGAGCCTGGGTCAGGGCCACCGGATGGTCGTCGCGGTTGTGGCTGGTCAGGCAGAGGGTCAGGCGCTCGTCGAGGCGGATGGCGAGGTTGAGGTCGACCGCGTGGGGCCAGTGTGGCAGTCCGCCCGCCGGGCGGACCAGCTCGAAGGCCAGGCTGACGGAGCCGGAGTCCTTGACGATATCCAGCAGCCGCCAGTCCAGATTGCGCACCTCGCCATGGGCCGGGGCCGGGCCGGTGGATTGGCGCATGGCCTGTACGGCGGGTGGGTTGCGGGTCAGGTCGCCGAACCATGGCCAGCATACCGGTACGCCGCCGCGCACCGACTGTCCGCGGCGGAAGCCCGCCTGTTCGCTGAGCCAGATCAGCGGGGCTTCGCCATTGCGCTGGTAGCTGAGGACCTGGGCGCCCTGCTCGGCGACCAGCAGTTCCGCCGTGGCGGTCTTGACGCGCCAACAGGGCAGCTCGTCCATCTCTACCCGTTCGACCTGGGGGGTTGCGAGTTGGCTGTGCATCGACTGAGTTCCTTTCGGGGGAGGTCCCTCATTAGAGCCCCCCGCGGCGAAAAGCTCCAGCCGGGTGCTAAAGTCGCGGTACCGGACGGGTCCGACCGCTGCCGTCGATGGCGACGAAGACGAATACCGCCTCGGTCACCTTGCGCCATTCGTTGGACAGCGGGTCGTCGCTCCACACCTCGACCAGCATCTGGATCGAGCTGCGGCCCACCTGCAGCAGATGCGTATAAAAGGAAAGCTGGGAGCCCACCGCCACCGGCACCAGGAAGGCCATGCGATCGATCGACACCGTGGCCACGCGCCCACCGGCTACCTTGCTGGCCGTCGCGGTCCCCGCCAGGTCCATCTGGGATACCAGCCAGCCGCCGTAAATATTGCCGAAACCGTTGGTTTCGCGGGGCAGCGCCGTGATCTGCATGGCTAGATCGCCCAGAGGAATGGGCTCGTCCTGTTCTATTTCGTTCATAGACTGAAGTCTGGCGAGGTTGTCGTCCGGTAATGATACAGGCCCGCAGGGGGGCGGCGACGATTATAATGATGGCCTCCTCGAGGCATGATCGTTTTGGGCTTGCCGATTCCACGTCCGCGAGCGGTAGTTGCGGATGGAAGGCTTCGCGTGGTGCGAAGACGAAGGTTCGCGGCAGTTCCGGGGAGCGTCGTTTCCCACCGAACTTTCGTCGCGGCGGATACTCCACGAATTGATCATTTCGTGAATCAGTGAAAAGTTCCCACGTCCCGTCGGTGGTAATGCAAATGTCACACGGGCTTCATAGAGTATTAATGCGGCCTGCCGATACTGGCCCTCGTTTTCAACAATCCCCACCCTGCTAGGGAGCAAGGCATGAAACTGAAGCGTTTGATGGCGGCCATGACGTTCGTCGCCGCTGGTGTGGCGACTGCCGGCGCAATCGCCGCTGTCGATCCGGCTCTGCCGTCTTATCAGAAGACCTCGGGCGTTTCCGGCAACCTGTCCAGCGTCGGCTCCGACTCCTTGGCCAACCTGATGACCCTGTGGGGCGAAGAGTTCAAGCGCCAGTATCCCAACGTCAACATCCAGATTCAGGCCGCCGGCTCCTCCACCGCACCGCCGGCGCTGACCGAAGGCACCTCCAACCTGGGCCCGATGAGCCGCCCGATGAAGGACAACGAGCTGCAGGCCTTCGAAGAGAAGTACGGCTACAAGCCGACCGCCGTGCCGGTCGCCATCGACGCCCTGGCCGTATTCGTGCACAAGGACAACCCGATCAAGAGCCTGGACATCAAGCAGGTTGACGCCATTTTCTCCAGCACCCGTCTGTGCGGCGGCGAGAAGGACATCAAGACCTGGGGCGATCTGGGTCTGACCGGCGAGTGGGCCAACAAGCCGATCCAGCTGTTCGGCCGCAACTCGGTGTCCGGCACTTACGGCTACTTCAAGGAAGAGGCCCTGTGCAAGGGTGACTACAAGCCGAACGTGAACGAGCAGCCGGGCTCCGCTTCCGTGGTGCAGTCGGTTTCCAGCACCCTGAACGCCATCGGCTACTCCGGTATCGGCTACAAGACTTCCAGCGTCCGCGCCGTGCCGCTGTCCAAGAAGGGCGGCGAAGCCTACGAGGCCAGCGAGGCCAACGCCCTGGCCGGCAAGTTCCCGCTCGCCCGCTACTTCTACGTCTACGTGAACAAGGCGCCGAACAAGCCGCTGAACCCGCTGGAAGCCGAATTCATCAAGATGGTCCTGTCCAAGCAAGGCCAGGAAGTGGTGGTGAAGGATGGCTACATTCCGCTGCCGAGCAAGGTCGTGGAAAAGACCAAGAAGGAACTGGGCCTGTAATCCAGGTCTGTCAGCCGGCAGGGAAGCCGACGGGTCGAGGTCCGACCCCGACAAGCCCGCTACTCCTCCGGAGTGGCGGGCATTGTCTCGTCACCGCACTGTAATCTTTCTGTCACAAGGGGTGGCTAGAGTGCCAGCGGTGGATAAATGCCCACGCAACAGAGCCTTTCTGCATGTCTGACATGGCCAAAGATTCCATGACCGCCTCCCCTTCGCCGAGGCTGGACTTCAATACCCCCGCCCTGCAACGCAAACGACGCCTGCGCGCCTTCAAGGATCATCTGACCCGCTGGTACGTGTCGGTAGGGGGATTGGCAGTGCTGGCTGCCATCACGCTGATCTTCTTCTATCTGGCCCAAGTGGTCCTGCCCATGTTCAAGGGCGCCGAGCTGAGCGCGAGCGGCGAGCCGCAGCAGCCGGCCTGGCTCGCCGAGCAGGGGAAGCCGCTGCTGCTGGCGCTGGAGGAGCAGAATCAGGTGGCCATGCGTCTGGACGCCCAGGGGCAGGTGTCGTTCTTCGAGGCGGCCAACGGCGCGTTGCTGAATCGCGTGGCCCTGCCGCTCCCCGCCGGTGTCCAGATCGTCTCGCGCGGGCTGGATCTGCCGGGTAGCAACCGCGTGGTGCTGGGCCTGTCCAACGGTCAGGCGCTGGTGTTCCGGCACAGCTACAAGGTGAGCTATCCGAACAACCAGAAGACCATCGTTCCGCAGATCGAATACCCCTTCGGCGAAACTCCGATCCAGATCGATCCCCAGGGGCGCGCCATCGACCAGATCGCCGTCAGCGTCAACGGCGACACCCTCATGCTGGCCGGCTCCACCAACGGCCAGGTGCACGCGCTGAGCCTGACCCGCGAAGAGAACCTGATGACCGGCGAGGTCACGCTGGACGAGCAGCGTCTGAATCTGCCGCAGCTCGACGAGCCGATCGAGAAGCTGGTCATCGATCCGCGCCAGCTCTGGCTGTACGCGTTCAGCGGACGCGCCACGGCGGACGTGTTCGACCTGAACAAGCAGCATCTCAACGGGCGCTACAACCTGCTCGAGGATGCCCAGGCCGAAGTGACCGAAGTGACGCCGCTGCTCGGCGGCATCTCGCTGATGATCGGCGACTCCAAGGGTGGCATCCACCAGTGGTTCATGGTCCGCGGCGAGAGCGGCGCGCAATTCCGGAATATCCGCGACTTCCAGCTGAATGGCAGCCCGATCACCCAGATCCTGCCGGAGGAGCGTCGCAAGGGCTTCGTGGCCCTGGATGCCGCCGGCAACCTGGGCGTCTTCCACAGCACCGCGCACCGCACCCTGCTGATCGCGCCGGTGGCCGAGGGCGCGGCGCTGGCCGCCCTGTCGCCGCGCGCCAACCTGCTGCTGGTCGAGTCCGCCGGCAAGCTGAAAAACTTCGCGCTGGACAACCCGCACCCGGAAGTCTCCTGGAGCGCTCTCTGGGGCAAGGTCTGGTACGAAAGCTATGACGAGCCCAAGTACGTCTGGCAGTCGACTTCCGCCAACACCGATTTCGAGCCCAAGCTGAGTCTTTCGCCGCTGACCTTCGGCACCTTCAAGGCAGCCTTCTACGCCATGCTGCTGGCCGCGCCCATGTCCATCGCCGCGGCCATCTACACGGCCTATTTCATGGCGCCGGCCCTGCGCCGCAAGGTCAAGCCGGTGATCGAGCTGATGGAGGCGCTGCCGACGGTGATCCTCGGCTTCTTCGCCGGCCTGTTCCTCGCGCCCTACGTGGAAGGCCACCTGCCGGGCATCTTCAGCCTGCTGCTGCTGACCCCGCTGGGCATCCTGCTCGCCGCCTACGTCTGGAGCCTTTTGCCCGAGCGCATCCGCCTGGTCATCCCGGATGGCTGGGAAGCGGCCCTGCTGGTGCCGGTGATCCTCGCCGTCGCCGCCTTCGCCCTAGGCATGAGCGGCCACATGGAGAACTGGTTCTTCGGCGGCGACATGCGCCTCTGGCTGTCCAACGACCTAGGCATCCCGTTCGACCAGCGCAACGCCCTGGTGGTCGGCCTGGCGATGGGCTTCGCGGTGATCCCGAACATCTACTCGATCGCCGAGGACGCCGTGTTCAGCGTGCCCAAGAGCCTGACCCAGGGCTCCCTGGCCCTCGGTGCGACGCCCTGGCAGACCCTGACCCGCGTGGTGATCCTCACCGCCAGCCCGGGCATCTTCTCGGCGCTGATGATCGGCCTCGGTCGGGCCGTGGGCGAAACCATGATCGTGCTGATGGCCACCGGCAACACGCCGATCATGGAGGCCAACATCTTCGAAGGCCTGCGTACCCTGGCGGCCAACGTGGCGGTGGAGATGCCGGAGTCGGAAGTCGGCAGCACCCACTACCGCGTGCTGTTCCTCGCAGCCATGGTGCTGCTGATGTTCACCTTCGTGATGAACACCCTGGCCGAACTGATCCGCACCCGTCTACGCAAGAAATATGCGTCGCTCTGAGTTCTGAAAGGTAGATGTCAGTGAAACAGCAAAACCTGAAAACCTGGTTCAAGAGCGGCTCTCCCTGGGTGTGGATGACGGCCGGCGGTGTGTCCATCTCCGTCATCATGACCATCGGTCTGCTGACGCTGATCGCCGTGCGCGGCCTGGCCCACTTCTGGCCGGCCGACGTGCTGGAGGCCGAATACCGCGTGCCCGGCCAGGAAGCCCGGGTGCTCGCCGGCGAGCTGGTGGAGGCCGAGGAGGTGCCGCGTGCGCGCCTCGCCGACAGCGGCCTGCCGGTCGACGTGAACGGCGGCGAGTTCATGACCCGCGAGCTGTTCAAGGTCGGCAACCGCGAGCTGTACGGCGCCGACTTCTCCTGGGTGGTCAAGGAGTGGCTGGAGAACTCGCGCAAGCCGAGCAATCTAGTCGTCCTCGAGCGCCGCGAGTGGGGCAACTTCTATGGCTATCTGCTCGGGGTCAAGGAAAGCGGCCGGGTGGTCGCCGAGGGCGATGCGGCCTGGAACGAGCTGCAGGCGCGTATCGAGAGGGCCAACGAGCTGCACGGGCAGGTCGCCCATCTGGAGCAGAAGGAGATCGGCCAGATCAACTACGCCCTCGAACGCCTGCGCCTGAAGACCCGTAGCCTGGAGCTGGCGGGCAAGCTGGATGCCGTGGCCCAGGCCGATCTGGACGCCGAGCGCGCCCAGTGGGACGCCCGTTACAAGGAGCTGGAAGCCAAGCTGGTCGCCCTGCAGCAGGAATTCAACCGCGACAGCATGCTGGTCAGGAGCGTCGATGGCCGCGAGCTGGAGGTCAGCCTGGGCAAGGTGGTCCGCGCCTACCAGCCGAACGCCATGGGAACCGCCGACAAGCTGGGCTTCTACGGCAGCAAGCTGTGGGAGTTCGTCAGCGACGAGCCGCGCGAGGCCAACACCGAGGGCGGCATCTTCCCGGCGATCTTCGGCACCGTGCTGATGACGCTGATCATGGCGGTGATCGTCACCCCGTTCGGCGTGATCGCCGCGGTCTACCTGCGCGAATACGCCAAGCAGGGCGCCCTGACCCGCATCATCCGCATTGCCGTGAACAACCTGGCCGGCGTGCCGGCGATCGTCTACGGCGTGTTCGGCCTGGGCTTCTTCGTCTACGTGCTGGGCGGCTCCATCGACCGTCTGTTCTTCCCCGAGGCGGCGCCGGCGCCGACCTTCGGCACCCCGGGCCTGCTCTGGGCCTCGCTGACCCTGGCGATCCTTACCCTGCCGGTGGTCATCGTCGCCACCGAGGAAGGCCTCGCGCGCATCCCGCGCGCCCTGCGCGAGGGCTCGCTGGCCCTCGGTGCGACCAAGGCCGAGACCCTGTGGAAGGTGGTGATCCCGATGGCCAGCCCGGCGATGATGACCGGCCTGATCCTCGCCGTGGCCCGCGCCGCCGGCGAAGTGGCGCCGCTGATGCTGGTCGGCGTGGTCAAGCTGGCCCCGGCGCTGCCGCTGGACGGCAACTACCCCTACCTGCACCTGGATCAGAAGATCATGCACCTGGGCTTCCACATCTACGACGTCGGCTTCCAGAGCCCCAACGTCGAGGCAGCCCGCCCCCTGGTGTACGCCACCGCGCTGCTGCTGGTACTGGTGATCGTGCTGCTCAACATGAGCGCCGTGTACATCCGTAACCACCTGCGCGAGAAGTACAAGGCGCTGGACCATTAAGGCGGCTACAGGTCGCGCTGCGGGGCACGGGTTTCGGCCCGGTCCGCAGCTTGAGCCCTGAAGCCTGTAGCCTCCGAAGGAGACCTGATATGCAACATGAAACGCCGACCCACGGTATCGACCTCTCCGCCCTGGGCCGTGACAAGCAGTCCCTGAAACTCGCCAACGAGGCCGTGGGCATCGCCGTTCCCGGTCTGAACCTGTTCTACGGCGAGAAGCAGGCCCTGTACGACGTCAACATGAACATCCCCAAGCAGCGCGTGACCGCCTTCATCGGCCCGAGCGGCTGCGGCAAGTCGACCCTGCTGCGCTGCTTCAACCGGATGAACGATCTGGTCGACGGCTGCCGGGTGGAGGGCGAGATCAACCTGGACGGCAAGAACATCTATCGCAAGGGCGTGGACGTCGCCGAACTGCGCCGCCGGGTCGGCATGGTGTTCCAGAAGCCCAACCCGTTCCCCAAGAGCATCTACGAGAACGTGGTCTACGGCCTGCGCATCCAGGGCATCAACAAGAAGCGCGTGCTCGACGAGGCCGTGGAATGGGCGCTGAAGGGCGCGGCGTTGTGGGACGAGGTCAAGGATCGCCTGCATGACTCGGCGCTCGGCCTTTCCGGCGGCCAGCAGCAGCGATTGATCATCGCCCGCACCATCGCGGTCGAACCGGAGGTGCTGCTGCTCGACGAACCTTGCTCGGCGCTCGACCCGATCTCCACGCTGAAGGTCGAAGAGTTGATCTTCGAGTTGAAATCCAAGTACACCATCGTCATCGTGACCCACAACATGCAGCAGGCTGCGCGAGTGTCCGACTACACGGCGTTCATGTACATGGGCAAGCTGATCGAGTTCGGCGATACCGACACCTTGTTCACCAACCCGGCGCAGAAGCAGACCGAGGACTACATCACCGGTCGTTACGGCTAGGGCTCCGGGATGAGGCTGCAGGCGACAGACAAACTGCTCGCCCGGCCACCGCTCCAGCCTGTAGTTTGCAGCATGTAGCCTTTTTTGACGGAGCTTCCATGATCAACAAAGACAACATCACCCATCACATCTCCCAGCAGTTCAACGCCGAGCTGGAGGAAGTGCGCAGCCGTCTCCTGGCCATGGGCGGGCTGGTCGAGAAACAGGTCAACGACGCGGTCAACGCCCTGATCGAGGCCGACTCCGAGCTCGCCCAGCAGGTGCGCGACGTCGACCAGCAGACCAACACCATGGAGCGCGACATCGACGAGGAATGCGTGCGCATCCTCGCCCGCCGCCAGCCGGCCGCCTCCGACCTGCGTCTGATCATCAGCATCTCCAAGTCGGTGATCGATCTGGAGCGGATCGGCGACGAGGCGACCAAGATCGCCAAGCGCGCCATCGAGCTGTGCGAGGAGGGCGAAGCGCCGCGCGGTTACGTGGAGGTGCGCCACATCGGCGAGCAGGTGCGCAAGATGGTCCAGCAGGCACTCGACGCCTTCGCCCGCTTCGATGCCGACCTGGCCCTCTCGGTGGTCCAGTACGACAAGACCATCGACCGCGAATACAAGACCGCCCTGCGCGAGCTGGCCACCTACATGATGGAGGACCCGCGTTCGATCTCCCGGGTCCTCAGCGTGATCTGGGCGCTGCGCTCGCTGGAGCGCATCGGCGACCATGCCCGCAACATCGCCGAACTGGTGATCTACCTGGTGCAGGGAACCGACGTGCGGCATACCGGCCTGGCACGCATGGCCGCCGCTCAGGCTGCGAAGGACGAGGGGCAGGGGCGCGGCTGAGGTGGGTGGTCCGCGCCTTTCATTTCTATCGTCGCAATCTGCATCACAGCTTGATGCAGGTCTCCTCGTGGCAGCGAGGCGGCATGCTAGGCTAGCTGCTCCCCTACATGATCCTCGAGCTGTGAATCTATGCTGGGACGCCCGCTGCTCCTGCTCTGTCTTCTGGCCGCGGCAACCCAGGCCGCGGCTCTGACCATCTACAAGTACACCGATGCCAACGGTGTGGTCACCTACAGCGACCAGCGGGTCCGCGGGGCCGAGGTCTTCACCTTCCGCCCCGGGCCGGCCGTGCGGCCCGTCGTGGTGCCCGACATGGGCGGGCAGAAGCCGGAGCCGCTGCCGGACGAGGTCCGGCTGGAAACCCGCCGCCATGCCGCCGGCGAGACCCTGCTGGTGCACAACGAACTGCATGCCCCGGTCCAGGTGGAGCTGAGCCTCGATGGGGTGGAAAACGCCCTCGGCGTGCCGGACCAGCCGATTCGCTGGATTCTGCCGCCGCGGAGCCAGATCCGCCTCGCGACCCTGGCTCCGCGCGATCCGTCCAAACCCCTGCGCTATACCCCCAAGCTGCGCCATGCCCTGGGAGACCCGCGCCTGCTGCCCAAGCCCCAGCACTATCCCTTGCCCTGGCGCGGCGGCCCGTTCCGCCAGACCCAGGGAGCCAACGGCCAGTACAGTCACTTCACGCCCAAGGGCCGCCATGCCGTGGACATCGCCATGCCCGAGGGCACGCCGATCGTGGCGGCCCGCGCTGGCGTGGTGGTGCAGGCGGAGAGCCGTCAGCAAGGTCGGGAGCCGCGTCCCGGCGGCAACTACGTGCGCATTCTCCACGATGACGGCACCATGGGGGTCTACCTGCACCTGATGCAGGGCTCGGTGAGCGTGCGGCCGGGGCAGCGGGTCGAGACCGGGATGCCGATCGCCCGCTCCGGCAATACCGGCCGCAGCACGGGCCCGCACCTGCATTTCGTGGTGCAGCGCAACGTGGGGTTGGCGGTGGAGTCGATTCCCTTCCAGTTCACCCAGCCGGTCAACTCGTTGCCGAACTTCGCGGTGGGCGGCGAATGAGGGATTGCCGCGCCTAGGCCGGGCCTCGCGACACGAAGCCCGACGGGGGGATAGGGGGAGTTAGAGCTTGAGGACCTTGGCCAGAATGATCTTCGGGCCTTTCATCTTCTTGATGATGATGCGGAGTCCTTCTGCGTCCAGTACCTCGTCTTCTTCCGGAACGCGCTTGAGGCTGTCGTAGACCAGGCCGGCCAGGGTCTCGGCCTCGAGATGGTCGAGGTCGATGCCCATCAGCCGCTCGATCTTGAACAGCGGGGTATCGCCCCGCACCAGCAGCTTGCCCGGTTGGTAAGCGACGATGCCGCGCTCGGCCTTGCGGTGCTCGTCCTGGATGTCGCCGACCAGCGCCTCGAGCACGTCCTCCATGGTCAGGTAGCCGATGACCTTGCCGTCGGCCTCCTCCACCAGGGCGAAGTGCGAGCCGCCCTTGCGGAACTGCTCGAGCAGGTCGGACAGGGGCATGTGCCGGGATACCCGCTCGATCGGACGCATCAGCTCGTCGATCTTCAGCGCCGAAGGCAGCATCTCCAGCAGGGACAGGTGCATCAGGAGATCCTTGATGTGCAGGACTCCGACGAACTGGCCGGTTTCCTCGTCATGCACCGGATAGCGGCTGTACTTGTGCCGACGGAAGATGCTCATGACCTCGTCCAGCGAGGCATGGCGCTCGATGTAGATCAGATCCTCGCGGGAGTTGGCCCAGTCCGCCACTTCCAGTTCGCCCATTTCCACCGCCGAGGCCAGCACGCGCATGTCCTGGTCGCTGGCGTCATGGGCGCGGCTGGAGTGCAGAATCAGCTTCAGCTCCTCGCGACTATAGTGGTGCTCGTGGTGGGGGCCGGGCTCATTCTGGCCGGCGATGCGCAGGACGGTGTTGGCGCTGCTGTTGAGCAGCCAGATCGCCGGGTACATCAGCCAGTAGAACAGGTAGAGGGGCACGGCCGTCCACAGCGAGAGCAGCTCGGGCTGGCGGATCGCCCAGGACTTGGGGGCCAGCTCGCCGACCACGATGTGCAGGTAGGAGATGATGAAGAAGGCGCTGAAGAAGGCGATGCCGTGCACCAGGGCCGGCGAGTCGACGCCGAACTGCTCCATCAGCGGTTCGAGCAGGTGGGCGAAGGCCGGTTCGCCGACCCAGCCGAGGCCCAGCGAGGCCAGGGTGATGCCCAACTGGCAGGCGGAGAGATAGGCGTCTAGCTGCTGGTGCACGCGGCGCAGGATCTTGCCGCGCCAGCCGTGGTCGGCGGCGAGCAGCTCGACGCGGGTGGCGCGCAGCTTGACCATGGCGAATTCGGCGGCGACGAAGAAGCCGTTCAGCACCACCAGCAGCAGGGCGAAGAGAATCAGGCCTAAATCGGCGAAGTAGGAAGCGGCGACGTAGCTAGGGGAAGGGTCCATTGGCAGTTCGTTGGATGAATGACCGGAGCAATGTGAGGGCAGGCAGCAACCTTTTCAAGAGCGATTCGTAGTTTGCGGGCTGGCCGGATGCCATGCCAGCCCGCTCCTCGTCCGCTCTAGCGTCCTACCACCTGCTCGACGGGAAAGTGGCAGGTGAAGGTGCTGCCCTTGCCGGGTTCGCTGCTGATATCCAGCCGGGCGTGGTGGTGGATCAGCACGTGCTTGACGATGGCCAGGCCGAGGCCGGTACCGCCGGTGTTACTGGCGCGGCTGGAGTCGACTCGGTAGAAGCGTTCCGTGAGGCGCGGCAGGTGCTTGGCTTCGATGCCGATGCCGGTGTCCTGCACGCTCAGGTGCCCGCCCTTGCCGTCGGCCCACCAGCGGATGCGGATCTCGCCTTCCGCCGGGGTGTACTTGACCGCGTTGAAGATCAGGTTGGAAAAGGCGCTGCGCAATTCGCTCTCGCTGCCCCGGAGGCGGAACCGCGGATCGGCCTCCAGCAGGATGCGGTGATTGCGTTCGCCGGAAAGGGCCTGGGCGTCGCTCTTGATCGACTGCAACAGCTGGTCGACGGCCACCGGCTGGGTTTCCGCCGGGTCGTCGCTGGTCTCGAGCTTGGCCAGCAGCAGCAGGTCGTTGAGCAGGTTCTGCATGCGCGAGGCCTGCTGCTGCATCTGCTGCAGGGCGCGGCGCCAGCGCGGGTTCACCTCTTCGACGTTGTCCAGCAGGGTCTCCAGGTAGCCGGCGATCACCGTCAGCGGCGTGCGCAGTTCGTGGGACACGTTGGCGACGAAGTCCTTGCGCATCTGCTCCAGCTGGTGGATGCGGGTCACGTTGCGGACCAGGACCAGCTGTTCGTTGTTGCCGTAGCGGGTGACGTAGAACTGCAGGTGCAGGCGATCATTGATCGGCGAGGGAATGTCCAGCGGCTCCTGGAAATTGCCCTTTTCGAAGTATTCCTTGAAGCGCGGGTGGCGGATCAGGTTGCTGATCGGCTGGCCGCTGTCCTGCGGAGTCTTCAGCCCGATCAGGGTTTCCGCGGCGCGGTTCCACCACTCCAGGTTGCCGTCCTGGTCGAGCATGATCACCGCGTCCCGCAGGGCCGCGGTGGATTCCTGCACGCGATCGATCACCGCCTGCAGGCGTCCGCGGACGCGCTGGTCGCGGCGTTGCACCTGATAGATGCTGTCGAACACATCGCCCCACAGGCCGTGGCCGTCCGGCGGGGGGACGTCGGGCTGGTACTCCTTCAGCCAGCGGTGCAGACGCAGCAGTTGGGACAGATGCCAGATCAGGTAGGCGCCGAGGCCGGCGGCCAGCGACCAGCCATAGGCCCCGGTGATCAGGCCGAGCAGCAGACAGCAACCGATCAGGGGAAGCAGGCTGCGCAGCAACAGGCCAAGCCAGTTGTGCTTCAAGAACGGTTTTCCTTATGCGCGGCGCGGGCCGACGCCTCAGCTTTTGGTGGAGAAACGATACCCCGTGCCGCGCACGGTCTGCACCAGATTCTCGTAGGCGTCGCCGAGAGCCTTGCGCAGCCGGCGGATATGCACGTCGACGGTTCGTTCCTCGACGTAGACGTTGCCGCCCCAGACCTGGTCGAGGAGCTGGCCGCGGGTATAGGCGCGCTCCTGATGGGTCATGAAGAACTGCAGCAGGCGGTATTCGGTGGGGCCCATCTCGGCGGGCTTGCCGTCGATGGTCACGCGGTGGCTGATCGGGTCGAGCAGCAGCCCGCCGACTTCGATCGGCGCTTCGCTGTCGCTGGGACCGGTGCGGCGCAGCACGGCCTTGAGCCGCGCGACCAGCTCGCGGGGGGAGAAGGGCTTGGTGATGTAGTCGTCGGCGCCGACCTCCAGGCCCTGGATCTTGTTGTCCTCTTCGCCCTTGGCCGTGAGCATGATGATCGGGATGTCGTCGGTCAGCTCGTCGCGCTTCAGGCGGCGGGCCAGTTCGATGCCGGAGGTGCCCGGCAGCATCCAGTCGAGGAGGATCAGGTCGGGTTTGCGATCGACGATGATGGCATGGGCCTGCTGGGTGTTTTCCGCTTCCAGGCACTCGTAGCCGGCCATCTCCAAGGCAACGGCGATCATTTCGCGAATGGGTGCCTCGTCGTCGACGATCAGGATTGTCTTGCCAACCATGGGGCGTAGCCTGTCAGTGAGTTCCTCAAGTGTAGGGCATTAGATAACGGAATTATTGCAGTCATGTGACATAAGCGCGGCAGCCCGGGGCGCTCCCGGGCTGCCGCGGAGGTGGGAGCTAGCCCTTCAGCGCGTAGTCGAGAACCACGCCGAGGAGGATGGCCAGTCCGGCCCAGTGGTTGTGCAGGAACGCCCTGAAGCAGACCTGCGGCTCGCGCCGGCGGGTGGCGTGGAACTCCCAGGCGAAGCAGAGGGCGGCGACGGCCAGGCCCAGATAAAAGCAGGTTCCGAGTTCGAAGCGCGAGCCGGCCAGCAGCAGGCAGAGCAGGCTCAGGCCCTGCAGGCCGAGAATGATCGCCCGGTCGGCATCGCCGAACAGGATGGCGGTGGATTTCACGCCGATCTTCAGGTCGTCCTCGCGGTCGGTCATGGCGTAGTAGGTGTCGTAGGCTACCGTCCACAGCAGGTTGGCGAAGTACAGCAGCCAGGCCCCGGCCGGCAGGCTGCCGGTCTGGGCGGTGAAGGCCATCAGGATGCCCCAGGAATAGGCGGCGCCGAGCACCACCTGCGGGCAGTAGGTGTAGCGCTTCATGAACGGGTAGAGCGAGGCCACCGCCAGGGCGCCGAAGGACAGGCCGATGGTCACGCCGTTGGTCAGCAGCACCAGGCCGAAGCTCAGGCCCACCAGTATGGCGAACAGCACCCAAGCCTCGCGCGTCTTGATCCGGCCGGCGGCCAGGGGGCGCTGCTGGGTGCGGCTGACGTGGCCGTCGAAGTTGCGGTCGGCGAAGTCGTTGATCACGCAGCCGGCCGAGCGCATGAGGATCACGCCGAGGGTGAAGATCAGCAGGTTCTTCAGGCTGGGGGCGCCCTGGGCGGCGATCCACAGGGCCGAGAGGGTCGGCCACAGCAGCAGGTAGATGCCGATCGGCTTCTCCATCCGCATCAACTGGATGAAGTCCCAGGCGCGGGGATGCAGACGGTTCATCGATTGCAGCAGGGCGGTGTACATGGCAGGCTCCCTCGGGACGTTCCGCCGGATTATAAGCGCCCCGGATTGATCCGTACCCGTTCCCAGAAGGCGGGCAGGAAGACTTCCGTCACCAGCACGCCGAGCGCATCGCGCTGGAAGCAGGAGCGCCGGCTCCAGAGGTTCTCGCGGCGCAAGGCGGCCGGCAACCAGCCCGCCGGATAGCGGGCCATCTGGAACGCACCGCGCTGGAAGGCGGTGTGCTCGCCGAACAGCAGCTCGCCGAGCGGGCGGTTGCCCAGCCCGTCGAGGGCCAGGCCGGCGCCCTCCAGGATGCTGCGCAAGGCCACGCTGCGGGCGAACACCCAGGGCTGCTCCTGGCCGAACATGCAGACCTCGCGTACCCAGCCCTGGCAGTCCCCGGTCACGCCGAGGGTGGCGCATTCGTCGCTGCGCAGCGGCATCCAGCCTTCATCGAGCACCGAGATGCCGAAGGTTCCGCCGGAAAGAGCGGTCAGACGCTGGGTGAGCGAGCCGGCATCGAGCAGCCAGTCGGCCACTCCGTCGGCAAGGGCGGGGTGCAGTTGATCGGCACCGAGCCAGAGGGGCGGGTGGGCACAGACAACGGTCACGGGACATTCCTGGGGGGATTGGGGCATCGAGGGAGTCTAGCACGCGCAGTCCGCTGCCAACGACCGTGCCGCCCGGCCGGATGCGGCTTGGCGCTGCCGGCGACTTGCAGTAGCGTGGAGGCATTCCGGATCTGTCGGGAGACCACCATGCGCAAGTGGCAATGCATCGTCTGCGGCTTCATCTACGACGAAGCCCTCGGGCTGCCGGAAGAGGGCATCGCTCCGGGGACCGCCTGGGAGGATGTTCCGGCGGACTGGGTATGCCCCGTATGCGGCGCCGACAAGAAGGATTTCGAGATGATCGAGATCGCCTGAGCGCGTCGCTCCCTTCCTCGCATTTCTCGTCCGCGGCAGGCCCTTCGGGTCTGGCTGGCCGACCCTGCCTGTCGGTTGGCCGCGGGCGAATTCCGGGGAAAACTGGCGCGGCACCGGATGCCATGCCATCCTGCCTGTGTCGTCCGCAGCGTAGAGCCGTTGCGGCGTCTGGAGCAGAACCGTACGGACACAACAACAACAAACCGTCAACGAGGCATTGTATGCGTAAACCGGAACTAGCCGCCGCCATTGCAGAAAAGACCGAGCTCAGCCGTGATCAGGCCAGTCGCGTGCTCAACGCGATGCTCGATGAGATCACCAACGCACTGAATCGGAAGGACAGCGTCACCCTGGTCGGTTTCGGCACCTTCATCCAGCGCCACCGTGGCGCCCGCACCGGAAAGAATCCGCAGACAGGTGAGCCGGTGACGATCAGGGCCAGCAACACCGTCGCCTTCAAGCCGGGCAAATCGCTTCGGGATGCCGTGAACTGAGAAGACCCTCACCGTCCGGGACGAGGGGGCCGGGCGGCGTTCCAGCCGTGTCGGTTCTCTGCGCTTTTTTCGCGGAGGCGCGGCGCAACCCGCCCCCCTTCCCCTGTCAGGGCTGCGCCAGCAGCATGCGCAACGCGGTTTCCGCCGCCAGCACCCGGTCCAGCGCTTCCTCGGCCTTGGCCCTGGAAAGCTCCAGGCGCTCGAGCAGCGCCTGCGGAATGGCCTCCTGCGGACCGCTGCCGATGCCGCGGTTGCGCAGCAGGTTGGCCGCCAGGTAGATCAGGTTGGCGTACACCGCGTGCCGGTCCCGGTACTGCGGGGCGTCCTGATGGAGCAGGGCGACCGCCAATTCCTCCGGCATCTTCCAGTGCTCCATCAGCCAGGCGCCGATCTGCTCGCGGGTGATGCCGAGCAGATGGTGCTCGACCAGTCCGTGCGGCACGTGCGGGTTCACCTGCAGATGCTGGCTGAGCAGCCGGAAATGGGGCGGAAAGATGTGCGCGAGGATCAGGTAGCCGAAGTTGTGCAGCAGCCCGGCAAGGTAGGCCAGGCCCGGCTCCGGCCGCTGCGGGCGGGGGATGGCACGGCACAGGCCTTCCATCAGGGTGGCCGTGTAGATGGCCTGCTCCCAGTAGGGCGTCATGATCTCCTGCAGCTCGGGCGATTCCGCGGGCTTGTCCCGGGACAGGCCGAGGGACAGGTTGAGCACCAGATCGAAGCCCAGCACCCGCACGATGGCGTCCTCCACCGAGAGGATCCGCTGCGGCGCCGGATCCTCGGCGCCGAAGGCCAGACCGGCCCAGCTGACCACCTGGGCGGCCAGCGCCGGGTCGGTCTCGACCAGATCGGTGATGTCGTCGGCGCAGAGGTGGGCGTGCTCGCGCAGTTCGAGGATCTTCTGCGCGGTCTTCTGCAGCGGCGGGATCTCCACCCGGCGCTCCAGGCGCTGGCGGATGCGCCGGGCGGTGAAGCCCTGCACGGCCTCCATGGGGTCGTCCGGCGGACGCTTGAGATTGAGGCGCAGGCGCCTGAGCGGGATGCCGAAGCGTGCGGCACTCGCCTGGTCCAGCAGGCCGCGGTAGGTCTCGGTGTCGATTTCCAGCAGCACGTGCGGCCGGCCGGAGTCGAGCAGCAGGGTCTGTCCGTGCAGCAGGCGCTCGTCGTACAGGCAGGGCACCCCGGTCAGCGCCGGCAGGCCGGGGAGGGCGCTCAGTCGCTGGGGGCCGATCAACTGTTGCAGCCGGGCCGCTCCGGCCGCGGCGAGGGTGCGGCCGGTGACCGCCTTCAGGCGGTTGAGATCCAGCAACTGGTCGTGGGGGAACAGCACCAGCAAGGTGCCCACGGCATCCTCCAGCAGCGCCGCCTGCACCCGTGGCTGACTGGAATCGGGCGTTTCGTGGACGACCCGGGCGGCGATGCCGAGTCTCTTCAGCAGTTGTTCGACGACCTGGGGCAGCCGGGGTTGCAGGAGGTTGGAGGCGGGAAGGGCACTTTGGCGCATGAGGCATCCTGCCGATCAAGTGAGTTTGCAGTATAAACAAGCCACCTTGCGGCTGTGTTCATGACGTTGGCGATATTTTCAAACCTGGCCGTACTGCTGGCCATGACGCAGCCAGCGTTCCAGCAGCGGACTGACATGCTGTGGCCAGCGTGCTAGCAGCTCCTGAGCCGCCTCGCGCACCGCCGGCAATAGGTCGGCGTCGCGCATCAGGTCGGCCACCTTGAACTGCAGCAGGCCGGTCTGGCGGGTGCCGAGCATCTCGCCGGGGCCGCGCAGCTCCAGATCCTTCTCGGCGATGACGAAGCCGTCGTTGGTCTCGCGCATGATCGCCAGACGTTCGCGACCGATCTGCGACAGCGGCGCGTGATAGAGCAGCACGCAGTGGCTGACCGCACTGCCCCGGCCGACCCGGCCGCGCAGCTGGTGCAGCTGGGCGAGGCCCAGGCGCTCCGGGTTCTCGATGATCATCAGGCTGGCGTTGGGCACGTCGACGCCCACCTCGATCACCGTGGTGGCGACCAGCAGCTGCAGGCGGCCCTGCTTGAATTCGTCCATCACCGCGGCCTTCTCCGCTGCCTTCATGCGGCCGTGGATCAGCCCGACCCTAAGCTCGCCGAGCGCGGCCGATAGCTCCTCGTAAGTGGTTTCCGCTGCCTGGCAGGTCAGCTCCTCGGATTCCTCGATCAGGGTGCAGACCCAGTAGGCCTGGCGGCCTTCGGCGCAGGCGGCGCGCACCCGTTCGATCACTTCCGGGCGCCGGCTGTCGGCGATCACCAGGGTGTTCACCGGCGTACGGCCGGGCGGCAGTTCGTCGAGGATCGAGGTGTCCAGGTCGGCGTAGGCGCTCATCGCCAGGGTGCGCGGGATCGGCGTGGCGGTCATGATCAGCTGGTGCGGGCAGAGCCGCCCGGCGACGCCCTTCTGGCGCAGGGCCAGACGCTGCTGCACGCCGAAGCGGTGCTGCTCGTCGATGATCACCAGGGCCAGGTTGCGGAACAGCACCTCGTCCTGGAACAGCGCATGGGTGCCGACCACCATCGGGCAGCCGGCGGCGATCTTCTCCAGGGCGGCGCTGCGGGCCTTGCCCTTGAGCTTGCCGGCCAGCCAGGCGATGTCGATGCCGAGCGGCTCCAGCCAGCGGCTGAAGTTGAAGAAATGCTGCTCGGCGAGGATCTCGGTGGGCGCCATCAGCGCTACCTGATAGCCGGCCTCCAGGGCCTGTAGCGCGGCCAGCGCGGCGACCACCGTCTTGCCGGCGCCGACGTCGCCCTGCACCAGGCGCAGCATGGGCTCGCTCTGGCTGAGGTCGTAGGCGATCTCGGCGCCGACGCGCTGCTGGGCGCCGGTGGGGGCGAAGCCGAGATTCTCCAGGAACAGCTTCGGCAGGCGCAGGGCCTTCGGCAGCGGCGGGGCCTGCTGGGCGCGCACCTGCTCGCGCAGGCGCTGCAGGGACAGCTGGTGGGTCAGCAGTTCCTCGAAGGCCAGGCGGTGCTGGGCCCAGTGCCGGCCTTCGGCGAGCTCCTCCAGATCGGCGTCCGGCGGCGGCCGGTGCAGGTAGCGGATGGCTTCGTCCAGCGGGCCGAGGCGGTGCTCGCGGGCCAGTTCCGGCGGCAGCCAGTCGGGCAGACTCTGCGGGCCGAGGCGGGCCAGCGCCTGTCCGGTCAGGCTGCGCAGGCGCTGCTGGGTCAGGCCCTCGGTGGACGGGTAGATGGGCGTCAGGGTCTGTTCCACCGGCGGCAGCTCGTTGCCGGTCAGGGCGCGGTATTCCGGGTGGTAGATCTCCAGGCCGGTGGCCCCGGGGCGGACCTCGCCGTAGCAGCGCAGCGGCGTGCCGCGCTTGAGTCCTTCCTTCTGCGCCTGGCTGAAATGGAAGAAGCGCAGGCTGAGGGTGCCGCTGTCGTCCTGCAGGCGCACCAGCAGGCTGCGACGGCGGCCCATGACCACGTCGGCGCCGGTCACCACGCCCTCGACCACCGCGTCCTGGCCGGGGCGCAGGGCGCCGATCGGGGTGATCCGGGTGCGGTCCTGGTAGCGCAGCGGCAGATGGAAGAGGACGTCCTGCAGGTTCTCCAGGCCGACCCTGGCGAGCTTTTCCGCCAACGCGGCGCCCACGCCCTTGAGGGCGGTCACCGGAACCGCCGCCAGCTCGGTCATGCCGTCTGCTTGGCCTTAGTGGTCGCGGCCGGCGGCTGGGCCACCGAGCACAGGCGGATGGAGTCGGCCAGCAGCTCAATGGCCTTGGGCCGCGGGAAGCTGGCGCGCCAGGCGATGGCCACGGTGCGGTACGGCGCCGGCGCGGTCAGCGGGCGGACCTCGATCACGCCGGGCGCGTAGTGGTGGCTGTCCACCGCGGTGAACGGCAGCACCGAGATGCCGAGGCCGGAGGCGACCATGTGGCGGATGGTCTCCAGGGAGCTGGACTCCACCGTGGTGTAGCGGTGCGCCTCGTCGCTCTTGCGCAGGGTCGGGCAGGCTTCCAGCACCTGGTCGCGGAAGCAGTGGCCTTCGCCGAGCAGCAGCAGGCTCTTGTCGTTGAGCATCTCGGTGTCGATGCTCTCGAGCCTGGTCCACGGGTGGTCGGCCGGCAGCAGGGCATAGAAGGGCTCGTCGTAGAGCGGCTTGGTCAGCACGTCCGCCTCGTTGAAGGGCAGGGCGACGATGATCGCGTCGAGCTCGCCGGTGCGCAGCTTGTCGCGCAGCACGTGGGTGAAGTTCTCCTCGATGTACAGCGGCATCTGCGGCGCGACCCGGTGCAGCTGCGGGATCAGGTGCGGGAACAGGTAGGGGCCGATGGTGTAGATGGCGCCGACCTTGAGCGGCGCGGCCAGTTGGTTCTTGCCGGCCTGGGCCAGTTCGCGGATGCTCTGCGCCTGCTCGAGCACCTTCTGCGCCTGGGTGACGATGCCCTCGCCGACCGGCGTCAGGCGCACCGCGGTCTTGCTGCGTTCGAAGATCAGCACGCCGAGCTCGTCCTCGAGCTTCTTCACGCCCACCGACAGGGTCGGCTGGCTGACATGGCAGCGCTCGGCGGCGCGCCCGAAGTGCTGCTCCTGGGCGAGGGTGACGATGTAGCGCAGTTCGGTCAGGGTCATAGCGTATTTCCATCAGGCTGCCGTCAAGCATAGCCTTTGCTCGGCACCGAACCAACCATACTGAAAAAGCAAGCCTTTGCAGAGGGGCCCATATGCCATCAACCCAGCCTTCCCTGTTGATCGCCGGCTGCGGCGACGTCGGCAGCCGACTCGGCGAACAGCTGGCCGCCGCCGGCTGGCGCGTGTACGGATTGCGCCGCCGGGTGGCGGCGCTGCCGCCGTCGATCCGGCCGGTCGCCGGCGACCTGGAGGCGCCGCAATGCCCGCCGGACTGGCCGGCCGGCGCGATCGACTACCTGGTCTACTGCGCGACTCCGAGCCAGCACGACGAGGCCGGCTACCGCGCCGCCTACCTGGACGGCCTGCGCCACGTGCTCGGCTGGCTGGGGCAGCACGGCCAGCGGCCGCGGCGTCTGCTGTTCGTCTCCAGCACCGGGGTCTACGGCCAGAAGCAGGGCGAATGGATCGACGAGCGTTCGCCCACCGAGCCGGCCGGCTTCTCCGGGCGGGTCCTGCTGGAGGCCGAGCGACTGGCGCTGGACAGCGACGTGCCGGCCAGCGCGGTGCGCCTGTCCGGGATCTACGGGCCGGGGCGGGAGTGGCTGCTGAACCAGGTGCGCCGGGGCTGCCGGGTGCCGGGCGAGCCGTCGGCGTACGGCAACCGCATCCACCGGGACGATGCCGCCGGCCTCCTGGCCTTCCTGCTCCGGGCCGACGCCCGCGGCGAGCGGCTCGACGACTGCTACCTGGGCGTCGACGACGAGCCGGCGCCGCTGCACGAAGTGGTCGACTGGCTGCGCGAACGGCTGGGCGTGAACACGGAGGCGGCGGAAGCCTTCAGCCGCCGCGCCGGCAGCAAACGCTGCAGCAACGCCCGGGCCCGGGCCCTGGGCTGGGCGCCGGTCTACCCCAGCTATCGCAAGGGCTATGCGGCGCTGCTCGGGGAAGAGCGGACTCGCCCCTAGGGTTTCTCCTGCCAGTCGCAGAAGCAGGCCCGGGCCAGGGTTCCGGCGGCCCGCACCGGGCGGTCCTGGAGCAGGGCCTCGAGGATGGGCTCGACGAAGCTGTTGCTGGCGCTGCACACCGCGCCTTCGCTGTACGGGCCGAAATAGGCGAGGCGACCCTGGCGATCCCAGATGGCCACCGCCGGGCTGGCCGGCAGTGCCTCGCTGCCGGGAATCGCCGCCAGCGGCCGGAGCGCAGCCAGGGACGGCGGCAGGTGCCCCCGGCTGCCCGGTTTCTGCACCGAATGGAAGGTCACGCCGCGGGAGGCGTAGCGTTCGATCAGCTCGGCCAGATGCTGCTGGTTGCCGACGTTGCACGGGCAGGCCGGGTCCCAGAAGTGCACCAGGCGGACCGGGCCGGGGCCGGCCAGCTCGAGGGGCAGGCGCAGCTCCTCGCCGGCGAACACCACGGTGCGGATGTAACGGTTCCGGTACCAGTCGTAGGTGGCGACCAGCGCGGCCAGGCAGAGAAGGCCGAGCAGGCCGGCGAGCAGAGTCTTGCGCTTCAAGATGGGCATGGCGTCATGGCGGGTGGGGACATAGCTTGCCACGCCGCGCGGTCCGACTGAATATCGGGCGACGTCACGTCTGCCAGCGCGAGCCGCCCATGACCGAGCCCTTCCAGCCCGACCTGCTGCGCCCGCTCCTGCGGCCCCTGGCCATGGGCGGCGACGAGCTGCCGCAGGCCACGGCCTACCGCCGCTTCTACGGGCTCGACCTGGGCCGGCAGCGGCCGCAGGTGCAGAGCCGTCTCGGCTGCTTCGAGGTCGCCGGCTACCGGATCGTCGCCCAGGTCTGGTGGCCGCCGCGGCCGCGCGCCACGCTGCTGTTGATGCACGGCTACTACGATCACATGGGGCTGTACCGCCACGTGCTCGATTGGGCGCTGGGCATGGGCTTCGCCGTGCTCGCCTGCGACCTACCGGGGCACGGCCTGTCCAGCGGTTCGCGGGCCAGCATCGGGGACTTCGCCGAGTACCAGGCGGTGTTCCAGGGGCTGCTGGCGGAGGCCGCCGCCCTCGATCTGCCCAAGCCCTGGCACCTGTTCGGGCAGAGCACCGGCGGCGCCATCCTGCTCGATCACCTGCTGACCGGCGCGCCGCGCCCGGATCTGGGCGAGACCATCCTCTTCGCGCCGCTGGTGCGGCCGCGCGGCTGGTCGCTGTCGAAAGCTGGCTACCGGCTGCTGCGGCCGTTCGTCGAGTCGATCCCGCGGCGTTTCACCGCCAACACCACCGATATCGAGTTTCTCGATTTCATCCAGAACCGCGATCCCCTGCAGCCGCGCATCCTGCCCACCGCCTGGGTCGGCGCCCTGGCGCGCTGGATTCCGCGGATCGAGTCGGCGCCGCGCAGCGGCCGCAGCCCGCTGATCGTGCAGGGCGGCGCCGACCTCACGGTCGACTGGCGGCACAACCTCGAAGTGCTGCGGGCCAAGTTCCGCGACCCGCCGCTGTTGCTGCTGCCGGAGGCGCGCCATCACCTGGCCAATGAGCGTGCGGCGCAGCGCCAGCGCTATTTCGATTTTCTCCGCGAGCGGCTCGGTTAGGCCCGATGCCTGGCGAAGTCGGTCAGCGCCTCGCTCAGGCGTTCCACGGCCTGCTCGCTGACGGCGTTGTACAGCGAGGCGCGCAGGCCGCCCAGGGAGCGGTGTCCTTCCAGGCCGCTCATGTCCCGCTCGTGCGCCGCGGCGAGGAAGGCCGCGTCGAGGCGCGGATCGCCGAAGCCGAAGGCCACGTTCATCTGCGAGCGCCAGGGGCGGTCGGCGTGCAGGCTGACCGCGCCTTCCAGGGCGTCCAGGGTCTGGTACAGGCGAGTCGCCTTGCGCGCGTTGATCGCCTGCATCGCCGCCAGCCCGCCGATCTCGTCGCGCAGCCAGCGGGTGATCAGGGTCAGCACGTAGATGGCGAACACCGGCGGGGTGTTGTAGTTCGAGCCGTGCTCGACGTGGGTGCGCAGGTCGAGGATGACCGGCAGTCCGTCCGGAACCCGCTCGAGCAGCTCGCGCTTGATGATCGCCACCGTCACCCCGGCCGGACCGAGGTTCTTCTGGGCATGGGCGTAGATCATCGAGTAGGCGTCGGGGTTGAGCGGCCGGGACAGGAAGTCGGAGGACATGTCGGCGATCAGCGGCACCGCCGGCGGCTCGTCGAACAGGGGGAACTGCAGGCCCTCCACCGTCTCGTTGGAGACGTAGTGCAGGTAGGCGGCGGTGCGGTCGATGTCCAGGGCGCGCAGGTCCGGCAGCTGCCGGAAGCCGCCCGCGCGACCGTTCCAGGCCTCCCGGCAGGCCGTCACCCGGGCCGCCTCCGCGGTGGCCTTGGCGCTCCAGTAGCCGGAGGTCACGTATTCCGGCCTGGCATGGACGGCGGTCGCGAAGTTCATCGGGATCATGGCGAACTGCAGGCTGCTGCCGCCCTGCAGGAAGGTGACGGCGAAGTCGTCCGACAGCCCGAGCAGGGCGCGCAGGTTGTTCTCGGCCTCCTGCAGGATCGCCCGGAACCAGTCGGAGCGGTGGCTCATGCCGAGCACCGAGAGGCCGGTTTCCGGCAGTTCCTCGATGGCCTGGCGGGTCTGTTCCAGCACGGACTCCGGCAGCGCGCCGGGGCCGCCGGAGAAGTTCAGAGCGTTGGCTTTCATGCGGGGGCGTTCCCTTGCTCGGGGCGCTGCGCCGCCCGGCGCAGCATTGCGTGGAAGGCGGCGAAGACGCGGTGCATCTGCGGGCGCTTGTAGGGGAAGGTCTGCGGATCGTCCATGTCGTGGATGACCAGCGCGGTGGCCAGCTCGAACACCAGCAGGCGCCCGTCGCGGGTCTCGGCGCAGTCGAAGCCGACGTAGTCGAGGCCGGTGGCCTCGGCGATGGCACGCAGGGCCTGGTCGTGGCGGCGGGCGAAGTCCTCGTCGAGGGTGGCCATCATCTGCGCCTCCTCGGCCCGGCGCTCGGGGTGGGCGAGCATTTCCGGGTAGGGGTAGTGGACCATCCAGTGGCTGGAGATGCCCATGTGGCAGAGGAAGGGCCGGCCCTCGATCAGCACGATCCGGTACTTGCGGAACAGGCCGTCGGCGTCGCTGTAGTCGATGAAGGGCGCCAGGTAGTACTCCTCGGCGGTGTGGTCCTCCAGATAGCGGGCCAGTTCGGCGCGGTCGGCGACCCTGACCAGCCCCTGGCCGGCGTGGCTGCCGACCGGGCGGACGATGAACGGGTAGTCGCCCTTGACCAGGCTGGACGGCTCGAAGGCTCCGGCCGCCGCGTCCAGCAGCCGCGCCCGCGGTACGCGCACGGTGTGCGCCATGCAGATGCCGGGCGCCTCGCCGAGCAGGGCGTAGGCCGTCTCGCGCAGGGTCGAACCGATGCGCTCGGGGCGGTTCAGCACGCGACGTTCGCTGCCCTGCACGAGGCTGGCCATCTGCGCCAGCACGCCGGCGTTCTCGTCCGAGGCGCTGGGGGCGACGAAGATCAGGTCGTGCTCGGGCAGGGGCGTGTCGGCCAGCGGCTCGCCGGTGAGATAAAGGACCTCCAGCTGCAGGTCGTCGGCGCCTTCCAGCACGCACTCGATCGGCGTGTTCGCCTGCAGGTCGCCGGGGGCTTTGAGCACCAGGAGCCTGAGCGGCGGGGCGGTCGTGGCGTCCTTCAGGCGGTAGTGGCGGCGCAGCCGCAGTGCCAGATCCTGGACGGCGAGGGCGGCGTCCCGCTGCTGCTTGATCTGCAGCACCAGCGACAGATCGAGCAGGGCGCAGGGATCGTCGTGCCGCTCGGTGAGTTCGAGCAGGCTCTGGCCCAGCGGGGTCAGGTCGGTGCCCGCCAGCCCGGCCCGCAGCAATACGGCCAATCCCAGCGGCTGGTGCAGCTGCGGCTGAGTGGCGGCGCCGGTCAATCCTGATTCGTCGATAGTCATGGATGGAATGCTTCGCTGGTGAGGCGGCGCGGGAACGCCGCGCCGGCGCTGTCTTGACGGCCCGTCGTGGGCGGGCGGGAGCCGGTCTTCCGGCGTCGCGAAGGCGCTGCTGCGAGCGGGCGATGGCGACAGCCGATCACCTTGGGCTAGCCGGGAGGTATCGGGCTCAGGATAAGGCAATCGGGGGGCGGCCAAAGAAAGGATAAGGCGGGCCGATCTGCCGTTTATTCGCCGCTGGCCGCGGACGGTTCAGAGGCCGGCCGGCGTGCTGGCGGCGTCGACCGCCAGGCCGGCACGCAGGGCTGCCAGGGCGGCCTGGTAGTAGGCCTGGCCCTCGGCGGACTGGGCGAAGGCGACGAACTCCCCGAGTTCCGCATCGGACAGGTCGCGGTAGACGTAGAGCAGGGTGTTGTCGAGGTCCTTCTCGATCTGCTGCTTCAGGCGCTGGCGCTGGTCGTCGACCAGGCCGAGGGTCTGGCTGCCGCCCAGCAGGCTGAGTCCAGGGAGCATCTGGCTGAGGCTGTCGGCGGCCACGCCGGCCAGTGCCAGGCTGAGCTCGGCGCCGGCCGCGGCGGCGGGAATGGCCTGGGCCAGACGGTGGACCAGCTGGCGGCGGCCAGCGTCGGCCGGCATGCGCGGCAGGCCGTTGGCGTATTTCGCCAACTGGTCGCTGCGCGTGGCGAACAGCTCGGCTTCGACGATCTTGCGCCCCAGCGGGCTCTGGAAGAAGGTCAGGGCCGGCCCGGGAGCGGCCAGCTGCGCGCGCAATGCTTCGAGGGCGCGGCTGTCCATGGCCTCGGCGGCGAAGCGGCGGTTGCTGTTGTCCAGCAGGGCCTGGAAGATCGCCGGCGGCAGCTTGCTGCGGTAGCGCTGCTGGGCCGCGGAGAGGGCGTCGTGGAAGTGTTCGCGCTGCTGCGGCCAGCCGCCGCTCTGGTAGAGCTGCTGGTAGTCGTCGGCGAGGCCGGGCAGGCTGAACAGGGCGAGGACGAGGAAGGCAAGGGCGCGCATGAGTACTCCGGTCGTGCGTGGGGCTATTGTCGATGGCTGACGGCGCAAAAGTCGAGGCATCCGCAACAGGAATTTCCGCCGGAGCGTGAGCGACCGGCCCGGCGCTGCTAGAATGCCGCCCATGCATATCTCCAGCGATCACCCCCTTCTGCTGCGCATCGCCGACGATCTGGCGACCCATGGCTGGTCGCAGCAGAGCATCTTCTTGCCGCAGGCTCTGACCGCCGAACTGGCCGGCGAGTGCCGCCGGCGGTCGGCGACGGGCGAGCTGACGCCGGCCGGCATCGGCCGCGGCGAACAGCAGCAGGTGCAGGAAGGCATCCGCGGCGACTGCATCGACTGGCTCGAGCCCGGCCAGTGCGCCTCCGGCGACGCCTATCTGGCGCTGATGGAGAGCCTGCGCCAGGCCCTCAACCGCGAGCTGTTCCTCGGTCTCGAGGAACTGGAAAGCCACTTCGCGCTCTATCCGCCGGGGGCCTACTACCAGCGCCATCTGGACCGCTTCCGCGACGACGACAGCCGCACGGTGTCGGCGGTGCTCTACCTCAACGAGGCCTGGCAGCCGGACGAGGGCGGCGAGCTGCGCCTGTACCTGCCGGACGGCCGGGTCCACGACGTGGTGCCCCAGGGCGGCTGCCTGGCCTGTTTCCTCTCCGCGGACATCCCCCATGAAGTGCTGCCGGCGACCCGCGAGCGCCTGTCGCTGACCGGCTGGTTCCGTCGCCGCGCCGGCGCTCCGCGGTAGGGCGGACGCGCCCGCCCGCAGTGTCGTTCGGCCGGCAGCCGAAACCGTTCCTCCACATCCGATCCGCAGGAGGCATTGCATGCAGAAGATCCTCGTCAGCCGCTGCCTGCTCGGCGAGCGGGTCCGTTACGATGGCGGCAGCCACGGCCCCTTCGACCGGCTTGAGATATGGCGGCGGGAGGGGCGTCTGGTGCCTGTCTGTCCGGAAGTCGCCGGCGGCCTGCCGACGCCCCGGCCGCCGGCCGAGATTCCCGGCGGGCAGGGCTACCGGGTGCTGGACGGCGAGATCGGCGTGCTCACCCTCGCAGGGGAGGATGTCGGCGCCGCCTTCCGCGCCGGTGCCGAGGCGGCCCTCGCTCTGGTGCGCGATCATGGCATCCGCATCGCCGTGCTCAAGGCGCGCAGCCCTTCCTGCGGCAACCGCGAGAACTACGACGGCAGCTTCAGCGGTCGGCGGGTGCCCGGCGAGGGCGTCACCGCGGCATTGCTCCGGCGCCACGGCGTGCAGGTGTTCAGCGAGGAAGAGCTGGAAGCCGCGGCTGCGGCGCTGGCCGATCTGGAGAAGGGGTAGGGGCGAGCGAACCCGTCCCGCGCAAACGAAAAAGGGAGGCCGAGGCCTCCCTTTTCGCTTCGCTGCCGGAGCTTAGAACAGCACGCGGGTGCGGATGGTGCCGTTGACGTGCTGCAGCTTCTCCAGCGCCAGGTCGGAGTACTCCTTGTCCACGTCGATCACCACGTAGCCGACCCGCTCGTTGGTCTGCAGGAACTGGCCGGCGATGTTGATGCCGTTCTCGGCGAAGATCTTGTTGATCTCGCTCATCACGCCCGGGATGTTCTGGTGGATGTGCAGCAGACGGTGCTTGCCCGGGTGCGACGGCAGCGCCACTTCGGGGAAGTTGACCGAGGACACCGAGGTGCCGTTGTCGCTGTACTTGACCAGTTTCTCGGCCACTTCCAGGCCGATGTTGGCCTGGGCTTCGGCGGTGGAGCCGCCGATGTGCGGGGTGAGGATCACGCGATCCAGGCCGCGCAGCGGGCTCTCGAACTCCTCGTCGTTGGACTTGGGCTCGACCGGGAACACGTCGATGGCGGCGCCGATCAGGTGCTCGTCCTTGATCGCCTCGGCCAGGTGGTCCAGCTCGACCACGGTGCCGCGGGCGGCGTTGATCAGGATGCCGCCCTTCTTCATGGCGCGGATTTCCTTCTCGCCGATCATCCACTGGGTGGACGGCAGTTCCGGCACGTGCAGGGAGACGATGTCGCACATGCCCAGCAGCTCGTGCAGCGAGCCGATCTGCTGCGCGTTGCCCAGCGGCAGCTTGGTCACCACGTCGTAGAAGTACACCTGCATGCCCATGGCTTCGGCCAGCACCGAGAGCTGGGTGCCGATGGAGCCGTAGCCGACGATGCCGAGCTTCTTACCGCGGATCTCGAAGGAGTTGGCCGCCGATTTGATCCAGCCGCCGCGGTGGCAGGAGGCGTTCTTCTCCGGGATGCCGCGCAGCAGCAGGATGGCCTCGGCCAGCACCAGTTCGGCCACCGAGCGGGTGTTGGAATAGGGGGCGTTGAACACCGCGATGCCGCGCTCGCGGGCAGCGTTCAGATCGACCTGGTTGGTGCCGATGCAGAAGCAGCCGACGGCGACCAGCTTCTTGGCGCAGTCGAACACCTCGGCGGTCAGCTGGGTGCGCGAGCGGATGCCGATGAAATGCACGTCGGCGATCTTTTCCTTCAGTTCGTCGCCGGACAGCGCGCCCTTCAGGTACTCGATGTTGGTGTAGCCGGCGGCCTTCAGTGTGTCCACGGCGTTCTGGTGGACACCTTCGAGAAGAAGGAACTTGATCTTGCTCTTGTCGAGAGAGGTCGTCTTGCTCATCGGCGTAAACCTGTAGTCCTGGGGGGTGAGTGGCAAGGGGACGGGCAGTGTCGAAACTGCCCGGAACGGCTGCTGCAGCCGGCCCGGCAATCGGCGGAAGGCACGACTAACGGGGCGCATATGCTAGCATATGGGGCCTGCCAAACCGCCATCCCTGGGACTTGAAGGGTACTCAGGGCGGCCATGAATCCTTTGAGAGTTGCCACGATGACCAATCCTGTCCTGATCGACGAGCTGAAGACCCTGGTGGAGCCCGGCAAGGTGCTGACCGACGCCGATTCCCTCAACGCCTACGGCAAGGACTGGACCAAGCAATTCGAGCCGGCGCCCCTGGCCATCGTCTTTCCCAAGAGCATAGAGCAGGTTCAGGCCATCGTTCGCTGGGCCAACGAGCGCAAGGTGGCGCTGGTGCCCTCGGGCGGCCGTACCGGACTCTCCGCCGCCGCCGTCGCCGCCCATGGCGAGGTGGTGGTGTCCTTCGACTACATGAACCAGATCCTCGACTTCAACGAGGTCGACCGCACCGTGGTCTGCCAGCCGGGCGTGGTCACCGCCGCCCTGCAGCAGTTCGCCAAGGACAAGGGCCTGTACTACCCGGTCGATTTCGCCTCCGCCGGCTCCAGCCAGATCGGCGGCAACATCGGCACCAATGCCGGCGGGATCAAGGTCATCCGCTACGGCATGACCCGCAACTGGGTGGCCGGCCTGAAGGTGGTCACCGGCAAGGGCGACCTGCTCGAGCTGAACAGGGACCTGATCAAGAACGCCACCGGCTACGACCTGCGCCAGCTGTTCATCGGCGCCGAAGGCACCCTCGGCTTCGTGGTGGAGGCCACCATGCGCCTGGACCGCACGCCGACCAACCTGACCGCCATGGTTCTCGGCGTTCCCGACATGGACGCCATCATGCCGGTGCTGCACGCCTTCCAGGACAAGCTCGACCTGACCGCCTTCGAATTCTTCTCCGACAAGGCTCTGGCCAAGGTGCTGGCCCGCGGCGACGTGCCGACGCCGTTCGAGACCGACTGCCCGTTCTACGCGCTGCTGGAGTTCGAGGCCACCACCGACGAGCGCGCCGACCAGGCGCTGGCCACCTTCGAGCACTGCGTCGAGCAGGGCTGGGTGCTGGACGGGGTGATGAGCCAGAGCGAGCAGCAGCTCGCCAACCTGTGGAAGCTGCGCGAGTACATCTCCGAGACCATCTCCCACTGGACCCCGTACAAGAACGACATCTCGGTCACGGTCAGCAAGGTGCCGGCCTTTCTCAAGGAGATCGACGCCATCGTCGGGGAACATTACCCGGATTTCGAGATCATCTGGTTCGGCCACATCGGCGACGGCAACCTGCACCTGAACATCCTCAAGCCCGAGGCCATGGCCAAGGAAGAGTTCTTCGCCAAGTGTGCGACCGTCAACAAATGGGTGTTCGAAACCGTACAGAAATACAACGGATCGATCAGCGCCGAGCACGGCGTGGGCATGACCAAGCGCGACTATCTGGGCTACAGCCGCTCGCCGGAGGAGATCGCCGTGATGAAGGCGATCAAGGCGGTGTTCGATCCGAACGGGATCATGAACCCTGGCAAGATCTTTGCCTGAAGGATCGGCGGCGGGCGACCGGCTCGCCCGCCTGCCGGAACGGCATGGTGAGATTCAGTCCCCACAAGGATTAACAGGATGAGCTATCAGCACCGCTACCTCGACGGAACTCGTATTCACTACCCCCTGGGCAAGGTGGTCTGCGTCGGCCGCAACTACGCCGAGCACGCCAAGGAGCTGAACAACCCGGTGCCCAGCGAGCCGTTGCTGTTCATCAAGCCGGGCAGCAGCGCGGTCGCCCTCGACGGCGGCTTCACGATTCCCCAGGACCGCGGCGCGGTGCACCACGAGGCGGAAATCGCCGTGCTGATCGGCAAGCCGCTGTCGCGTCAGCCGAGCGATGAGGAGGCGCGCGACGCCATTTCCGGCTTCGCCCCGGCCCTCGACCTGACCCTGCGCGAAGTACAGGACCGGCTCAAGGCCAAGGGTCATCCCTGGGAGATCGCCAAGGCCTTCGACGGCGCCTGCGTGCTGGCACCCTTCGTTCCCGGCGACGCGGTGACCGATCCGGCCGATATCGGCATCCGCCTGAGCATCAACGGCGAACTGCGCCAGGACGGCAACAGCCGCGACATGCTGACCGCGATCCTGCCGCTGATCCGTTACATCTGCGGCCATTTCAGCCTGCAGCCGGGCGATGTGGTGCTGACCGGCACTCCCGCCGGGGTTGGTCCCCTGCACAAGGGCGACCAGCTGGTTCTGGAGCTGACCGGCCTGTCCCGCTTCGAAAGCCAGGTGCTCTGACGAGCGCCTCGTCGGCGCGTCGATCCTTCCTTCCACAAGGCGAATCCGCCGCTTTCCCGGGTGGCCCGTGATATGAGTGCCCTCTCTTCCGCCGCCCGAGCACCCCGCCGGCGTGCTCTCCGTCTCCTCCTCCCGCTGCTGATCGTCGTCGCGCTCCTGGTCGTCGGCCATCTCTGGCGCTGGGACGGCCAGTTGCGTCTGTACTGGCACGAGCGAGCGCTCGGCGAGGCGCAGCGCACCGCCAGCATCTGGCTGCCGGATTACCGGCTGGTGCTGGAAACCACCCTGACGGGGCTGGAGGAGGACGAGGCGTCCGGGCTGACCTGGAGCCCGCAAAGCAATACCCTGTTCACCGTCACCGGCAAGACCCCGCTGCTGGTGGAACTGGCGCCGAACGGGGCGATCCTGCGGCGCATCCGGCTCGACGGCTTCGCCAACCCGGAGGCGGTGGAGGACCTGGGGGACGGGCGTCTGGCGATCGTCGACGAGCGCCGCCACCGGCTGGCGGTGGCCCGTCTGGAACCCGATACGCAAAGCCTGAACCTGGCCGATCTGCCCAGCTACGACCTGGGCTACGCCGAAGCCGGCAACAAGGGCTTCGAGGGGCTGGCGTGGGACCCGCAGGCGCGGCGCCTGCTGCTGGCCAAGGAACGCTCGCCGCTGGGGTTGTTCAGCCTGCCGCTTCCCGAGGCCGGCGCGGCCGTTGTGCCCGAGCCGTTGCCCAGCGAGCACCTGCCGGTGCGCGACCTGTCGTCGGTGGCTGTCGATCCGCGCAGCGGCCATGTCCTGCTGCTGTCCGACGAGTCGCGCCTGCTGCTGGAACTCGACCGGCAGGGCCAGCCGCGCAGCTTCATCAGCCTGCTGCGCGGCCTCCACGGCTTGCCCCACGGCATCGACCAGGCCGAAGGCGTCGCCATGGACGCGGCGGGCAACCTCTATCTGGTCGAAGAGTCGGGCCGCTTCTACGTCTTCAGCAAGACAGCGGCGCGCTGATCCTCAGCGCTTGTGGGTTTCCACGCCCTTGCCGGTGCCGAGCAGCAGCACGTCGGCCGGGCGCGCGGCGAACAGGCCGTTGGTGACCACGCCGACGATGTTGTTGATCTTGGCTTCCAGCTCGCGCGGATTGGTGATCTGCAGGTTGTACACGTCGAGGATCACGTTGCCGTTGTCGGTCACCACGCCTTCGCGGTAGATCGGGTCGCCGCCCAGCTTGACCAGCTCGCGCGCGACATGGCTACGGGCCATGGGGATCACCTCCACCGGCAGCGGGAAGGCGCCGAGGAAGTCCACGCGCTTGCTCTCGTCGGCGATGCAGACGAAGGTCCCGGCTACCGCGGCGACGATCTTCTCGCGGGTCAGCGCGGCGCCGCCGCCCTTGATCAGCTCCAGGTACTTGTTGCACTCGTCGGCGCCGTCCACGTAGAACTCCAGCTCCTGGACGCTGTTCAGGTCGTAGACCGGGATGCCGTGGCCCTTCAGGCGGGCGGCGGTGGCTTCGGAGCTGGCCACGGCGCCGTCGAAGTCCATCTTGTGCTTGGCCAGCAGGTCGATGAAGAAGTTGGCGGTGGAGCCGGTGCCGATACCGACGATGCTCTTCTCGGTGAGCTGCGGGAGGATGAGGTCGACGGCGGCCTGGGCCACGGCCTGCTTGAGCTGGTCCTGAGTCATGGCGAATCTTCGTGAATGGGTGTAGTGGGGCTGGATTATAGCCGCGCCCGGACGGGCTTGGGACTTCGGTGCCGATTCCCGCTTGGTGGGACGGGGCGATGGGTGGTCGGCCGACCTGCAGGGGGAGTAGACTGCCGGCTTCCTATCTTCGCAGCTTGATGCCCGCCGATGCTCGAACAGTACGTCAAGAAGATCCTTACCTCGCGCGTCTACGACGTCGCGGTGGAAACTCCCCTGCAATCTGCCCGACAGCTCTCCGAACGGCTCGGCAACCAGATCCTGCTCAAGCGCGAGGATCTGCAGCCGGTGTTCTCCTTCAAGATCCGCGGCGCCTACAACAAGGTGGCCCAGCTCAGCGAGGCGGAGTTGGCCCGCGGCGTGGTCACCGCTTCGGCCGGCAACCACGCCCAGGGCGTGGCCCTGGCGGCCAAGCACCTGGGCATCAAGGCGACCATCGTGATGCCGCGCACCACCCCGGAGATCAAGGTCCAGGCGGTGCGCGCCCGCGGCGGCAAGGTGGTGCTGCACGGCGACGCCTTCCCCGAGGCCCTGGCGTACTCGCTGAAGCTGGTCGAGGAGAAGGGCTTCGTGTACATCCACCCCTACGACGATCCGGACGTGATCGCCGGGCAGGGCACCGTGGCCATGGAGATCCTCCGCCAGCAGCCCGGTCAGCTGAACGCGGTGTTCGTGCCGGTCGGCGGCGGCGGACTGGTGGCTGGCATCGCCGCCTACGTCAAGTACCTGCGCCCCGAGGTGAAGGTGATCGGCGTCGAACCGGAGGACTCCAACTGCCTGCAGGCGGCCATGGCCGCGGGCGAGCGGGTGGTCCTGCAGCAGGTCGGGCTGTTCGCCGACGGCGTCGCCGTGGCGCAGATCGGCCAGCACACCTTCGACATCTGCCGGCGCTATGTGGACGAGGTGGTCACCGTCAGCACCGACGAGATCTGCGCGGCGATCAAGGACATCTACGATGACACCCGCTCGATCACCGAGCCGGCCGGCGCCCTGGCGGTGGCCGGGATCAAGAAGTACGTGGAACGCGAGGGCGTCAGCGGCCAGGCCCTGGTGGCCATCGACTCCGGCGCCAACGTCAACTTCGACCGCCTGCGCTACGTGGCCGAGCGCGCCGAGCTGGGCGAGAAGCGCGAGGCGATCATCGCGGTGACCATTCCCGAGCAGCCGGGCAGCTTCAAGGCCTTCTGCCAGGCGATCGGCAAGCGCCAGATCACCGAGTTCAACTACCGCTACCACAACGACCGATCCGCGCAGATCTTCGTCGGCGTGCAGACCCACCCGGAGAGCGATCCGCGCCAGGGGCTGCTGGACAGCCTGCGCGAGCAGGGCTTCCCGGTGCTCGACCTGACCGACAACGAGCTGGCCAAGCTGCACATCCGGCACATGGTCGGCGGCCATGCGGCGAACGTCAGCGATGAGATGGTGCTGCGTTTCGAATTCCCCGAACGCCCCGGCGCGCTGTTCAACTTCCTCAGCAAGCTCGGCGGGCGCTGGAACATCTCGATGTTCCACTACCGCAACCACGGCGCCGCCGACGGTCGTGTGGTCGCCGGGCTGCAGGTGCCGGCGGCCGAGCGCCATCTGCTACCGGCGGCGCTGGACGCCATCGGCTATCCCTACTGGGACGAGACGGACAATCCGGCCTATCGTCTGTTCCTCGGCTGAACCCGGCGCCGGCCCGGCCGGCGCCGAGCTTCTTCTTCATTCGCCCGAAGCAAGGACTGCCCCGATGGATGGTTTCCTGCTGGTAAAGAGTCTGCACTCGCTGGCCACCGTGCTGCTGTTCGGCACCGCTCTGGCGTTGGGCTGGCGGCGCTGGCGGCTGAACCGCGGCGCCCTGGAGGGCTTGCCCGCGCGCCTGTTCCGCTGGCCCGCCCTGTACGTCGGCGGGCTGGTCCTGGGCGTCCTGAGCCTGCCGGTGACCGGCTGGTGGCTGGCGCACCTGGCCGGCTGGCCGCTGGGACAGCTCTGGCTGCTCGGCGGCTCGCTGCTCTATCTCCTCGGCGCAGTCTGCTGGCTGTGGCTGCTGCTACGGGCCCTGGGCCGGCCTAGCGTGCCGCGCTCCCGCTCCGACCTGGCGCTCGCCGGGTTCGGCCTGCTCTGCTTCGTCGCCATCGCGGTGCTGATGGTAGCGAAACCGGTCTAATGGCGATCTGGAGTCGTCCCCAATGAGCGCCGATCAGGCATCTCCCCGCGAAACCGCGCATCGTCAACCTCCGGCCGCGCTTCCCTGGCGCTGGCTGGATCGTTTCACCGCCTACCGCAAACCCATCGGGCTGGCCCTGTCCGGGCTGCTCTTCGCCCTGGGCCTGCTCGCCTGCTGGCATCTGCTGGATCAGCTCGATCCGGCCAGCGTCAGCGCCGCCATGCACGACGTCTCGCCGGCATCCCTGCTGGGTGCCCTGCTGGCGACCGCGGCTGGCTTCGCCATGCTGATCAGCTACGAGTGGTCGGCCTGCCGCTTCGCCGGCGTGCATCTGCCCGGACGCACCGTGGCCCTGGGCGGTTTCACCGCCTTCGCCGTCGGCAACGCCATCGGGCTGTCCATGCTTTCCGGCGGCTCGGTGCGTTACCGGCTGTACAGCGGCAAGGGCATCGGCGCGACCGAGGTCGCCACGATGTCCATGTTCGCCAGCCTCTCGCTGGGCGTGACACTGCCGGTGCTGGCGGCCATCGCCGCGCTGATCGATCTGCCTGACGCCGTCGCGGCGCTACGCCTGGACGAGCCCGTGCTGGTCGCGGCCGCCGTCGCCACGCTGGCCCTCTACGCCGTGGCGATCGGCTTCCTGGCGCGCCGCCGGCTGGCCGACCGGCCGTCGCCCGACAGCCGCCTGTACCGCTTCGGCAAGGGCACCCTGCGGCTGCCCAGCACGCGCCTGGCGGTGCTGCAGATGCTGATCTCCACCCTCGACGTGCTGGCCGCGGCTTCGGTGCTCTACCTGCTGCTGCCGGAGGCGCCGCCCTTCGCCCCCTTCGTGCTGGTCTACCTGCTGGCCCTGGCCGCCGGCATCCTCAGCCACGTGCCCGGCGGCGTCGGGGTGTTCGAGGCGATCCTGCTGGCAGCCTTTTCCAGTCAGCTGGGGGCGGCGACGCTGGCGGCTACCCTGGTGCTCTATCGCCTGATCTACGTGGCGCTGCCTCTACTGCTGGCCATGCTCGTGCTGTTGGTCGGCGAGGCGCGGCGCTTCGGGCCGGCCCTGTCGGCGCTGCGGGTCGC
>NZ_JBHRSJ010000012.1:423135-427773 GCF_042643485.1 Azotobacter bryophylli | reverse complement strand
GAGCCTGGCCGCGCCGGTGCTGGCGGTGCTGGTCTTCCTCTCCGGGGGGGTGCTGCTGATCTCCGGGGCGACGCCGGCCATCGACCAGCGCCTCGAGGCGCTGGGCTTCCTGCTGCCGCACCATCTGATCGAGGTGTCCCATCTGGGCGCCAGCCTGATCGGCGGCCTCTGCCTGCTGCTGGCGCAGGGGCTGCGCCGGCGCCTGTCGGCGGCCTGGGTGCTGACCCTGGTGCTGCTGCTGACCGGCGCCCTGCTGTCGCTGTTCAAGGGCTTCGACTGGGAGGAGGCGACGCTGCTGATCTGCACCGCCGCGTTGCTGGCGTGCTTCCGGCGCGAGTTCTATCGGCGCAGCCGGCTGATGGAAGTGCCCTTTTCGCCGCTGTTCGTCGTCGCCAGCCTCTGCGTGATCGCCGCCTCGGTCTGGCTGTTGTTGTTCACCTACCAGGACGTGCCCTACGAGAAGCAGCTCTGGTGGCAGTTCGCCCTGGACGCCAATGCTCCGCGCAGCCTGCGGGCGACGCTCGGCAGCGCCGTGCTGGTCGGCGCCCTGGCCCTGGCCTGGCTGCTGCGCGCCGCGCCGCCGCAGATCCACTCGCCGAGCGAGGAGGAGCTCGAACGGGCCCGGCGCATCGTCAAGGCTTCCGGGCAGCCGGACGGCTGGCTGGCGATGACCGGGGACAAGGCGCTGCTGTTCCACGAGTCCGGCGAGGCCTTCCTGATGTACGCCCGTCGCGGCCGCAGCATGGTGGCCCTGTTCGACCCCATCGGCAATCCCGGTCAGCGCGCCGAGCTGATCTGGCAGTTCCGCGACCTCTGCGATCTGCACCACTCCCGGCCGGTGTTCTACGAGGTCCGCGCGGAAAACCTGCCCTTCTACATGGATACCGGTCTCACCGCGCTCAAGCTGGGCGAGGAGGCGCGGGTCGACCTGGCGGCCTTCGATCTGGCCAGCAAGGGCAAGAAGGACCTGCGCTACACCTGGAACCGGGCCCAGCGCGACGGGCTGTCGCTGGAGTTCTTCGAGGCCGGCACGGCGCCCCTGGATGAGCTCGGGGCCATCTCCGACGCTTGGCTGCAAAGCAAACAGGTGCGCGAGAAGGGCTTTTCCCTCGGTCGTTTCGATCCCGCCTACCTCCGGCATTTTCGCATCGCCGTGGCGCGTTTCGAGGGGCGGATCATCGCCTTCGCCAACCTGCTGGAGACCGACCTGCGCGAGGTCGCCAGCCTGGATCTGATGCGGGTGCATCCGGATGCACCGGGGCTGAGCATGGAGTTCCTCATGCTCGGCCTGATCCTCCACTTCAAGGAGCTGGGCTACCGGCACTTCAGCCTCGGCCTGGTGCCGCTGGCCGGCCTCCATCCGCGGCGCGGCGCGCCGCTCACCCAGCGGCTCGGGGCCATCGTGTTCCGCGCCGGGGAGCAGTTCTACAACTTCCAGGGCTTGCGCCGCTTCAAGGACAAGTTCGATCCCCTCTGGGAGCCGCGCTACATGGTGGTTCCCGCCGGGCTCGACCCCCTGGTGGCCTTCGCCGACACCGCCGCGCTGATCGCCGGCGGCCTGACCGGACTCGTCAAACGTTGAGAGCAGTATGCGTGCACGTTGGATTTCTCTGCTGGTGATCGTCGCCGCCCTGGGCGGCGGCTTCTGGATCTGGATGCAGCGCTCGCCGGCCCAGATCGGTCTCATCAATCGAACCCTGCCCGATGGCAGCCCGGTCACGGTGATCACTCCCCCGGGCGCGCCGAAGGCACGGGTGCTGCTGGCGCTGCCGGCCGACCGGCCGGTCGCCGACGCCGACCTGCAGGCCCTGTCCCAGGAGACCGGTGCGCAGATCGTCCGCTTCGAGGTGGCCGCGGCCCCTGACTGCGCCGTGCTGCGCGATCGCCTGCTCCAGGCCCGTGCCGAGCTGGGCGGCGAGCCCACGCTGATCGCCGGTATCGGCGACGGCGCCGCACTGGTCTGGCGTACCCTGGCCGGGCAGAAGCGCGACGATCTGCAGGGGCTGGCCGTCGGCCTGTCGCTGGCCGAGCCGGACTGCCCGGAGCCGCTGCCCCCGGCGGTCGTCCACGGCCGCATGGCGGTCGCCTGGAACGACAACCCGGACGAGGAGACCGCCCGCTTCATCCGCCAGGCCGGCAACGTCGCCACCTCCATCGCCCAGTACGGCACGCCGCTGCCGCAGGTCATGGTCGAGCGGCTCGGGCATCTGCTGTCCGGCGCCGGCGAGGAGATCCCGGTGGTGGAAGTCCCGGCCACCGACCGTTCCGAGCATGCCGACACCGTCACCCTGTTCTATTCCGGCGACGGCGGCTGGCGCGACCTGGACCGCGACTCGGCGAGCTACATGGCCCAGCAGGGCTACCCGGTGGTGGGCATCGACACCCTGCGCTACTTCTGGAAGCACCGGAGCCCGGAGCAGGCCGCCGCCGACCTGTCGCGACTGATGGCCGAGTACCGGAGCAAGTGGGGGGCCAAGCGCTTCGCCCTGGCCGGCTACTCCTTCGGCGCCGATATCCTGCCGGCGCTCTACAACCGCCTGCCGGCGGCCGACCAGGAGCAGGTCTCGGCGCTGCTTCTGCTCGCCCTGGCCCGCACCGGCAGCTTCGAGATCGAGGTCGCCGGCTGGCTCGGCAAGCAGGGCGACGAGGCCGCGACCGGCCCGGAACTGGCCAGGGTTCCGGCGCAGAAGATCGTCTGTATCTACGGCAGCGAGGAAACCGACGAGAGCGGCTGCACCCAGCCGGGCGCCAGCGGCGAGATGATCGAGCTGCCCGGCGGGCATCATTTCGACGAGGACTACAACAAGCTGGCCGGCTACCTGATGCGCGCCATCGACCGGCGCGCCGCCGGCCGCTAGCGGCGGCCTTCCGGTAGGTCGCTCATCCGGACGGGCCGACTGACGAATCACAAGGAGGTAATCGCCATGCTCCATGCAAAAGCCACCGTCCAGCCGGGGAGTGCAGTCTGATGCGCATCCTGCTGGTCGGTGCCGGCGGCTTCATCGGCCGCCACCTGCATGCCGCGCTCCGTGCGGCTGGCCATCGGGTGCTGGCCAGCGCTCGCCGGCCCGATCCCGCGGCTCCCGGCGAATGGTGCCGGCTGGATCTGGCCGAACTGGCGCGGGATCCGAACGCCTTCCCCTGGCCCGCCGGCATCGAGCTGGTGATCAATGCCGCCGGTCTGCTGTCCACCGACCGCGACCGCTTGCGGCAGGTTCAGCAACTGGGCGCCTGTGCTCTGTTCGATCTGGCCGCCGCCCATGGCGCCCGGGTATTGCAGATTTCCGCCCTGGGCGCGGAAGAGGGGGCGGACACCGACTTCCTCGCCAGCAAGGCCGCCGCCGAACGCCATCTGCTCGGTCTCGGCATTCCCGCCGTGGTGCTGCGCCCCTCACTGGTCCTCGGCCCGGGCGCCGCCAGCAGCACTTGGCTGCAGCGCCTGTCGCCCTGGCCGTGGGTGCCGCTGCTGGACAACCGCGCACGCCTGCAGCCCCTGCATATCGATGATCTCTGCTCGGCCGTGCTCGCCCTGCAGCAGAACTGGCCGCCTCACCCCTGCAGCCTGGCGCTGGTCGGACCCGAGGCCTTGACCCAGGGCCAGTTGCTGGATCGCCTGCGTGCGGCTCAGGGTTGGGGGCCGGGGCGTTACCGGACGCTGCCACGGCCGCTGGCCGCGCTGGGCGCGCTACTCGGGGAGCGTCTGGGCTGGCGGGCGCTGAACCGCCAGACCCTGCGCCTGGCGCGGCGCGACAACCTGGCCTCGGCGGAGCCGCTGGCGGCCGTCTGCGGCTACCGCTGCCTGCCGATTGCCATGCGCCTGCACGATTGGCCACGCCCAGCGGAGAGCGTCGGGCTGGCCCTGCAGCCCCTGCTGCTGGCGCTGCTGGTCGTGGTCTGGCTGGGCACCGCACTGGTCTGCCTCGGCCCCGGGTTCGACTGGGGACTGCGCATCCTGGCCGAGGCCGGCATTACCGGCTGGCCGGCGCGCCTGGCGGTGATCGCCGGCTCGCTGTTCGATGGCCTGCTCGGCGCCGGCCTGCTGCTGCCGCGCTGGCGGCGTCGAGCGCTGCAGGCGCAGATCCTCCTGATCCTGGCCTACAGCGCGCTCATCACCTGGCTGCTGCCGCACTACTGGTTCGACCCTTTCCAGGGCGTCGGCAAGAATCTGGTACTGCTGCCGGTCTGCCTCTGGCTGTCGTGGCTGCAGCCTGCCTCCGAACGGAGCCGATCATGAACCTCTATCTGCTGATCAAGACGCTGCACATCCTTTCCTCCACCCTGCTGTTCGGCACCGGCCTGGGCTCGGCCTACTACGCCTGGCGGGCGTGGAAGAGCGGGCAGGTGGCGACCATCGCCACCACCTTCCGTCATCTGGTGACCGCCGACTGGCTGTTCACCACGCCGACGGCACTGCTCCAGCCGCTGAGCGGCATCGCCATGGTGTATCTGGCCGGCTGGTCGCTGAGTCAGTCCTGGCTGCTGGTGACCCTCGTCCTGTACCTGCTGGCCGGGCTGTGCTGGCTGCCGGTGGTCTGGCTGCAGATCCGCGTGCGCGACATGGCCGTGCAGGCCGTGCGCGAGGGCTCGCCGCTGCCCGCCGATGCCGGACGCTACATGGCCTGGTGGTTCGGGCTCGGT
>NZ_JBHRSJ010000012.1:375640-422999 GCF_042643485.1 Azotobacter bryophylli | reverse complement strand
CGGCGCCCGCAGGCGCCGTCGTCGTTTCCGGGCGATGCCGGATTCAGCGCAGCGAGATCACCGGCCAGCCGCGTTCCTCGGCGATGGCCCGCAGGGTCGGGTCGGGGTCGACCGCCACCGGATGGCTGACCCGCTCGAGCAGCGGCAGGTCGTTGCGCGAGTCGCTGTAGAAGTAGCTGCCATCCAGCGAGTGGCCGGTCTCGGCCAGCCAGCGGTCGAGCCGGTGGACCTTGCCTTCCTGGAAGCAGGGCACGTCGGTGGAACGGCCGGTGTAGCGGCCGTCGGCCATTTCGCACTCGGTGGCGAGCAGGGTGTCGACGCCCAGGCGCCGGGCGATCGGTCCGGTGACGAAGCGGTTGGTGGCGGTGATGATGACCACCTTGTCGCCCTGGGCATGGTGATGCTCGATCAGGGCCCGGCCCTTGGCCAGGATGATCGGCTCGATGCGCTCGCGCATGAACTCTCCGTGCCACGCTTCGAGCAGGGCCATCTCGGTGCGGCCGAGGATCTCCAGGGTGAAGTTCAGGTAGTCGGCGATGTCCAGGCGGCCGGCCAGGTAGTCCTGGTAGAAGGCGTCGTTGCGCGCCTTGTAGAGGTCGCCGTCGAGGATGCCGCGCTCGCAGAGCCAGTCGCCCCAGGCATGGTCGCTGTCGCCAGCCAGCAGGGTGTTGTCGAGATCGAATAAAGCCAGACGCACGCTGAACCTCGGTAGATGGGAAGAAGGGAAACGGGGCAAGCATAACGGGTCCGGAGGAAAAGCTGGAGGCCCGCGACCGGCCCCATCGGCCCCTTGTCCGGCTGCTTTCAGGCGTGCGGGTTTTTGTGGAACAATGCGTCAATATGCGTTTTGCAAGGTTCAATAGCCGTGATCGATACCGATGGTTTTCGTCCGAATGTCGGCATCATTCTGACCAATGATGTCGGCCAGGTACTGTGGGCGCGGCGTATCAACCAGGATGCCTGGCAGTTTCCCCAGGGCGGCATCGATGCCCGGGAATCGCCGGAAGAGGCACTGTTCCGCGAACTGAATGAAGAGGTCGGCCTGGAAGAACGGGATGTGAAGGTGCTCGCCTGTACCCGCGGCTGGCTGCGCTATCGTCTGCCGCAGCGTCTGGTGCGCACCCACAGCCAGCCGCTGTGCATCGGCCAGAAGCAGAAGTGGTTTCTCCTGCGCCTGCTCTCCGACGAGCAGCGGGTACGCATGGATCTGACCGGCAAGCCGGAATTCGACGGCTGGCGCTGGGTGAGCTATTGGTATCCGCTTGGACAGGTCGTTACCTTCAAGCGTGAGGTCTATCGGCGCGCTTTAAAAGAACTCGCTCCGCGCCTGTTGGCGCGGGACTGATCACGGAACTCGGAACGGGCCATGCTCAACACGCTGCGCAAGATTGTCCAGGAAGTGAATGCCGCCAAGGATCTCAAGGCGGCATTGGGCATTATCGTGCAGCGCGTGAAGGAGGCCATGGGCAGCCAGGTCTGCTCCGTCTACCTGCTCGATCCGGAAACCAACCGTTTCGTCCTGATGGCCACCGAGGGCCTGAACAAGCGCTCCATCGGCAAGGTCAGCATGGCGCCCAACGAGGGTCTGGTCGGCCTGGTCGGCACCCGTGAGGAGCCGCTCAACCTGGAGAACGCCGCGGCCCACCCGCGCTATCGCTACTTCGCCGAAACCGGCGAGGAGCGCTACGCCTCCTTTCTCGGCGCGCCGATCATCCACCACCGGCGGGTGATGGGCGTGCTGGTGGTCCAGCAGAAGGAACGCCGCCAGTTCGACGAGGGCGAGGAAGCCTTCCTGGTGACCATGAGCGCGCAGCTCGCCGGGGTCATCGCCCACGCCGAGGCGACCGGTTCGATCCGCGGGCTGGGCCGGCAGGGCAAGGGCATCCAGGAAGCGCGCTTCGTCGGCGTGCCGGCCGCCCCGGGGGCCGCCGTCGGTCGCGCCGTGGTGGTGCTGCCGCCGGCCGACCTGGACGTGGTGCCGGACAAGCCGGCCGAGAACGTCAAGGCCGAACTGGAGCTGTTCAGCAGCGCCGTGGAAGCGGTGCGCGCCGACATCCGCGCGCTGTCCGCCAAGCTGGCCGCCCAGCTGCGCCCGGAAGAGCGGGTGCTGTTCGACGTCTACCTGATGATGCTCGACGACGCCTCCCTGGGCAACGAAGTGCAGCGGGTGATCAGGACCGGCCAGTGGGCCCAGGGCGCGCTGCGCCAGGTGGTCAACGAGCACGTCAAGCGCTTCGAGCTGATGGACGACGCCTACCTGCGCGAGCGCGCCTCCGACGTCAAGGACCTTGGCCGCCGTCTGCTCGCTTATCTGCAGCAGGCGCGCCAGCAGAGCCTGGTCTACCCGGAGAACACCATCCTGGTCAGCGAGGAGCTGTCCCCGTCGATGCTCGGCGAAGTGCCGGAGGGCCGCCTGGTCGGCCTGGTCTCGGTGCAGGGGTCGGGCAACTCCCACGTGGCGATCCTCGCCCGCGCCATGGGCATCCCCACGGTGATGGGGGTGGTCGATCTGCCCTATTCGAAGGTCGACGGCATCGACCTGATCGTCGACGGCTACCACGGCGAGGTCTACACCAACCCCAGCGAGATGCTGCGCCAGCAGTTCGCCGAGGTGGTCGAGGAGGAGCGCCAACTGACCCAGGGGCTGGACGTCCTGCGCGAACTGCCCTGCGAGACCCTGGACGGCCACCGCCTGCCGTTGTGGGTCAACACCGGGCTGCTCGCCGACGTGGCCCGCGCCCAGGAGCGCGGTGCCGAAGGGGTCGGCCTGTACCGCACGGAAGTGCCGTTCATGAACAACGAGCGTTTCCCCAGCGAGAAGGAGCAGCTGGCGATCTACCGCGAGCAGCTCGCCGCCTTCCACCCGCTGCCGGTGACCATGCGCACCCTGGACATTGGCGGCGACAAGTCGCTGTCGTACTTCCCGATCAAGGAGAGCAACCCCTTCCTCGGCTGGCGCGGCATCCGCGTCACCCTCGACCACCCGGAAATCTTCCTGGTGCAGACCCGCGCCATGCTCAAGGCCAGCGAGGGCCTGAACAACCTGCGCATCCTGCTGCCGATGATCTCCAGCATCCACGAGCTGGACGAGGCGCTGCACCTGATCCACCGCGCCTGGGGCGAAGTGCGCGACGAGGGGACCGACGTGCCCATGCCGCCGATCGGCGTGATGGTGGAGATTCCCGCGGCGGTCTACCAGACCCGCGAGCTGGCGCGCATGGTGGATTTCCTCTCGGTCGGCTCCAACGACCTGACCCAGTACCTGCTGGCGGTGGACCGCAACAACCCGCGGGTCGCCGACCTCTACGACTACCTGCACCCCGCGGTGCTGCAGGCGCTGTCCAAGGTGGTGCAGGATGCCCATGTCGAAGGCAAGCCGGTGAGCATCTGCGGCGAGATGGCCGGAGACCCGTCGGCGGCGGTGCTGCTGATGGCGATGGGCTTCGACAGCCTGTCGATGAACGCCACCAACCTGCCCAAGGTCAAGTGGCTGCTGCGCCAGATCAAGATGAGCAAGGCCCGCGAGCTGCTCGACCAGCTCATGCAGATCGACAACCCGCAGATCATCCACAGCTCGCTGCAGCTGGCCCTGCGCAGCCTCGGCCTGAGCCGGGTGATCAATCCGGTGGCGGGCCTGCAGAACTGAGGTCCCGCTTCGGGGCGGACGGCTCCGCCCCTACACCTGCAGATGCACCTCGCCCAGATGGGCGCCGTAGGGGCCGAAGCTGCGCTCGACCAGGGTCCGCGAACCGTCCGCCCCCACCACCAGCGCCGTGCTGCAGCGCGTGCCGTAGTTCTGGCTGGCGATGAAGACGCTCGACAGCAGCCGCTCGCTGGCCAGGCCGACCCCGGTGTCCGGCAGCTCCGCATCTTCCCCCTGGCGGCGGTCGCTCAGCGCCTGCAGCAGGCATTCCGGCCGCGGCTCGTCTAGGCAGGCGGCGAACGCCGCCTTGGCGCGCAGCAGTTTCGGCCAGGGCGTGTCCAGGCGCGCGTTGGACAGGCCGTAGAGGCCGGGCGCCAGGCGGACGGGGGCTGCGTCCAGGGCGTTGTAGTACCAGAGCTCGCGGTCGTTGCCGAGCAGCAGGTTGAAGCCGGCGTAGTCCCGCGCCTGTTCGGCCACCCGCTGCAGATAGTCCGTCACCGGCAGCCGGCCGCGGAGGAAGCCGCTGGGCAGTTCTCCACGGCTGCGCCGGCCGAGCGGCAGGCTCGGATCGCGGATGTTGGTGAGTGCCGCGAAGCGCCCCTGCGGGCCGATCCCCAGCCAGGTGCCGCCGGCCTCCAGGTCGCGTCCGGCATAGACCTCCGGAGCCTCCTTCCAGGGGCCCAGCGGCAGGCTGGGCCGAGCGTAGAACTCGTCGCGGTTGGCCGCGACCACCAGCGGCCAGGCATGGCCCGGGCGCCAGGCGAACACGATCAGGCACATAGGTTCATGTCCGTATGGATATGGCGAAGCAGGATAGGGGCCGCTCTGCGGAGGGGGCAAGTGCCGGGGCTACGGCGGTGCCGACGATCCCGCGGAGCCGCCGGGCGCCCCCTCACCGCCGGTCATCCAATTCCGGTACCATGCCGGCTTTTGCACGGAGAGGGACGTCGATGGAGGCGCTAATACTGTATTTGGTCTTGGGGGCCTTTGCCGGCGTACTGGCCGGTCTGTTCGGGATCGGCGGCGGTCTGGTCATCGTCCCGGTGCTGGTGTTCAGCTTCACCGCCCAGGGCTTCTCCCCGGAAGTGCTGACCCACCTGGCGGTGGGCACCTCCCTGGCGACCATCGTCTTCACCTCGATCAACTCGGTGCTGGCGCACAATCGCCGGGGCGCGGTGCTCTGGCCGGTCTTCACCTGGATGACGGTGGGCATCCTGATCGGCGCAGCGCTCGGCAGCCTGACCGCGGCGGCGATCCAGGGGCCGGTGCTGCAGAAGGTCATCGGCGTGTTCGCCATCGTCATGGCGGCCCAGATGGGGCTCGATCTCAAGCCGAAGGCCAGTCGCGCCGTGCCGGGCAAGCCCGGACTGGGCCTCGCCGGCGCGGTGATCGGCTGGGCCTCGGCGATCTTCGGCATCGGCGGCGGCTCGCTGACCGTACCCTTCCTGACCTGGCGCAGCGTGCCGATGCCGCAGGCGGTGGCGACCTCGGCGGCCTGCGGCCTGCCGATCGCCGTGGCCAGCGCCCTGAGCTTCATGGCCGTCGGCTGGCACGAAGCCGGGCTGCCGGAGTGGAGCCTGGGCTTCGTCTACCTGCCGGCCATGGTCGGCATCGCCGCCACCAGCATGTTCTTCGCCCGGATCGGCGCCGCCCTCGCGCACCGCCTGCCGCCGCGCCTGCTCAAGCGCCTGTTCGCCCTGCAGCTGTTCGCCGTCGGCGTGAGTTTTCTCTTCTAAGGAGCTGATTGATGCTGCCCTACCCGCAGATCGACCCGGTGGCCATCGCCATCGGTCCGCTGAAAATCCACTGGTACGGCCTGATGTATCTGGTCGGCATCGGCGGCGCCTGGTGGCTGGCGGCGCGCCGGCTGCCGCGCTTCGCCCCGGACTGGAACGCGGAGAAACTCTCCGACATGGTGTTCTGGGTGGCCCTGGGGGTGGTCGCCGGCGGCCGGCTCGGCTACGTGCTGTTCTACGACCTGCACTCCTACCTGCAGGACCCCAGCCTGATCCTCCAGGTCTGGAAGGGCGGCATGTCCTTCCACGGCGGCTTCCTCGGCGTGCTGATCTGCAGCTGGATCTTCGCCCGGCGCAACGGCAAGCGCCTCTTCGAACTGGTGGATTTCATCGCTCCGCTGGTGCCGATCGGCCTGGGTGCCGGGCGCATCGGCAACTTCATCAACGCCGAGCTGTGGGGCAAGCCCACCGACCTGCCCTGGGCGATGATCTTCCCCACCGATCCGGCGCACCTGCCGCGCCATCCGTCGCAGCTCTACCAGTTCGCCCTGGAAGGCGTGGCGCTGTTCGTCATCCTCTGGTTCTATTCCAGCAAGCCGCGGCCGACCATGGCGGTGTCCGGCCTGTTCGCCCTGTGCTACGGCATCTTCCGCTTCCTGGTCGAGTTCGTCCGGGTGCCGGACGCCCAGCTCGGCTACCTGGCCTTCGGCTGGCTGACCATGGGCCAGCTGCTCTGCATGCCGATGATCCTCGTGGGCTGCGGCCTGCTGTTCTGGGCCTACCGGCACGAGAAGCCGCACGCCGTCAGGGCCGGCTGATGCCTCGAAGGCGGGGCGCCAAGCTTTTTGCCATGGGCGCCCCTTTCCGATTTTCCTGCGGCACTGCCGCGAGCATCCGATGAAACAGTACCTCGACCTGATGCGCCACGTGCGCGAGCACGGCACCTTCAAGAGCGACCGCACCGGCACCGGCACCTACAGTGTCTTCGGCTACCAGATGCGCTTCGATCTGGCCGACGGCTTCCCCCTGGTGACCACCAAGAAGTGCCACCTGAAATCCATCATCCACGAGCTGCTGTGGTTCCTGAAGGGCGACACCAACATCCGCTACCTGAAGGACAACGGCGTGTCGATCTGGGACGAGTGGGCCGACGAGAACGGCGACCTCGGCCCGGTCTACGGCTACCAGTGGCGCAACTGGCCGGCGCCGAACGGCGAATCCATCGACCAGATCGCCAAGCTGATCGAGATGATCAGGAAGAATCCGGACTCGCGCCGGCTGATCGTCTGTGCCTGGAACCCGGCGCTGGTCGACCAGATGGCCCTGCCGCCGTGCCATGCGCTGTTCCAGTTCTACGTCGCCGAGGGCCGGCTGTCCTGCCAGCTGTACCAGCGCTCGGCCGACATCTTCCTCGGCGTGCCCTTCAACATCGCCAGCTACGCCTTGCTGACCCTGATGGTGGCGCAGGTCTGCGATCTTGCACCCGGCGAGTTCATCTGGACCGGCGGCGACTGCCACCTCTACGCCAACCACCTGGAACAGGCCGACCTGCAGCTCTCCCGCGAGCCGCTGCCGCTGCCGACCATGAAGCTCGATCCGCGGGTGAAGGACCTGTTCGCCTTCAAGTTCGAGGACTTCGAGCTGGTCGGCTACCAGTCCCACCCGCACATCAAGGCGCCGGTCGCCGTCTGAGCCGGCCGGCTCAGCGCTCCGTCCGGCCCTGGCGCTTGCGGTACAGCGTGCGCGCGCTCACCCCGAGCCGGCGCGCCGCGGCCGCCACGTCGTTCCCCAGCCGCGGCAGCAGCCAGTCCAGATAGCGCTCCTCCAAGGTCGCCAGATCCACCAACTCGTCCAGGCGGAAGCCGGCGTCGGGCGCCGGGGCGGCCGGGCGCGGCGTCTCGTCGTCCTGCAGGTCGGCCAGGCCGATCTCCTCGCCGTCGGCCATCAGCGTGGCCCGCTCGATCAGGTTGCGCAATTCGCGGATGTTGCCGCTGTAGCGCCGCCCGGCCAGCCAGACCAGGGCCTCGGCGCTGAGGCGTCGACCGGACCGACGGTCCACCCGCCTGAGCAGGGACTCGGCCAGCAGCGGGATGTCCTCGGGCCGCTCGTGCAGCGCCGGGGTGTGGATGGGGAAGGTGTCGATGCGGAAGTACAGGTCGCGGCGGAAGGCCTCGGCCTCCACCATGGCGGCCAGGTCGCGGTGGGTGGCGGCGATCAGGCGGAAGTCGGCGCGCAGGCTGTCCAGCCCGCCGACCCGCCGGTAGGTGCCGGTCTCCAGCAGACGCAGCAGCTTCACCTGCAGCGACAGCGGCAGCTCGCCGATCTCGTCGAGGAACAGGGTGCCGCCGGCGGCGGCCTCCACCAGACCGAGCTTGCGGTGGCCGGCGCCGGTGAAGGCGCCCTTCTCGTAGCCGAACAGCTCGCTCTCGAACAGCGTCTCGGTGAGGCCGGCGCAGTCCACCGCGACGAAGGGCCCGCTGCGCCGCGGGCTGGCCTGGTGGATGGCCTGGGCGACCAGCTCCTTGCCGGTGCCGGTCTCGCCGAGCAGCAGCACCGCCGCGTTCGAGTCGGCCACCCGCATCATCCGTTCGAGCATGCGCACGAAGGTCGGCGCACGCCCGACCAGCCCGCGTGCCGCCGCCTGGCCGCTGGCCTCACGCACCACGCGCATGGTTTCCACGAAGTAGGCGATCCGGCCGCGTTCGTCGCGGATCGGCGTCAGCTCCACGTCCACGTGCTCCTCGCCGTGCGGAGTGTGGTGCAGGTGCAGCACCCGCTGCGGCGTGCCGGCCTCCTGGCAGCGGCTCAGCGGGCAGGACTCGCCGGCCTGGTCGCAGGGCACCCCGTAGCGGTGGGAGACCGCGTAGCAGGTGCGTCCGAGCAGCGGCGTGCCGTCGCCGAACTCGCGGACATAGGCCTGGTTGGCGGCGACGATCCGGTAGTCGCGGTCCATGACGATGCGCGGCTCGGGCAGGCCGTCGAGGAAGGACATGAGTTCGGGTAGGGAGTAGGGCGGCATGGCGGGCTCCGTCAGATATGGCGAAGAGTTTGCCATATCTGGCAAATCAGCTGACGAAGCGATCGGCAAGGGCTTCCGCTTTAATTTGAAAAAACTTTAATAATCAATCTGTTACTACGAAATGTGCGGTCTGGCACAGCTCTTGTAATCGAGTCGGTGGAAGCAAGAAACCCTGGTGCCGCCGATGCCTGTCGTCTCCCACAAAACGTTCAAGCTGTCGCTGGCGCGCGAGCTGTGCCTGGTCGTGGTGCTCAAGTTGCTGTTGCTCGGGCTTCTCTGGTGGGGCTTTTTCGCCGACCGGACGCAAGCCGATCTGTCTGACGAGACCGTCGCCCAGGGGCTGCTCGATAGGGTTTCCGCTTCCATCCCTCCCTCGAACGCCCTCGGGAATCCCGCTACTAAGGAGCCCTCCCACCATGCTCTCCGATGAATTGGTGGACCTGTCGCGGCTGCAGTTCGCCGCGACGGCCATGTACCACTTCCTATTCGTTCCGCTCACCCTGGGCCTGGCCTTCATCCTGGTCATCATGGAAACCAGCTACGTCCTCAGCGGACGTCAGGTCTACAAGGACATGACGCAGTTCTGGGGCAAGCTGTTCGGCATCAACTTCGCCCTCGGCGTCACCACCGGCATCACCATGGAGTTCCAGTTCGGCACCAACTGGGCCTACTACTCCCACTACGTCGGCGACATCTTCGGCGCGCCGCTGGCCATCGAAGGACTGATGGCGTTCTTCCTGGAGTCCACCTTCATCGGCCTGTTCTTCTTCGGCTGGGATCGCCTGCGCAGGGGCCAGCACCTGTTCGTCACCCTGTGCATGGCGGTCGGCTCGAACCTCTCGGCGCTGTGGATCCTGATCGCCAACGGCTGGATGCAGGACCCGGTGGGCGCCGAGTTCAGCTACGCCACCATGCGCATGGAGCTGACCGACTTCTGGACCGTGGTGTTCAACCCGACCGCCCAGGCCAAGTTCGTCCACACCGTGTCGGCCGGCTACGTCACCGCCTCGCTGTTCGTCCTGGCCATCTCCAGCTGGTACATGCTCAAGGGCCGCGACACGGATTTCGCCAAGCGCTCGTTCCGCGTCGCCGCCGCCTTCGGCTTCGCCTCGGCCTGTTCGGTGATCGTGCTAGGCGACGAGTCCGGCTACACCGTCAGCCAGTCCCAGCAGACCAAGCTGGCGGCCATGGAGGGCATGTGGGAAACCCATCCGGCCCCGGCGCCCTTCACCCTGTTCGCCCTGCCCGACGACGAGGCGCGGAGCAACCGCTACGCCGTGGAGATTCCCTGGGTGATGGGCCTGATCGGCACCCGCTCGCTGGACAAGGAGATCCCCGGCATCCGCGAGATCGAGGCGCACAACCGCGAGCGCATCGCCTCCGGGGTGGAGGCGGTCAAGGCCCTGGACATCCTGCGCAGCCGCAGCGCCGACCCGGCGGCCAAGGCCGCGGTGGAGCCGGTCTTCGAGGCGCACAAGGCGGATCTCGGCTTCGGCCTGCTGCTGAAGAAGTACGTCCAGGACATGGAACAGACCACCCCCGAGCTGATCGACCAGGCGGCCCGCGACACCATTCCGAAAGTCGCGCCGATCTTCTGGGCGTTCCGCCTGATGGTCGGGCTGGGCTTCGCCTTCTTCTGCCTGTTCGCCCTGGCCCTGTACTTCAGCTTCCGCGACAGCTTCGCCGGGAAACGCTGGCTGCTGCGCTGGGCCCTGTGCTTCGTTCCCATGCCCTGGCTGGCCTGCGAGCTGGGCTGGTTCGTCGCCGAGGCCGGGCGCCAGCCGTGGACCATCTACGGCGTGCTGCCCACCCACCTGTCGGTGTCCAGCCTGACTCCGGCCAGCCTCTACGGCTCGCTGGCCGGCTTCGTCGGCTTCTACACCCTGCTGCTGGTGGTGGAGCTGTACCTGATGGTGCGCTTCGCCCGCCAGGGGCCGGCGAGCCTCGGCACCGGCCGCTACGGCGACGCCCCGAGCGTTGCCCAGCCGGCGCTGGCGCCCCTCGGCGCCGCGGCCGGGGCCCGTCCTTCCGACGTCTGAACATCAGGAGAAGCGCATGATCGACTACCCAACCCTGAAGTTCATCTGGTGGCTCCTCGTCGGGGTGCTGCTGGTGGGCTTCGCCATCATGGACGGCCACGACATGGGCGTCGGCACCCTGCTGCCCTTCGTCGGCAAGACCGACGAGGAGCGGCGCGTGGCCATCAATACCGTCGGCCCGCACTGGGACGGCAACCAGGTCTGGTTCATCACCGGCGGCGGGGCGATCTTCGCCGCCTGGCCGCTGGTCTACGCCACCGCCTTCTCCGGCTTCTACTGGGCCATGCTGGCGGTGCTCTGGGCGCTGTTCTTCCGCCCGGTGGGCTTCGACTACCGCAGCAAGATCGCCAACCCCCTCTGGCGCACGACCTGGGACTGGGGCCTGTTCGTCGGCGGGGCGGTGCCGCCGCTGATCTTCGGCGTGGCCTTCGGCAATCTGCTGCAGGGCGTGCCCTTCCACTTCGACGAGACCCTGCGGCCGTATTACACCGGCAGCTTCTGGGCGCTGCTCAACCCCTTCGCGCTGCTCTGCGGGCTGGTCAGCACGGCGATGATCACCGCCCACGGCGCCCACTACCTGATGCTGCGCACCGAGGGCGCGGTCTTCGAGCGCAGCCGCCGCGCCGCGCTGCTCTTCGGCGGGCTCGGCCTGCTCTGCTTCGTCGGCGCGGGATTCTGGGTGCAGGGCCTGGACGGCCACGTGATCGTCGCCGGCGCCGTTCCCGGCGCGCTGCCCGATCCGCTGGCCAAGGAGGTGGCGCTGGTCCCCGGCGGCTGGCTGCACAACTTCCGCGAGCGGCCGCTGCTCTGGGCGGTGCCGGGGCTGGGCGTCGCCGGCCTGCTGGGCGGCCTGCTGCTGGCGGCCCGCCGCCGGCCGGGACTGGCGTTCGTCGCCACCTCCCTGGCGATGACCGGCATCGTCGCCACCGCCGGGGTGGCGATGTTCCCCTTCGTGATGCCCTCGTCCAGCGATCCTGCCTCCGGCCTGACCGCCTGGGATGCGGTGTCCTCGCACTTCACCCTGGGGCTGATGTTCGGCGCCACGCTGATCTTCATGCCGCTGATCGTCCTGTACACCAGCTGGGCCTACAAGGTCATGGCCGGCAAGGTGACCCTGGACTTCATCCGCCGCAACGACAAGAAGGCCTATTGAGGAGAACCGCGACATGAACCTGATCGCCGTCACCAGCCAGAACGCCCGTACCCTCACCGCCCATGCCGGCCGTTGCCGCCGGTTCTACCTGTTCGACGGGCAGGACGGCACGCCGCAGGGCAGCGTCGAACTGACCCGCGAGGAGGTGCTGCACGAAACCGACCCGGGCCCCGGCCATCCGCTGGCGCCGGTCCGCGTGCTGATCAGCGCCGGCATGCGCCAGGGCCTGCAGCGCCGCCTGGAGACCGCCGGAATCCGGGTCTACCTGAGCGCGGCGACCGCGCCGGAGGAGGCCGTCCGCGAGTACCTCGGCGGCGTGCCTTCCCTGTCGGCCAGCGGTACCGACTGCAGCTGCAGCTGCGACCATTCCATCGAGGAGAACTGACGCATGTGGTATTTCGCCTGGATTCTCGGCCTCGGCCTGGCCGTGCTGCTGGCCGTGCTCAACAACCTCTACTGGGACGCCCGCGAGGACGCCGACGGGCACTGACCCGCTAGCCCCGCAGGTTCTCCGCCAGCGCCCCGACCTGCGCCCGGCGCTCGGTCTGTTCCAGACGCGCGCCGGGGTTGAGCGACGACCATTCCGGATGGGCGCGGGCCCGGGTCAGCGGCGCGGGCAGCCTGCCCGCGCACCAGTCCTGCGCCTGCGGCGCCTCCAGGCGGATCGCCTCGACCGCGGCGTGGCCGCGGGCGGCGAGGGCGACCAGCAGCTGGCGCTGGCGCAGGGCGAGCAGACGCAGCACGGCGTCGTCCACGCTCAGTTCGCGCTGGCCCTTCAACTTGCCGAGTAGGCGGTTGCCGTAGTGGCGGGCGGTCTGCGCGCCGCCGCCGGCCAGGGCGCCGAGCAGGGTGACCGCGCCGAGGGTGATGCCGCCGACCAGCAGATCCAGTCCGACGCCGGCCGCGGCGCCGGCGGCCATGCCGCTGCCGATCCGCACGCCGAGCTGCTTCAGGGTTTCCGGATGGAACAGGTCGTCGCCCCAGCGCCCGTCCTGCAGTGGCAGCTCGCCCGCCTGGGCATCTTCTGGGCGGAAGGCGTAGAGCCGCAGCAGGGCCTCGACGCAGCGCTGCTCGCGGTCGCGCACGGCGGCGTGCAGCCCGGCGATGGCCTGGCGCTCCGCTTCCGGCCGGGCGACCACGCTGCACCGGTAGGCGGCCACGTCGATCAGCAGCTCGGCGATCAGCCGGGCGCCTTCCTCCCGGCGGGTGGCGGCCTGGGCCTCGTGGTCGCGGATCAGCCGCTCCAGTCGCGGCCGGGCGCGTTCCAGCAGCAGCGCCAGGCTTTCGTAGAGACGCCGCTCGCCGTCCTGCGGCGGGGCCACGGTGTCGAAGCGCACCAGGGCGTGCAGGCCGAGGCGGGCCAGCGCCTCGCGCCAGGCGTCCTCGCGGGGGGCGGCGCCGGCGACGAAGTTCAGCACCGGCAGCAGCGGTTTGCCGCAGCCGGCGAGCACAGCCAGTTCGTCGCGGTACTTGGCCAGCACCGGCTCGCGGGCGTCGATCACGTAGAGCCCGGCATCCGAGGCAAGCAGCTGGCGCAGCACCTTGGCTTCCTGCTCGAAGCGCTGGCGCGCCTCGCTGCCGTCGAGGAAGCGGGCGACGCGGGCCGGGCCGTCGAGACGCTCGCCCGGACGTTGGAGGTTCTCGAGATGCTCCAGCAGGGCGATGGAGTCTTCCAGGCCGGGGGTGTCGTACAGCTCCAGCAGCGCCTCGCCCTCCACCGACAGGCGCGCGCCCTCCACGTGGCGGGTGGTGCTGGGGCGGTGCGAGACCTCGCCGAAGCCGGCGTCGCGGGTCAGGGTGCGCAGCAGCGAGGTCTTGCCCACGTTGGTGTGGCCGACCACGGCGAGTTTCAGCGGCTCAGTCATGGCCCGTCTCCAGCCAGGCCAGCGGCGCGTCGGTGCCGTGCGCCAGCCCGAGCCGCTCCAGGGCTTCGCGCCAGTCGCCCAGGCGTGCGTCGTCCAGGGCTTCGCCGGGCGGCGGCGGGAGCAGCCAGACCCGGGTCTGCCCGGCGCAGCGCGAAAGCTCGCCGAGCAGCGCCAGGGTGCCGCGATCCGGCGAGCGGCGCGGGTCGCAGGCGATGATCAGGTGTGCCGGCGGACAGCGGGTCAGGCGTTCGAGCAGCCGCTGACGCTGTTCGCGGTCGTCGAGGATGCCGGCATCGGCGATCCCTTCCGGCAGCGCCGGCGGCCAGGGGCGGCTGTCGTCCAGTTCGACGCCCACCAGCAGCGCGCCACCGGCCGCGGCGGGCGCTGTGTCGACCTGCGCCTTTGGCACAGCGGTCGGAGCCGGATCGCGAACGCCGAGGCGCTCGCTGGAGGGCTGTAGGCGCTCGGCCAGCAGCCGGTAGCCGGGCAGCGACAGATCCAGGGCCAGGCGGGCGCGACCGCGGCGCCAGCGGCACAGGCAGAGCAGCGCCAGCAGCAGGCGCGGCAGCACGCCGTACACCAGCAGCACGCCGAGCAGCCAGCCGGCCCAGACCTGGCGCGCGGCCTCCCCGCCCGGGAGCGCATTGCCGCTGGCGCGGATCAGTCCGGGGGCCGGCAGGTCGAAGCCGAGCAGCGCCGGCAGAGCGCCGAGGGTCCGGGTCAGGGCGACGAAGGTATCGGCACCGAGCAGGGTGGTTTCCCAGAGAAAGTCGTAGCGGCGGGTCGCCATCAGCGCCAGCAGGCAGACCAGCGCGCTCGACAGGGCCAGCAGCCAGAGGCCGTGGGCCACGAATCCCAGGCCCCAGCGGGCCAGGCGCTGGCGCTGCAGCATCAGGAGCAGGGCCGGGGCGAGCTGCGCGGCCCTGGCGTCGCGGGCGAGCTTTGCGCTGAGCCACAGCCACAGGCGGCCCAGGGTGCCGCCGCTGTCGCCGGCGAAGGCGAGGCCCAGGGCCCAGCCGCCGAGACTCAACAGGTGCAGGCCGAGCAGGCTGCCCAGGGCCCAGAACACGTTGACCGGGCGCTGTCCGTCGCCGAGGGCGGCGAAGCCCAGGCTGGCGCCGCTCAAGAGGGCGAGCAGCAGCAGGCCGAGCAGGGCCAGACCCGCGCCCTGGCGCCAGCGCTGCAGGGCGGCGGTCAGGCCGTCCCGCTCGGCCAGCCAGAGAGCGCGAGCCTCGATGCGCCCGGCCAGATCGCCGCCGGCGGCGCGGGCGCGGCGGTTGGCCTCGGCGTCTTCCAGCGGGCCGGCGTGTTCTTCGCGCAGACGGATGGCTTCGGTCAGCCAGAGGCGGTCGAATCGGGACGGGGAAGGGCTGGCTGGACTCACGCGGGCTCTCGTCGAACGGTCGAGCCCAGAGCATAACCGCTCGGACCGCCGGCCCGCACCGGCGGCGTGCCCGGCTCAGGGCTGGCGGCGCAGGCGCACGGCGATGTCCGGCTGGTCGATGAACAGGCCGTCGATGCCGGCGTCGAGGAAGGCGCGGATCTCCGCCTCGATGTCGCCGCGTGCGGCGGGGTCCTGGCCGTGGCGCAGATTGCCCGGCAGAAAGCTGTTCTCGGCGCGGAAGGTGTAGGGATGCACCAGGAGTCCGGCGGCGTGGGCGTCGGCCACGAAGGCCGTGGCGCGGCTCAGGTTGCCGCTGGCGTCGCGGGGGATGACGTAGTCCTTGCTCGGGCCGACCCCGGCGGCATAGCCGGCGATGGCCCGCAGGCCGGCCGGGGTGGCCATCTGCGCGTAGGTCAGGCCGCTGCCCTGCAATCGCTGGTCGTAGGGTTGGCCGACGTCGAACAGCTGCACTAGGCGCAGCGGGGTCAATTGGCTGAGGGTCTTGAGGTTCTCCACCTCGAAGGACTGGATGTACACCGGCGACCGGCGGCTGTGGTAGCCGTTGCGGCGCAGGATCTCCACCAGCGGTCGCTCCAGGCCCAGGCCGAGCCGCCGGAAGTGGCTCGGGTGTTTGGTCTCGATGTACAGGCCGACGGGGCGCTGCCGGCCGGCCTGCAGGCTCTTCGCCAGGTCGATGATCTCCTGCAGGGTCGGTATCTCGAAGGCGCCGTCCAGGCGGGCGTTGCCGGGACGGATCTCGGGAATGCGCTCGATGGTGCGCAGGGTCTTCAGCTCGGCGAGGGTGAAGTCCTCGCTGAACCAGCCGGCCAGGCTCTGGCCGTCGATGTCCTGGGTGCGGCGACGCTCGGCGAATTCCGGGTGCCGGGCGACATCGGTGGTCAGGCCCAGCTCGTTGTCGTGGCGGGAGACCAGTTGGCCGTCGCGGGTCATCACCAGGTCCAGCTCGATGTAGTCGGCGCCCTCCAGGATCGCCAGGGCGTAGGCGGCCAGGGTGTGTTCCGGCACATGGCCGCTGGCACCGCGGTGGCCGATGACCAGCGGGCGAGGGGCGCTCTCGGCTTGGCGGTCGAGGGGCGGGTTCGCCTCCGCCTGCGGGGTCAGGGCGGCGGAGGCCAGCAGGGGCAGCAACAGGCTGCAGGCGGCCAGCCATGGACGCAGGTTCAGGGGCTTGCGGGACATCGCGACCTCTCCTCGGGGATGGAATGCAAAGCTTGCCGGCTCGGTGATGACGCCGGCGCGATGCGTGGGCAATGGAAGCGTGGCGATCGCATGACGCCCGGCAGCCGCCGGCCTCTGCTATGCTCCTGCGCCATGAATACGCCCCGACTTCCCCTCGCCCTGATCGCCGCCCGCGCGCACAACCGCGTGATCGGCCGCGACAATCAAATGCCCTGGCACCTGCCGGCGGACCTCAAGCACTTCAAGGCCATGACCCTCGGCAAGCCGGTGGTCATGGGCCGCAAGACCTGGGACTCCCTGGGGCGCCCGCTGCCCGGACGGCTCAACCTGGTGGTCAGCCGGCAGAAGAATCTTAGCCTCGACGGCGCCGAAGTCTTCCCCGACCTGGAGTCGGCGCTGATCCGCGCCGATGCCTGGGCCCGGGAGCAGGGTGCGGGGGAGCTGATGCTGATCGGCGGGGCGCAGCTCTACGAGCAGGCGCTGCCCCTGGCCGAACGCCTGTACCTGACCCGCATCGACCTCGAACCGCAGGGCGATGCCTTCTTCCCCGAGTGGGAGCCCGCCGCCTGGCGGCTCGCCTCCCGCACGGAGCACCCGGCCGCTGCCGAGACGCCCGGGTATGCCTTCGAGACCTGGGAGCGCCGATAGCCGGCGGATCGCTGTCCGCCGACAAGGTCGCGCGGAAACCGAGCCGAAAGCGAGATCTGCATGACTCTTCCCCTGGGTCGATTCCGGGAACGGAGAAGGCCAGGGACATCCCTGCCAGTGATGGCGGCAGCCCGTCGTTCTTTATAAAGGTGCCTTTATTGCGCTACCGTTGAGGGTCGCATTTGCGATTTTTCGTTCTTGTTCATTGATCCAGATCAATTTTTTGCCGGTGATGCGCACTCGTTGCAACCGTTGCGCCGGGGGTAGCATTGGCCGTCACGGATCAAGCAAGCAACGGAAGTACCGCAATGAAATACCAGATCACCCGGCTGTCCCCTCACCAGAACGGCAAGGTCTGCGGCATCCTGACCGCGGCCACGTCCTTCGTCGTCTTCGTTCCCTTCCTGCTGTTCATCTCGGCGTACATGCCCGAAGACGATCGGCCGCCGTTTCTCAGCATCCTGCTGGTGCCGCTGTTCTACCTGGTCATGGGCTACATCGCCGTGATGGTCGGCTGCGCCCTGTACAACGTCGCGGTCAAGTACATCGGCGGCGTCGAGTACGACGCCAAGGAGGAGGGGCGGTAATTCTCGGCGGGGGATCCTAGGAACGCTGCGGTACCTGACCGGCGCGACGAGTCCGCGCCGCCCTCGGGCGAAATGGCCCTAGGCCAGATCGACCCGTTCCGCGCGCAGCCGATCCCCCTCGACATGCAGCACCCCGACCGTCACCGGCAGCTTGAAGCGCCGCGGACCCGCGCTCCCCGGATTGACCAGCAGCACTCCGGTTCTCTCCTCGATCAGCGGCTTGTGGGAATGGCCGCAGATCGCTACCCGAACGCCGCGCTCGGCCAGCCCGGCCGGCAGATCGGCCGCCTCGTGCACCACGAACAGGCGCACGCCGTCCAGCTCCAGCTCGACGCTGTGGGGCAGGGCCTCGGCCCAGTCGCCGCGGTCGTTGTTGCCGCGCACGGCGGTGAGCGGCGCCAGCCGGCGCAGGGCGTCGAGGATTTCCGGCTTGCCGATGTCGCCGGCGTGGACGATCCGCTCGCAGTCCGCCAGCGCGGCCAGCGCTTCGGGGCGCAGCAGGCCGTGGGTGTCGGCGATCAGGCCTATCTTCATGGCGGCACTCCGGAAAGACCCAGTTTGGCAGGGTGGGCAAGTCGCGCAGCGTTGTCCGGCGACGGGGATTGTCTGACCTTCGTGCGGCCGATTTTTCGTACAGGCCCTAGTCGAGCGTCTTGACGAAGTGGTGGCAGGCGATCCGGTAGTGGCGGCGCATGTACAGGCGATGCGCCGCCGCCCGATCGCTGCCGACGCCCGAGTCCAGATGCACCGCCGCGCAGCCCTGCCGCGCCGCTTCCTCCTCGGCCCAGGCCAGCAGTAGCTCGCCGAAACCGCGGCCGCGCCAGGCCGGCAGGGTGGCGATGTCCACCACGTACAGCGACTGTCCGAGCCACAGCGAATGCTGCAGGCGATAGCCGAGCACCGCGGCGGCCACCGGCGAGTCGTCGCCCCAGATGCCGACCAGCCGGTAACCGTTGGGCCGTAGTTGGCTATCGATCACCTCGACCATCTCTTCCGGCGCATAGCGCGGCCAGAGCTGGCGCAGCGCTTCGATCGCGCTGGCGGTTTTCCCGGCAGGGATAGGGACGACGGTGGGCAGCATGGATACCTCGAAGGAACGAACGCCGTCCGGCGGAATTATGCCGGACGGGGGGAATAGAAAACTTCGGGCATTCGGAATGCAAGGGGCGGGCCGGCCTGGCCGGTAGCACCGGTCATCCCGTAGGGTGGGTAATTCGCACAGCGATCATCCACCCTCTTCGCGGCATGTCGGTAGACAAGGCTGCACCGCTGTCTACCCTACGCGCTGCAGAGGTTTCGCCAGCGAGCAAGGTTCCTCGGATTCGTAGGGTGGGAAACGGCCGCAGGCCTTTCCCTCCGATAGTGCTGGCTGGTGGAAAACGCTGGCGCGGTTTTCCACTCTACGGACTACGAGGTGTGGGGGCGCGGCTGATGTTGAAGGGGCGCCGGCAGCGCCCCGCGATCCCACGAACGGCTCAGAACTTGTTCGGGAACTGCTTGGCCAGCGCCTCGGCCAGGGTATCGGCGACACCGAGGATTTGCTCGTGCATGGCGTGCCAAGTCTTGGCCTCGCCGGCGTAGTCCGCCTTGGCGAGCTGGTCGATCTGGCTGATATGGTGCCCGCCGTGGGCGCTGAGCAGGGCCACCAGGGTGTCTTCCGGCAGGTAGGGATTGGCCTTGGCGAGGAAGGCGGCGATGGCCTTGGCGTTGGCGGTCAGGGCCTCGACGGCGCTCTTCTGCTTGGCCGCGTCCTTCGCCACGCTGGCGTCGCTGTAGTCCTTGATCGCTCCCCAGTGGCCGGCCAGCAGCTTGAGCATCTGGTCGGCGGCCGGCTGGCCGTACAGCGGTTGCAGGCTGTTGGCGATGGCCGTGGCGTTGGCCACCACCTCCTTGGCGGCGACTTCGGCCTGGGCGGTCTTGCCGTTCTGGTTGGCGACCGTGTAGTTCCTGACCCAGAAGATGTGCTCGACCCACAGGTCGCGCAGGGCCAGGCGGGTGGCCAGGGCGGCGTCCGGCTTTTCGGCCGGGGCGGCAGCGGGAGTCGCCGGGGGTTGGCTCCAGGCCATCGGTGTGCAGAGCAGCGCCAGCAGCAGGGCCAGGGTTCGTATGAGCATATCGGTCCCTCACGTGATGGATGGTCCCCCGCTCACTAGTGAAGGTCGAAACTGGCCAAAAGCGAATCGGCCGGACGGATGGCGAAGCGCCGGAGGGAAAGCCGCGGCGCGAGCTTTCCGGCCGGCAGAAAGACGAACGCCCCGCATTGCGGGGCGTTCGTCGTTACGGCGGAGTCAGGCTCAGCCGTCCAGCAGCGCCTTGTTGCGCACCGCGCCCTTGTCGGCGCTGGTGGCGAGCAGGGCGTAGGCTTTCAGCGCGGTGCTGACCTTGCGCGCGCGTGGTGCGGCCGGCTTCCAGCCCTGGTGGTCGCGGTGCAGGCGGCGGGCCTTCAGTTCCTCGTCGCCGACCAGCAGGTTGATCTCGCGGTTGGGAATGTCGATGAGGATCTTGTCGCCGTCCTCGACCAGGCCGATGGCGCCGCCCGAGGCAGCTTCCGGCGAGACGTGGCCGATGGACAGGCCCGAGGTGCCGCCGGAGAAGCGGCCGTCGGTGAGCAGGGCGCACTGCTTGCCCAGGCCCTTGGACTTGAGATACGAGGTCGGGTAGAGCATTTCCTGCATGCCCGGGCCGCCTTTCGGGCCTTCGTAGCGGATGATCACCACCTCGCCCGGTTTCACCTCGTCGCCGAGGATGCCCTTCACCGCGGCGTCCTGGCTTTCGTAGATACGCGCGGTGCCTTCGAACACGTGGATCGACTCGTCCACGCCGGCGGTCTTCACCACGCAGCCGTCGAGGGCGATGTTGCCGTACAGCACGGCCAGGCCGCCTTCCTGGGAGTAGGCGTTCTCGACGCTGCGGATGCAGCCCTCGAAGCGGTCGGTGTCCAGGCTCGGCCAGCGGGTGCTCTGGCTGAATGCGGTCTGCGACGGGATGCCGGCAGGGCCGGCCTTGAAGAAGGTGTGCACGGCCTCATCGCTGGTCTGGGTGATGTCCCAGGCGGCGATGGCGTCGGCCATGGTCTTGCTGTGCACGGTCGGCACGTCGGTGTGCAGCAGGCCGCCGCGGGCCAGCTCGCCGAGGATGGCGATGATGCCGCCGGCGCGGTGCACGTCTTCCATGTGGTACTTCTGGATGTTCGGCGCGACCTTGCACAGCTGCGGCACGCGACGGGACAGCTGGTCGATGTGGCGCAGGTTGAAGTCGACCTCGGCCTCCTGGGCGGCGGCCAGCAGGTGCAGGATGGTGTTGGTCGAGCCGCCCATGGCGATGTCCAGGGTCATGGCGTTCTCGAACGCCTTGAAGCTGGCGATGGAGCGCGGCAGCACCGATTCGTCGCCTTCGCCGTAGTAGCGCTGGCACAGCTCGACGATCAGCCGGCCGGCGCGCAGGAACAGCTGCTCGCGGTCGGCGTGGGTGGCCAGGGTGGTGCCGTTGCCCGGCAGCGACAGGCCGAGGGCCTCGGTCAGGCAGTTCATCGAGTTGGCGGTGAACATGCCGGAGCAGGAACCGCAGGTCGGGCAGGCGCTGCGCTCGTACTCGGCGACCTTCTCGTCGGAGCAGCTGTCGTCGGCGGCGGCGACCATGGCGTCGACCAGGTCGAGGCCGTGGCTGGCCAGCTTGGTCTTGCCGGCTTCCATCGGCCCGCCGGAGACGAACACCACCGGGATGTTCAGGCGCAGGGCGGCCATCAACATGCCGGGGGTGATCTTGTCGCAGTTGGAGATGCACACCAGGGCGTCGGCGCAGTGGGCGTTGACCATGTACTCGACGGAGTCGGCGATGATCTCGCGCGACGGCAGCGAATAGAGCATGCCGTCGTGGCCCATGGCGATGCCGTCGTCGACGGCGATGGTGTCGAATTCCTTGGCCACGCCGCCGGCCTTCTCGATCTCGCGGGCGACCAGCTGGCCGAGGTCCTTCAGGTGCACGTGGCCGGGCACGAACTGGGTGAAGGAGTTGGCGACGGCGATGATCGGTTTCTTGAAGTCCTCGTCCTTCATCCCGGTGGCGCGCCACAGCGCGCGGGCGCCGGCCATGTTGCGGCCGTGGGTGGAGGTTTTCGAGCGATAGTCAGGCATGACGGGTTCCCGGAATGCAGGCGGATACTGAGCCTTTCAGGATACCAGCGATTGACGGGCGGGTGCAGCGGGGCAGGACAGGCGTGGTGCGCACGGCGCACCCTACGACGCTGGGCGTCGGCCCGTGCGTAGGGTGCGCCGCGCGCACCGCGAGTTCCTGCCTCAGCTGTTGGGCAGGATCCGGCAGATCAGGCTCTTGATGTAGCGGGTTTCCGGGATCGCCGGGTGCACCGGATGGTCCGGCCCTTGGCCGCCGCGTTCGATGAGCTGGATGTTGCGGTCCAGGTGGCGGGCGCTGCCGAGCAGGATGTTCTGCAGGTCGTCCTCCGGCAGGTGCATGGAGCAGGAGGCGCTGACCAGGATGCCATCCTTGTTCAGCATGCGCATGGCCGTCTCGTTGAGGCGGCGGTAGGCGGCCTCGCCGTTCTTCAGGTCCTTCTTGCGCTTGATGAAGGCCGGCGGGTCGGCGATGACCACGTCGAAGCGTTCGTCGGCGGCCTTGAGCTCCCTGAGCGCGGCGAACACGTCGCCCTCGACGCAGGTGAGCTTCTCGCCCACGCCGTTGAGCGCGGCGTTGCGCTCGACGCCGTCGAGGGCGAAGCCGGAGGCGTCCACGCACATCACTTCGCTGGCGCCGAAGGCCGCGGCCTGCACGCCCCAGCCGCCGACGTAGCTGAACAGGTCGAGCACGCGCTTGCCCTTGACGTAGGGCGCCAGGCGCGCGCGGTTCATGCGGTGATCAAAGAACCAGCCGGTCTTCTGGCCTTCCAGCACCGGCGCCTCGAACTTCACGCCGTTCTCCTCCAGCGGCACCCACTCCGGCACCACGCCGAAGGCGGTATCCACGTAGCGCTCCAGGCCTTCGGCGTCGCGGGCGCTGGAGTCGTTCTTCCACAGCACGCCGCGCGGCTTGAGCACCTGCACCAGGGCTTCGAGCACGGCGTCCCGGTTGCGCTCCATGGCCGCGGAGGCCAACTGCACCACCAGGATGTCGCCGAAGCGGTCGACCACCAGGCCGGGCAGCAGGTCGGAGTCGCCGTAGATCAGGCGGTAGCAGGGCTGATCGAACAGCCGCTCGCGCAGGGACAGGGCGACGTTGATGCGGTGCACCAGCAGCGACTTGTCCAGCACGTGCTTGATGTCGCGGGACAGCAGGCGGGCGCAGATCAGGTTGTTCGGGCTGAGGGCGACGATGCCGAGGGCCTTGCCGCCGGCCGCTTCGAGGATCGCCTGGTCGCCGGCGGCGAAGCCGGACAGCGGGGTGGCGGCGGTGTCCACCTCGTTGCTGTAGACCCACAGGTGGCCGGCGCGCAGGCGGCGATCGGCATTGGCTTTGAGGCGCAGGCTGGGCAGGGTCATGGGGACGGCTCCGGCAAAAGGGGGCGGGATTATAGGCGCAAATGCCCCGAAGCCGATAAAGCCGATGGACGTCCGGGCGAAGGGCTCGCTCCCCCGGCGCCGGCCGGCGGATGCCTCAGCGCAGCGCCTCGATCAGCGCATGGTTGAACGCCGCGAGGTCGGCCGGCTTGCGGCTGCTGATCAGGTGGCCGTCGACCACCACCGGCTCGTCCACCCATTCGGCGCCGGCGTTCACCAGGTCGTCGCGCAGCGAGGGCCAGCTGGTGATGCGCTTGCCCTTGACCAGATCGGCGGAGATCAGCAGCCAGGGCCCGTGGCAGATCACCGCGATGGGCTTGTTGGCGCGGGCGGCGTCGCGCACCAGCTCCTGGGCCATTTCGTCCTGGCGGATGTTGTCCGCGTTGACCACGCCGCCGGGCAGCATCAGTCCGGCGTAATTTTCCACCTGGATCCTGTCGAAGGTGTGGGTCACCGGGAACCGGTCGGCCGGCGTGGTGTGGTGCCAGCCGGTGATCTGGCCCGGACGGGCGGACACGATGTCGACCTGGGCCCCGGCCTTCTCCAGGGCCTCCTTGGGTCCGGTCAGCTCGACCTGCTCGAAGCCGTCGGTCACCAGGATCGCCACGCGTTTGCCATGCAGGGGTCTGCTCATTTCGCTACCTCCTCGGTGATGGGGTGGAGCACCTACTAGCACTCCGACCACCTCCGCCGACGAAGTTCTGCCACCGTCCGGCCGACGGGATTCTCCCGGCCAGGCCTTCCTGCTATGGTCGCAGCCCCGCTTTTCTCGCCCCCGTCGCCGTCATGCCCGAACTGCCCGAAGTCGAAACCACCCGCCGCGGCATCGAGCCGCATCTCGTCGGCCGGCGCGTCAGCCGCGTGATCGTTCGCGAGCGTCGCCTGCGCTGGCCCATCCCCGAGGATCTCGACGTGCGCCTCTCCGGCCAGCGCATCGAGGCGGTGGCGCGGCGCGCCAAGTACCTGCTGATTCGCGCCGAAGCCGGCACCCTGATCGCCCACCTGGGCATGTCGGGCAGCCTGCGCCTGGTGGATGCGGCCCTGCCGGCGGCCAAGCACGAGCATGTGGATATCGTGCTGGAGTCGGGAATAGCGCTGCGCTATACCGATCCGCGGCGCTTCGGCGCGCTGCTCTGGAGTCTCGATCCGCTCAACCACGAGCTCCTGAGCAAGCTCGGTCCGGAGCCCCTAGGCGGGGATTTCGCCGGCGAGCGGCTGTACGAGCTGTCGCGCGGGCGGAGCATGGCGGTCAAGCCGTTCATCATGGACAACGCGGTGGTCGTCGGGGTCGGCAACATCTACGCCAACGAGGCGCTGTTCGCCGCCGGCATCGATCCGCGTCGAGAGGTCGGCTCCCTCTCCCGCGCGCGTTACGAACGGCTGGCCGAGGAGATCAAGCGCATCCTGGCCCAGGCCATCGAATGCGGCGGTACCACCCTGCGCGACTTCGTCGGCGGCGACGGCAAGCCCGGCTACTTCCAGCAGGAGCTGTTCGTCTACGGCCGCGGCGGCGAGTTCTGCAAGAACTGCGGCGGCACCCTGCGGGAGATCCGCCTGGGCCAGCGGGCCAGCGTCTATTGCGGGCGCTGCCAGCGCTGAGCTCCGGGGGCCGAATCGAGCGGTTGAAGCCCGTCACGCTGAGAGCGGCCGGTGCGCTGCTATAGTTGGCTATCTGCCATGAACCCGATGAAGGACCGCTGCATGTCTCCGTTCCGTACGACCGCCCTTGTCCTGGCGCTGACCACCGGCCTGTCGGCCCTGCCGGCGCAAGGCGCACAAGAAGTGGTGCAGTCCAACAACAGTGGAGATCCCACTTACACCGTCAACGCCCCTCCGGCCTATTCCATGATCGGCGACCTGCTCATCGCCCGGCCGTTCCTCATCGTCGGCACCGCCATCGGCGCGGCGGCCTTCGTGGTCAGCCTGCCGTTCACCGCGCTGGGCGGCAACGTGAAGGAAGCGGGCGACGCGCTGGTCCTCGCCCCGGGCCGTGAAGCCTTCGTGCGCTGCCTGGGCTGCTCCTCGCCACGCTGACTCGATGGATCGATCGGTAGCGGGCCGTCCGGCCTGGCTACCCTTCCGCCGAACCCGGTGAAGCGTTTCTCCCTCCCGCCAGATCCCCGGTTCCCCTTTCCCGCTTTTCTCGTGCTCGTTGGTCTCCGGCAGCGTGCCCTCGGCAGCGGCCGGGAGGGACGTATGGCTGGTCGGGTTTCCGCCCAGGCGATGTCGGGAGGCCACGAATCCCTGTGGCCTTTGTCGGAAAACCGCCATCGGTCATGTCCGGGGCGCGGGCGGCACCTGTCACGGCTCAGTGTCGCTGCGCCAGCGCCTCGCGCAGCAGTTCGGCCAGGTGCTTGGGCCGGGCGTCGCCGTGACCGCGCATCTGCTGGCGGCAGGAGAAGCCGTTGGCGATCACCCGGGCTTCCGGGTTCTCGCGCAGCGCCGGCATCAGGGCCTGTTCCGCCATGGCGCTGGCCAGCCCGGCATGTTCCCGCTCGATGCCGAAGGTGCCGGCCATGCCGCAGCAGCTGGATTCGATGAGGGAGAAATCGTGCTCGGGAATCAGCTTGAGCACCCGGCGCATGGCTTTCATGGCGCCCACCGCCTTCTGGTGGCAGTGGCCGTGCACCAGGGTCTCGGTTCCCCGCAGGGCCTGCAATGGCAGATCCAGGCGCTTGGCCGTGGATTCCCGGGCGAGGAATTCCTCGAACAGCAGCGTGTGCCGGCCCACGGTCGCCACGTCCTCGCCCAGCCCCAGCGCCTGCGCATCGTCCCGCAGGCCCAGCACGCAGGAGGCTTCCAGCCCGACGATCGTGCGCCCGGCCTGCACGTGCGGCAGCAGGGCGCGCACCAGACGCTGCGCCTCGGCGCGGGCCTCGGCCACCATGCCCTGGGCCAGATAGGTCCGGCCGCAGCACAGGGGCCTCGTCGGCTCGGCACCGCCGGCCTCGGGCTCGGCGACCAGCACCCGGTAGCCGCCGGCCCGCAGCACGTCGATGGCCGCCTCGGCGATGCCCGGCTCGAAATGGCGGGTGAAGGTGTCGACCAGCAGCACGACCTCAGGCAGCTGCTCGTCCCGCTCCGGGTCCGTCCGGGGAAGGGCGGCGGGCGCGGCGAACGGGCGCGCCGCCGGTTCCGGCAGCGGCCGCTCGGCGCTCAGGCCGAATATCCGTGCGGACAGGCGGGCCAGCAACGGGTGGCGGTTGCGCCAGCGCACCAGCGTCTTCAGCCAGGGGGCGCGATGCAGCCAGCGCGGCGTGTGGCCGAACAGCCGGCTGCGTAGGCTCAGACCCTCGCGGCTGGCCCGTTGGGCCAGGAACTCGGTCTTGATCAGCGGCATGTCGACGTTCGCCTCGCACTCGCGCTTGCAGCCCTTGCAGGACACGCACAGGGCCATGGCTTCGGCCAGCAGCGGGTCGGCCAGGGCCTGCTCGGCCAGTTCGCTGTTCAGGGCGGCCTTGAGCAGCCGAACTCGCCCGCCCGTGGACAGGTTCTCGTTGCCGCTGACGCGAAAGCTCGGGCACATCACTTGTTTGCCCTGCGCCTCGCACTGGCGGCTGTTGATACAGACCGCCACCGCCTTGGCGAAGTCGCCGCCCTGTTTGGGAATGTCCGCGTAGGCGTCGCCCATGCCGGCGTTGCGGTAGGCGGACCAGTCGAGGAAGTGCTTCATCGGCACGGGCGCTCCTGCCGCTGGTCGGTCGAGCGCACAGAGGAAAGCGGATGCAGGCTCATGGTCGAAATAACCCCCTTTTGAGAGTGGCTTTCGAGAGGCTATGCAAGTCTCGCGCCTCACTCCGCCGGCGGTGGGGCTAGCGTCCGGAGCGCTCCGCGTCTTCGACCGGAAAGACGGGCGCCGTGCCGATGCCGCGCGGATCGCTGGCCGCCTCGACCTCACCGCTGCGCTTGTCCCAGCGCAGCACCTGCTGGTTGCCGTAGGCGGCATCCAGCGCCTTGAGCCGATGGCCGCGTTGCCGCAGCTGGTCGATCTCCTCCGGAGTGAAGGCATTCGGCTCGTACTGGACGACGTCCGGCAGGAACTGGTGGTGGAAGCGCGGAGCGGCCGGCCAGCGGGCGATCGGCCGGCCGTCGAGATATTCCAGAACCGCCAGCAGCACCATGCTGGGAATGCGGCTGCCGCCGGGGGTGCCGAAGGACGCCAGTTCGTCGGGGCTTTCGATGAAGGTCGGGCTCATGCTCGACAGCGGGCGTTTGCCGGCGGCGATGGCGTTGGCCGGGCTGCCGGACAGGCCATAGGCGTTGCTGCCCTGCAGGTCGGCGGCGAAGTCGTCCATCTCGTCGTTGAGCAGCACACCGCTGCCCGGCACGCTGAAGGCCGCGCCGAACGGCAGGTTGATCGACAGGGTGGCGGCCACCGCGTTGCCCGCGGCGTCCATGACCGCAAAGTGAGTGGTGTGGTCGCCCTCGCGCCAGCCACGTGCCGGCACGCTCGGAGTGGCTCGCTCGCGGTCGATGCCGGCGGCCAGCCGGCGCAGGTAGTCGGGGGCGAGCAGGCGCTCCACGGGATTGGCGACGAAGTCCGGATCGCCGAGCAGGGCGCGGTCGCGATAGGCCCGGCGCAACACCTCCACCACGTAGTGGCTGCGCTGCACGCGGTCGGCGTTGCGCCAGGGCAGGTGCTCCAGCATGCCCAGGCTCTGCGCCAGGGCGACGCCGCCGGCGGAGGGGGGCGGCGCGCCGATCAGCTCGCGCTGGTGGGCGAGGCGAAAGCGCAGCGGCTCGCGATCCACGACCCGGTAGCGCGCCAGGTCTTCCCGGCTCCAGACGCCGCCGGCGGCCCTGACCCCGGCGACTAGGCGTGCGGCGTTGGCGCCGGCGTAGAAGCCGTCGCGGCCCTCGTCGGCGAGGCGCTGCAGGGTGTCGGCCAGTTCCGGCTGGCGCAGCCGATGGCCTTCGGCGGGAATCTCGCCGTCGACGAGGAACAGCCGGGCGCTTTCCGGATCGTCGCGCAGGGCGCCCAGGCGGAACGCCGCCCGCTGGCGGTAGATGCGGTCGACGGCGAACCCCTGCCTGGCCAGCCGGATGGCCGGCGCCAGACTGCTTTGCAGCGGCAGGCGGCCGTAGCGCTCGGCCAGCTCGACCAGGGCCGCGGGCAGCCCGGGGATCGCCGCGGCGAGGGCGCCGTCCAGGGACAGCGCGCGTTCGACCCTGCCGCCACGCCGGTAGAGATCGGCATGGGCGGCCAGGGGCGCGCGTTCGCGGGCGTCGAGGAAGCGGTAGCGGGCGGGCGATTCACCGTTGCTCTGGCGCAGCAGGAAGAAACCGCCGCCGCCGAGCCCAGAGCCGTAGGGCTCCACCACCGCCAGGGCGGCGCCGATCGCCACGGCGGCGTCGAAGGCGTTGCCGCCCTGGGCGAGGATATCCCGCCCGGCCTCGCTGGCCTGCGGATGGGCGGTGGCGATGGCGGCCTTGCCGGGGGACTGCGCCCAGGCCGCCGAAATCAGGACGAACAGAACCAGGCAGGTGAAGACCTGCCTGGTTCTGTTCGGTGAGCGGCTTCGAGATTTCCCGGGCGATCCTTCGCCAGGCACGGATCAGGCCTTGCCGGTGATGCGCAGGTACTTCTGCATCAGCTCGTCACGGCTTTCCACGTTGTTCTCGTCGAGCGGGATGCAGTCCACCGGGCAGACCTGCTGGCATTGCGGCTCGTCGTAGTGGCCGACGCACTGTGTGCACAGGTTGGGGTCGATCACGTAGATCTCCTCGCCCTGGGAGATGGCGCCGTTCGGGCACTCGGGTTCGCAGACGTCGCAGTTGATGCAATCGTCGGTAATCTTTAGCGACATTGAAGCAGACTCCTGTCATGGCGCAGGCCATGACACTGGGACAACGGGACAACAACGAAGGCGCGAATTGTGCCGCATCGGCGTGCGGAGTGCACGCCTGGCGAGTCGGCCGGTCAGTTCTGGAACCGTTCGTGCAGGGCCTGGGCCACCACCGGATGGACGAACTGCTCGATGTGGCCGCCCAGGGCGGCGATTTCCCGTACCAGCGTGGACGAGATGTAGGAGTACTTTTCCGACGGCGTGAGGAACAGGCTCTCCACCTCCGGGATCAGTTGGCGGTTCATGTTGGCCAGCTGGAACTCGTATTCGAAGTCGGACACCGCGCGCAGGCCGCGCAGCAGCACGTTGGCCTTCTGGTCCTTGGCGAAATGGGCGAGCAGGGTGGAAAAGCCCATCACCTCGACGTTGGGCAGGTGCCGGGTGACCTCCCGGGCCAGCTCGACGCGTTGTTCGAGCGAGAACAGGGGATTCTTCTTCGGGCTGGCGGCCACGGCGATGATGACGTGGTCGAACAGCCTGGCGGCGCGCTCGACCAGATCACCATGTCCTTTGGTAATGGGGTCGAATGTTCCCGGGTAGATTACGCGGTTCATCACGGCGTCCTTGGCGGATTTGTCGGAGTGCCCGGATGGTAACGCAGCCGCCCGCACCGGGCCAAGTTCGGCTCGGGCCGGCGGTCCGCCGCGGGGCGGCTACAGGTGCAGCTGGACGTCCACCGGGGCCGGGCCGTGCTGGTCGCCGATGAAGGCCGCCACGCGCCCGCCGATCCGGTGGAACTCCAGGTTCAGGATCTGCTCGCCGAGGTGCAGGCGGTTGATCTGCAGGTGGTCGATGCCCATCGGCAGGCGCGGCTGGTCGATCAGGATGGACTGCCGCTGCCCGTTCAGGCTGACCCCCAGACAGGCCTGCAGCAGCATGAACACCGAGCCGGCGGCCCAGGCCTGGGGCAGGCAGGCGACCGGATAGGCGATCGGCGCCTCGCCCGGAATCCGCTCGAAGCCGCAGAACAGCTCCGGTAGGCGCATGCCGAAGCGCGAAGCGGCCTCGAACAAGCCCTGCAGCAGGCGTACCACCCCGTCGCGCTCGCCGTAGCGGGCCACGCCGGCGGCGCAGAGGGCGACATCGTGCGGCCAGACCGAGCCGTTGTGATAAGACATGGGGTTGAAGCGCACGGTCTCGGTCGGCAGGGTGCGGATGCCCCAGCCGCAGTTGAACGCCCGCGACTGCAGCTGCTGGGCCACCGCCTGGCCGCGGCGCAGCTCCGGCAGGCCGCAGTAGAGCAGGTGGCCGACGTTGGAGGCGCGCACCTGGCAGGGCCGGTCGCGGCCGTCCATGGCCAGGGCGTAGAACTGCCGGTCGTTGAGCCAGAAGCGCCCTTCCACCGCCTCGCGCAGCTGCCCCGCGCACTGCCGCCAGTGCCCGGCGGCATCCATCTCGCCGCGCCATTCGGCCAGCTCGGCCATGCTCAGGTAGGCGCGGTAGGCGTAGCCCTGCACTTCGATGATGGCGATGGGCGGCTCGGGGTCGTCGCCGCCGGCGTGGAACACCGAGTCGTGGCTGTCCTTCCAGCCCTGGTTGAGCAGGCCGCTGGCCTCGGCCCGGGCGTAGGCGAGAAAGCCCCCGGCGTTCTTCGCGATCTGGTTCTCGATCCAGCGGGTCGCCGCCACCAGGGCCGGCCAGATTTCCGCGATGAAGGCCATGTCGGCGCTGCGCCGGGCATAGGCGCCGGCCAGCATCACGAACAGCGGCGTGGTGTCGACCCCGCCGTAATAGCGGCCGAAGGGGATCTCGTTCAGCGCCGACATCTCGCCCTTGCGCGTCTCGTGCATGATCTTGCCCGGCTCGGCGTCGCGGAAGCCGGAAATCTCCCGGGCCTGGTGCTGGGCCAGGTAGGCGAGCACGCCGCGCGCCAGCTGCGGGTCGATCCAGAGGGTCTGCAGCGCGGTGATGATGGCGTCGCGGCCGAAGGGCGTGGAGAACCAGGGGATGCCGGCGTAGGGGTAGGGCCCGGTGGGCAGCTCGGTGGTGAGCAGCGCCAGGTCGGCCCGGGACTTCTCCAGCCAGCCCTGGAACAGGCGCCCGGAGGCCTTCAGGTGGGCACCGCGGCGCTGGCGCTGGCGCATGCTGCGGCGCGCCTGGGCCGCCGCGTGGCGGAAGCGTTCGCAGCCGGGAATGGCCGGCGACGGTCCGATCTCCAGGTACAGCTCCCAGTGCTGGCGCGCTTCCAGCATCACCCGGAAGTCCGCCTCCGCGGCGCTCAGGTGCGCGGGCTTGCTGGAGAAGGACAGAGCCGAGCTGCGCAGGCGCCGGTCCAGGCCCAGGTAGCGCAGCGTCACGCACTGCACCTGCACCTGCGCCTCCTGCTGCTGGCCCCGCTGCGCACGGCGCTGGCCGCGGACCTCGAACATGTCGCGGAAATCGGCGGCGAACTCCAGGGCGAGGAACAGCTGGGCCGGGCGGTCGCTGTAGTTGTCCAGGCGCAGGCGTTCGAAGACCCGGCCCTGCCAGAGGAAGCGCTTGCGCTCGACGTGGATCACACCCTCCGGCATCGACTGCTCGCCCAGCGGCGGCAGCGGCCGGTTGGTCATGTGCGCGGTGAAGTACAGGTTGTCCTGGCTGACCCCGGCGGACAGCAGCGACGGACGGTGGCCCCCCAGGTTCAGGCGGAAGGTGGAGAGGGTCCGGGTATCCTCGCAGAACAGGCCGTCGCCGTTGCCGCCGAGGTCGCCCCAGGCGTCGGCCACCATGAAGATATCGCCCTCCTTGAGGACGAACAGGTGCTGCGGATTGCACTCGGGCTCGGGTTGCAATGATCCGTTCATGCTGCTCACGCCATCTTCTTCCGCAGGGCCGCCTGCGCCGGCTTGCCCAGCAGTTGCCAGTAGAGTTCCAGGTAGTGCCCGGCCATGGCTTCGGCGGAGAAGCGCTGCTCGAAGCGGCGGCGCACCTGCCGGCGGTCCAGCCGGGACAGGCGGGCGATGGCCGCCCGGGCCTGGGGCACGCTTTTCACGATGAAGCCGGTGAGTCCGTCTTCCAGCACTTCCGGCACCGAGCCGCAGGGCCAGGCGATGGTCGGCGTGCCGCAGGCCATGGCCTCGATCATCACCAGCCCGAACGGCTCCGGCCAGTCGATGGGGAACAGCAGGGCCAGGGCGTTGCCGAGGAACTCGGACTTGTCGGCATCGCCGATCTCGCCGATGAACTCCACCAGCGGATTGTCCAGGAGCGGGCGGATTTCCCGCTCGAAATAGCTGCGGTCGGACTGATCCACCTTGGCCGCGATCTTCAGCGGCAGGCCGCTCTGGGTGGCGATGGCGATGGCGCGGTCGGGGCGTTTTTCCGGCGAGATGCGGCCGAGGAACGCCAGGTAACCGCCCTGCGGCCGGGGCTGGAAGCGGTAGGCGGAGAGATCCAGGCCGTGGTGCACGGTGCCGCACCAGTTGGCGTCGGGCATCTGCTGGCGCTGGCTCCGGGAGATGGACACCAGCGGAAAGCGCGGCCAGCGCCGATAGGCGTCCGGCAGGTCCTTCATGTCTAGGCGGCCGTGCAGGGTGGTCAGCGTCCGCTGCGCGATGCCCTCGAAGAAGGGGAAGTGCAGCAGGTCGGTGTGGAAATGCAGGATGTCGAACTCGTCGGCCCGCCGCCGCACCTCGTCCAGCAGGCTGAGATGGCTGGCCAGATCCGATTTGAGCGGGGCGGGGTCTAGCCGCAGGGCGCATTCGCGGCCCGGATGCAGGCGGGCGCGGGTCTGCGTATCGGCGCTGGCGAACAGGGTGACGTCATGGCCCATCTCCACCAGGGCTTCGGTGAGGTGGGAAACGACTCGCTCGGTGCCGCCATAAAGACGCGGCGGAATGGTCTCGTAAAGCGGAGCGATCTGCGCGATTTTCATGATGTTGTCTCCTGTCGAAATAGGACAGGGTGAGAAAGGCGAAATCTCCATAATGAAAATTCATGGCAACGGCGCCCGGTCCTCCAGCCAGGCGGGAATACGGCGCTCCAGGTAATACTCCGGCTTGCCGGGAGGGCCTTCGATGAAGCCGACGTGTCCGCCCTGGGCGTGCAGCTCGAGGCTGCACTGGGTAGATAACGTGTCGGACTGCGGCAGGCCGTGGGAAAAGACGAAGGGATCGTCGGCGGCCTGGATGATCAGGGTCGGCACGCGGATGGCGCCGAGAAAGTAGTAGCTGGACGCTCGCCGGTAGTAGTCGTGGGCGTCGCGGAAGCCGTGCAGCGGCGCGGTGACGCGCCCGTCGAACTCCCAGAAGGTGCGCAGGCCCTGGACGGGGCCGAGGCGCTCCAGGGCGGCGAGGTGTTCGGCATGGCCCTGCTCGGCGAACAGGCGGCGCTTGTCCTGCACGTAGGCGCACATCTCGCGCATGAAGTGCGCCTGGTAGAGGCGCGAGAAGCCCAGGGCGATGCGGTCGGCGCACTGGTCCAGGCGGAACGGCACGGATACCGCCACCGCCGCCTGCAGGCCGCAGTCGGCGCCGCTCTCGCCGAGATGCTTGAGCAGCACGTTGCCGCCCAGGGAATAGCCGACCGCGTAGAGCGGCGCCAGGGGGCGCTTGGCGCCGAGGTGGGCGATCACCGCCGCGAGGTCGTCGCTGGAGCCGGAGTGGTAGGCCCGCGGCAGGCGGTTCGGTTCGCCCGAGCAGCCGCGCCAGTTCAGCGCCACGCTGGTCCAGCCGCGCGCGGCCAGGGCCTGCTGCAGGCCGAGCACGTAGAGCGAGCGGGACGAACCGGTCAGCCCGTGCAGCACCAGTACCTGCGGTGCGGCGGGATCGTCCGGGCCGTGCCAGTCGAGGTCGAGGAAGTCGCCGTCGGCCAGCCACAGGCGCTCGCGGCGGTGTGCGAGTGGCGGCGGCCGGCGACACAGCGGCCCCCAGAGCGTCTGCAGGTGCGCCCCGGGCAGCCACCAGGCCGGGCGGAAGGGCGCATCGTTGACGGTCGTGTCGGGCCGGTGAGTCATGGGCTTGCCCTGGTCGAGCGGCATGGGGCCTGGATCGGCCCGGTCCACGCGGTTGCTCTGGGGAGGAGCCGGACGTCTTCGCCGTTCGGCCCCGTCAGACGGACGAATCCGCCGCCGCTCCCCGCGACCAGGCTGACGTCAGGCGTTTCTCTGCCACAGTGCGTAGTACACCTGGCCGGCCTTCTTCTCCCGGTGCAGACGCCAGTTGCCGGGCAGGCCGAGGCTGGAGGGCGGGGTCTCGCTCTCAGTGTAGATCCAGGCTCCGCCGGCCAGCCAGCCGCGCTCCTCCAGCAGCCGGCAGACGGGCGCCAGCAGATCGCGGTTGAACGGCGGGTCGAGGAATACCAGGTCGAAGGGGGCCGGCGTCTGGTCGGCCAGGTGGCGGAGGGCATCGGCCTGCAGCAGCCGGCCGTTGGCACAGCGCAGACTGTCCAGGTGCCGGCGCAGGCTGGCGACCGCCTCGCCGTTGAGGTCCAGGGCCAGAGCTTCGCCGGCGCCCCGCGACAGCGCTTCCAGATAGAGCGCGCCGCTGCCGGCGAAGGGATCGAGCACGCGGGCACCCTCGACGTAGGGCGCCAGCCAGTTGAACAGGGTCTCGCGTACCCGGTCGGGGGTCGGGCGCAGGCCCGGCCCCTCGGGGAAGGCGAAACGGCGCGAGCGCCACTCGCCGCCGATGATGCGCAGCTGGCCCTGGCCGCCGTGGGGACGGGCGGCCGTGCGTTGCGGTTGGGGACGCTGGCGCATTCAGTGCTCCGGTACGGCGGTGACGGGTTGCTTGGCCGCCCCGGTCGGCGGCGGCAGCGGTTGCTGCGCCACCGTCGGGCCGGCGCTGACGATGACGAAGCCGTCCGGGTCGATGTGCCTGGCCATCGCCGTCCTGACCTGCTCGACGGTGAGCGCCTGGACCTGCTGCAGGAACAGCTCCAGGTGGTTCAGCGGCAGGTCGTAGAAGCCGATGGCGCCGAGCTGGCCGACGATGTCGGCGTTGCTCGCGGTGGACAGCGGGAAGCTGCCGGCCACCTCGCGCTTGGCCTTGTCCAGTTCCTCCTGGCTCGGCCCCTGGGCGAGGAAGTCGCGCACCAGCTTCTGCACCAGCTCCAGGGCCCCGGCGCTGTAGTCGGCGCGGGTCTGCAGGTTGATCATGAAGGGGCCGCGCACCTGCATCGGGGTGAAGGTGGAGTAGATCCCGTAGGTCAGCCCGCGCTTCTCCCGCACTTCCTCCATCAGCCGGGTGCCGAAGCCGCCGCCGCCGAGGATCTGGTTGCCCAGGTAGAGCGCGGCGTAGTCCGGGTCGTCGCGGGCGATGCCGAGTTGGGCGAGCATCAGGTGGGTCTGCGCCGAGGGGTACTCGATGTGTTTCTGGCCCGGCTTGGGCGCTTCGGGCTGGGCCGGCTTGGCCAGCGCCGGTCCCGCCGGCAGCGCGGCGGAAACCTGCGCGGCCAGTGCCTCGGCTTCCGCTCGGGAGAGGTCGCCGACCAGGGCGATGACCGCGTTGCCGGCGGCGTAGGCCTTGGCGTGGAAGGCGGCGAGCTGAGCCCGGGTGATGCCCGGAATCGACTGGGCGTCGCCGTCGCTGGGATGGGCGTAGGGGTGCTGGCCGAACAGCTGGCGGTTGAGCTCCAGGCTGGCCAGCTTGCCGGGGTTCTGCTTCTGCAGCTCGAAGCCGGCCAGCAGCTGGTTCTTGATCCGCACCAGGGCGTCCTCGGGGAAGGTCGGCTGGCCGACCACCTGGCGGAACAGCTGCAGCGCCGGCTCGCGCTTGTCCGGATCGCTCAGGCTGCGCAGGCTGGCGAGCGCCATGTCGCGGTAGGCGCCGTTGCCGAACTGCGCGCCGAGGCCTTCGAAGCCCTCGGCGATGGCGGTGGTGTCCTTGCCGGGCACGCCCTCGTTGAGCATGGCGTTGGTCAGCAGGGCCAGGCCGGGCGTGCCGCCGTCCTGGCTGCTGCCGGCGGCGAAGGTCAGGCGCAGGTCGAACATCGGCAACTGGCGGGCCTCGACGAACAGCACCTTGGCGCCCTCGGCGGTGCGCCAACTCTGGATGTCGAGGGCGCGGTGGGCGGGCTTGCCGTTGATGCCGGCCAGGGATTCCAGCCTGGGCGCGCCGGCGGGGGCCGAGGTGGTGGGCGCCGCGGTCTGCGGCGCACGCTGGGCGAGCCAGACGAGGGCGCCGATCAGAAGCAGCAGGGCCAGGCCAAGTAGGCCGTAGCGCAGGGGGCTGCGCTCAGTCATGGTGGGTCTCCTCCGGCAGGATGTGGGCGACGGACAGGCGCGACGGGGTGAAGTAGCGGCGGGCCGCCGCCTGGATGTCTTCCGGGGTCACCGCTTCCAGGGCCGCCAGTTCCTCGTCCATCAGGCGCCAGGACAGGCCGACGCTTTCCAGCTGGCCGATGGTGGTGGCCTGCTGGGTGATGGAGTCCCGCTCGTAGACCAGGCCGGCGATGACCTGGGCGCGGACCCGCTCCAGTTCCTCGGCGCTGGGGGGGGCGTTCTTCAGCTCGTCGAGCAGCGGCCAGAGGCCGGCCTCGACGTCCTTCAGGGTATGGCCCTTCTGCACGTTGGGCGTGGCGCTGATGACGAACAGGCTGTCGCCGCGGGTGTAGGCCTCGTACCCGGCGCCGGCGTCGGCCACCAGTTCCTGGCCGCGCACCAGGCGCGAGGGGATGCGCGCGCTGTAGCCGCCGTCGAGCAGGGCGCCGATCAGCCGCAGCGCCTGCACCTCGCGGGGATTGTCGGTGGTCGCCAGGCCCGGCACGTTGAAGCCGTAGACCAGGCTCGGCAGCTGGGTCTTGAGCTTCAGCTCGATGCGCCGCTCGCCGGGTTCGGCCAGCTCCAGCGGGCGCTTGGCGGTCGGCACCGGACGCGCCGGAATGCCGCCGAAGTAGTGCTGGGCGAGGGTCTTCACCTCGTCGCCGGTGACGTCGCCGACCACCACCAGGGTGGCGTTGTTCGGCACGTACCAGGTCTGGTACCAGGTGCGCAGGTCCTCGACCTTCATCCGCTGCAGGTCGGCCATCCAGCCGATGGTCGGGTTGTGGTAGCCGCTGGCCGGATGGGCCAGGGCCGAGAAACGCTCGTAGGCCAGCGCGCTGGGCTGATCGTCGGTGCGCAGGCGGCGCTCTTCCTTGATCACCTCGATCTCGCGGGCGAACTCGTCCGGCGGCAGGCGCAGGCTGGCCAGGCGGTCGGCTTCCAGCTCGAAGGCCACCGGCAGGCGGTCGCGGGCCAGCACCTGGTAGTAGGCGGTGTAGTCGTCGCTGGTGAAGGCGTTCTCCTCGGCGCCGAGCTCGCGCAGGATGTGCGAGGACTCGCCGGGGCCGAGCTTGCGGCTGCCCTTGAACATCATGTGCTCGAGGGCGTGGGACAGACCGGTCTGGCTCGGCGTCTCGTAGCTGGAGCCGACCTTGTACCAGAGCTGGGAAACCACCACGGGGGCGCGGTGATCCTCGCGGACGACGACCTTGAGGCCGTTGTCCAGCTGGAATTCGTGGGTCGGTTGCGGTTCGGCGGCCAGCGCGGCCAGCGGCATGCAGAACATGCCGAGGAGCAGGCCGGCGGCATGGCGGGCGATCACATTCATCGATTCGGCACCTGTCGGACGGCCTGCGAGCTTAGCCCGGCGGCCGGGGAGGTGCTAGGATACCCGTCTTTCGCCGGCGGCCAAGCCCGCCGGCCTTTCCGACCCTTGAGAAAGCCGTCTTTATGTTTGGTTCGAACGACGACAAGAAGGCGCCGGCCGAAGCCGGCGAGAAGAAAGGCCTGTTCGGCTGGTTCCGCAAGAAGCAGGCGCCCAAGGCCGAGCCCCAGCCGGAAGCCGCCGAGTCAGCCAGCGCAGCGGTCGCCGAGCAGACCCTACCCGAGTCGCAGCCCGAGGCCTTCGAGCCGCCGCAGCCCGAGGTGGTGGCCGAAGCGCTACCCGAGGTCGAGCCGGTGATCGAGGCGCAGCCCGAGCCTGAGCCCGAACCGGAAGCGGTCGAGGCCGAAGCCGAGGCAGTCGACGACGACCGGGAGGAGAAGCCGAAGCTCGGCTTCTTCGCCCGCCTGCGCGGTGTCGAGAGCGCGCCGCAGCCGGCTCCCGAGCCGGTTCCGGAAGAGGCGCCGCCGGCCGAGGAGCCGGTGCCGGTCGAGGAGCCTGAGCCGGCGCCGCAACCAGCCAAGGAGAACGGCAAGCTCGGCTTCTTCGCCCGTCTCAAGCAGGGGTTGGCCAAGACCAGCGCCAGCCTCGGCGAGGGCATGGCCAGCCTGTTCCTCGGCAAGAAGGCGATCGACGACGACCTGCTCGACGAGCTGGAGACCCGCCTGCTCACCGCCGACGTCGGCGTCGAGGCCACCACCGCGATCATCCAGAGCCTGACCCGCCGCGTGGCGCGCAAGGAACTGGCCGACAGCGACGCGCTGTACAAGGCCCTGCAGGAGGAACTGGCGGCTATGCTGCGGCCGGTCGAGCAGCCGCTGGTGATCGACGGCCAGCGCCAGCCCTACGTGATCCTGGTGGTGGGCGTGAACGGCGTCGGCAAGACCACCACCATCGGCAAGCTGGCCAAGAAGCTGCAGCTGGAGGGCAAGAAGGTCATGCTCGCCGCCGGCGACACCTTCCGCGCCGCCGCCGTCGAGCAGCTGCAGGTGTGGGGCGAGCGCAACAACATCGCGGTGATCGCCCAGCACACTGGTGCCGACTCCGCCTCGGTGATCTTCGACGCGGTGCAGGCCGCCAAGTCGCGCGGCATCGACGTGCTGATCGCCGACACCGCCGGTCGTCTGCACACCAAGGACAACCTCATGGAGGAGCTGAAGAAGGTCCGTCGGGTGATCGGCAAGCTGGACGAGACGGCGCCCCACGAGGTGCTGCTGGTGCTGGATGCCGGCACCGGGCAGAACGCGATCAACCAGACCCGCCAGTTCAACCAGGCGGTGGAGCTCAGCGGCCTGGCCCTGACCAAGCTGGACGGCACCGCCAAGGGCGGGGTGATCTTCGCCCTGGCCAAGCAGTTCGGCCTGCCGATCCGCTACATCGGCGTCGGCGAGGGCATTGACGATCTGCGCGACTTCGCCGCCGACGAGTTCGTCCGTGCGCTGTTCTCCGAGAAATAGGAACGTCCCGCGATGATCCGCTTCGAACAGGTCGGCAAGCGTTACCCCAACGGTCACGTCGGGCTGCACGAGCTGTCCTTCCACGTGCGCCGCGGCGAGTTCATCTTCGTCACCGGGCATTCCGGGGCCGGCAAGAGCACCATGCTGCGCCTGCTGTTGGCCATGGAGCGCCCGACCAGCGGCAAGCTGCTGCTCGCCGGGCAGGACCTGTCGAGCATCACCACTGCGCAGATTCCTTTCCTGCGCCGGCAGATCGGCGTGGTGTTCCAGAACCACCAACTGCTGTTCGACCGCAGCGTGTTCGACAACGTCGCCCTGCCGCTGAAGATCCTCGGCATGGGCAAGGACGAGATCGCCAAGCGTACCCTGCTCGCCCTGGAGCGGGTCAGCCTCAAGGACAAGGCCGAGCATTTCCCGGCCGATCTTTCCACCGGCCAGCAGCAGCGGGTCGGCATCGCCCGGGCGGTGGTCCACCAGCCGGCCCTGCTGCTGGCGGACGAGCCGACCGGCAACCTCGACCCGCGCCTGGCCGCGGAGATCATGAGCGTGTTCGAGGACATCAACCGTCTCGGCACCACCGTGCTGATCGCCAGCCACGACCTGGCGCTGATCGCGCGTATGCGCCATCGCCTGCTCACCTTGCAACGCGGTCGCCTGATCGGCGACGGGGAAGCCGCCTGATGAGTAACACGCCTGTCCCGCCGTCACGGGTCTCCGAACGGGCCGGCGTTCTGCCGAAGAAGCCGAACGACAAGCGCCCGGCCAACGAGCCGGATTTCTCCACCCTGCTGCTGTCCTGGCTCGACAGCCATCGCGCCAGCCTCGCCGACAGCCTGCGCCGGCTGGGGCGGCAGCCCATCGGCAGCTTCTTCACCTGCCTGGTGATGGCCATCGCCCTCAGCCTGCCCATGGGGCTGTCGCTGCTGCTGGACAACGTCGAGCGCCTCGGCGGCTCCTGGCAGCGGGCGGCGCAGATCTCGCTGTTCATGCAGCTGGACGTCGACAACGCCGAGGGCGAGCGGCTGCGCGCGCAGATCGCCGAGCGGCCCGACGTGGCGGCGGCCGACTGGGTCAGCCGGGAGCAGGCCCTGGCGGAGCTGGAGCAGCAGGCCGGGCTCGGCGAGGCGCTGAAGGAACTGCCGGAGAATCCGCTGCCCGGGGTGATCCTGGTCACGCCGAAGCAGATCGACAAGGCCGGCCTCGAGTCCCTGCGCCAGCATCTCGCCGAACTGCCCGGGGTGCAGCAGGCCCAGCTCGACCTGCTCTGGGTCGAGCGTCTCGGCGCCATCCTCGGTCTCGGCGAGCGCTTCATCTTCGGCCTTGCCGTGCTGCTGGTGCTGGCGCTGCTGCTGGTGATCGGCAACACCATCCGCCTGCACATCGAGAACCGCCGCAGCGAGATCGAGGTGATCAAGCTGGTCGGCGGCACCGACAGCTACGTGCGTCGCCCCTTCCTTTATATGGGCGCCCTCTACGGCTTCGGCGCCGGCCTGCTGGCCTGGCTGGTGCTGGTCTACGGGCTCGACTGGCTGAACCAGGCGGTGGTGCGGCTTGCCGGTCTCTACGGCAGCGATTTCGCCCTCGCCGGGGTGCCCCTCGAGGATGGCCTCTCATTGATGGCGGGCGCCATCCTGCTCGGCTACATCGGCGCCTGGCTGGCGGTGGCGCGCCATCTCCGCGAGCTGGCGCCGCGCTGAGGAGCGGGCTGTCAAGGCAGGTGTAACGGAATTTTTACGGGAACTTGCAGTCCCATCGGCCAGTGCTACACTGCTTTGAATTCTGAAATCGGAGGGTTCGCATGACCAATTCCTTGCAGCCTGTCTATGCCCTGGCTCCCGGCGCCAACCTGGAAGCCTACGTGCATTCGGTCAACAGCATTCCCATGCTGACGCCGGAACAGGAGCGCGAACTGGCCGACCGCCTCTACTACCATCAGGACCTCGACGCCGCGCGGCAGATGGTGCTGGCGCACCTGCGCTTCGTCGTACACATCGCCCGCAGCTATTCCGGCTACGGTCTGGCCCAGGCCGACCTGATCCAGGAAGGCAACGTGGGGCTGATGAAGGCGGTCAAGCGCTTCAACCCGGAGATGGGTGTTCGCCTGGTGTCCTTCGCCGTTCACTGGATCAAGGCCGAGATCCACGAGTTCATCCTGCGCAACTGGCGGATCGTCAAGGTGGCCACCACCAAGGCCCAGCGCAAGTTGTTCTTCAACCTGCGCAGCCAGAAGAAGCGACTGTCCTGGCTGAGCAGCGCCGAGGTCGACGCCGTGGCCGAGAGCCTGGGTGTCGAGGCGCGCGAGGTGCGCGAGATGGAGAGTCGCCTGACCGGCCAGGACATGGCGTTCGATCCGGCCGCCGATGCAGACGACGACAACGCCTTCCAGTCCCCGGCGTACTACCTGGAGGACCATCGCTACGATCCGGCCCGCCAGCTGGAGGAGGCCGATTGGAGCGACAGCTCGACCGCCAGTCTGCACGAGGCGCTGGAAGGCCTCGACGAGCGCAGCCGGGACATTCTCTACCAGCGCTGGCTGGCCGAGGACAAGGCGACGCTGCACGAGCTGGCCGCCAAGTACAACGTCTCCGCCGAGCGTATCCGCCAGCTGGAGAAGAACGCCATGAACAAGCTCAAGGGCTCGATCGCGGCGTAACGCCCGGCGTTCCACGAAAGAACCGCGCTTCGGCGCGGTTTTTTTATTCCCGCAGCTCCTCGAGATAATGACTGCCGCCGAGCTGGCGCATCTGCCGATGGATCCAGCCGGCGCGGCGGTTGACGTAGGCGCTCGGGCGGCCGGCGCTCCACTGCCGCGGATTGGGCAGGACGGCCGCGAGCAGGCTGGCCTGGCGGGCCGACAGGTAGGGGGCGCCCACGCCGAAATGATGGCGCGCAGCCGCTTCCGCACCGAAGATGCCGTCGCCCCATTCGGCGCTGTTCAGGTAGACCTCGAGAATCCGATGCTTGGGCCAGAACAGCTCGATCAGGGTGGTGAACCAGGCCTCGAGCCCCTTGCGCAGCCAGCTGCGCCCGGACCAGAGGAACAGGTTCTTCGCCACCTGCTGGCTGAGGGTGCTGGCGCCGCGCAGCGTGCCGCCGCGCTCGTTGTGCGCTAGGGCGGCGCGGATGGCGTCGACGTCGAAGCCCCAGTGATGGGCGAACTGCTGATCCTCGGCGGCGATCACCGCCATCTTCAGGTCGTCCGGCAGCTCTGCCCAGGGCCGCCAGGTGCGCTGCAGGTCGATCGGCTGGTCGTCGACCCAGGACTCCAGCTTGCGCTCGACCATCAGTGCCGTGCCCGGCGGCGGCACCCAGCGCAGCACCAACACCAAAAGCGCCGAGCCGACGACGAACCAGAACAGCAGCTTGAGCAGGCGGAGGAGCAGTCGGGGCATGGGTTGCTTGGCCGGAGCGATCGAGGGGGCCATTATAGCGGTCCCGATTTTTCTGTCTGGAGTTCACCATGCTGCGTGGCTTTCTCTTGCTGGCCGCTTTCTTCGGCTTCACCGGCGTCGCTCTCGGGGCCTTCGCCGCCCATGGCCTCAGGGCGCGGCTCAGCAGCGAATACCTGGCGGTGTTCCAGACCGGAGTGAACTACCAGCTGATCCACGCCCTGGCCCTGCTCGCCGTCGCGCTGCTCGCCCAGCACCTGCCCGGACGGCTGGCGATGTTCGCCGGCAGCCTGTTCACCCTGGGCATCCTGCTGTTCTCCGGCAGCCTCTACCTGCTGACCCTGAGCGACCTCAAGCTCGGCATCGTCACCCCGATCGGTGGCCTGGCCTTTCTCGGCGGCTGGCTGTGTCTGGGTCTAGCGGCCTGGCGCCTCGGCTGACCGGCCGCATGCCCGCGCCTTGGTCATCCTCCGGAATCGGGGCTAGAATGCCGCCCCATCCCAGAATGCAACGAGCCTGTCATGCGCATTCAGTTGAACGGTGAACCCTACGAACTTGCCGATGGCCAGACCATCGCCGATCTGCTGGCCCGCCTGGAACTGACCGGCCGGCGCGTCGCGGTCGAGCTCAACCAGGACATAGTGCCGCGCAGCCTGCACAGCGACACCGCCTTGCGCGAGGGCGACCGGGTGGAAGTGGTGCACGCCATCGGTGGCGGCTAGCCGGCGGCGAATGCGCCGCTTCCGCCCCTGTCGCTCCACCGACCTGTATCTTTCCAGCCTGCCCAAGAGGAAATCCCGATGAGCACCGCTCGTACCGACAAGCCCTTCACCCTGGCCGGCCGCACCTACCAGTCGCGTCTGCTGATCGGCACCGGCAAGTACAAGGATCTCGAGGAGACCCGCCGGGCCGTCGAGGCCTCCGGCGCCGAGATCGTCACCGTGGCGGTGCGCCGCACCAACATCGGCCAGAACCCGGACGAACCCAATCTGCTCGACGTGCTCAGCCCCGAGCGCTACACCATCCTGCCCAACACCGCCGGCTGTTTCACCGCCGAAGATGCGGTGCGCACCTGCCGCCTGGCCCGCGAGCTGCTCGACGGCCACAAGCTGGTCAAGCTGGAGGTGCTGGCCGACCAGAAGACCCTGTTCCCCAACGTCATCGAGACCCTCAAGGCCGCCGAGGTGCTGGTCAAGGACGGTTTCGACGTGATGGTCTACACCAGCGACGATCCGATCATCGCCCGGCAGTTGGCCGAGGCCGGCTGCATCGCGGTGATGCCCCTGGCCGGCCTGATCGGCACCGGCCTCGGCATCTGCAACCCGTACAACCTGCGCATCATCCTCGAGGAAGCCAAGGTGCCGGTGCTGGTCGACGCCGGGGTGGGCACCGCCTCCGACGCCACCATCGCCATGGAACTGGGCTGCGAGGCGGTGCTGATGAACAGCGCCATCGCCCATGCGCAGAACCCGGTGCTGATGGCCCAGGCCATGAAATACGCCATCGAGGCCGGCCGCCTGGCCTACCTCGCCGGGCGCATGCCGAAGAAGCTCTATGCCAGCGCCTCGTCGCCGCTGGAAGGCTTGATCCGTTAATCGCCGGGCGGCGCCCGGCGTCGCCCCCAACTGCATGCGAGCCCTGCCGTCCGGCAGGGCTCGTTCGTCTTTCAGGAAGCATTCATGACCGACGACATCCAACAGGCGCCGGAAACCGCCGGCGAAGCGCCGCGCCTGCGCACCATCAAGAGCTTCGTGATGCGCGCCGGGCGCATGACGGAAGGGCAGCAGCGCGGCTTCGAGCAGGGCTGGCCGAAGTTCGGCCTCGAACTCGCGGACGGCCTGCGCGACTTCGACCAGATGTTCGGCCGCCGCGCGCCGCGCACCTTCGAGATCGGCTTCGGCATGGGGCACTCGACCCTGGAAATGGCCGCCGCGGCGCCCGAGCAGGACTTCATCGGCGTCGAGGTGCACAAGCCGGGCGTCGGTGCCCTGCTGGCCGGGGCCATGGCGCAGAACCTGACCAACATCCGCGTCTACAGCTGCGACGCCCTCGACGTGCTGCGTCAGTGCGTGGCCGACGCCAGCCTGGACCGCGTGCTGCTGTTCTTCCCCGACCCCTGGCACAAGAGCCGCCACCACAAGCGGCGAATCGTCCAGGCGGGCTTCGCCGAGCTGGTGCGCCAGAAACTCAAGATCGGCGGCGTGCTGCACATGGCCACCGACTGGCAGCCCTATGCCGAGCACATGCTGGAAGTGATGAGCGCCGCGCCCGGCTTCCGCAACCTGGCCGCCGACGGCACCTACGTGCCGCGTCCCGAGGAGCGCCCGGTGACCAAGTTCGAGCGCCGTGGCGAGCGCCTTGGCCACGGCGTCTGGGATCTGAAGTTCGAGCGCATCGACTGAGCCCGCGGCGGCTTCCGCCGCCTGCATAGGTGCGGTCCGGGAGAGCGGCCCGGACCCGCGTGCGAGCTGCCCTTGCTATGCTGGGCTCCATCCCCGTCCGGCCGATCCAAGGAGTGGTTCAGTGCCCGTCGCCTTCCGCTCGCCGCTCTTTCGCCTCGCTCTGCTGCCGATGCTGGTGGCCGGCTGGTTCGTCTGGCGCGAGTGGCAGGGTCCGGAGCTGCCCGGCTATCGCCTGGAGCTGCGCCCGCTGGTGCAGCGGGTGGTGGCCAGCGGCGAGGTGGGTAGCCAGTCGGTCGCCCAGGTCGGTAGCGAAATCACCGGCGTGGTGGCGGTCCGTCATGTGCGCGAGGGCGATGCGGTGAAGGCCGGCGACCTGCTGCTGGAGCTGCGCGACGACGAGCAGCGGGCCCGGGTGGGCGAAGCCGAGGCGGCGCTGGAGCAGTTGCTGCAATCGACCCGCCCGCAGGCCGAGGCGCTGCTGCGCGAAACCCGGACCAACTTGGATCAGGCCACCCGCGAGCGGGAGCGCCGCGACGCCCTCTACGAGCGCGGGCTGCTGTCCGTCGAGCTGCGCGAGCAGGCGCGCCGTGCCGAGATCGTGGCGCGGGTGGCCCATGAGCGGGCCCGTCTGGCCGCCGCGTCCCTGGCCGAGGGCGGCAGCGAGGAGCAGATGCTGCGCCAGCGCCTGGAGGCGGCGCGGGTGGCGCTGTCGCGCACGCGGATCCACGCCCAGGTCGACGGCATCGTGCAGAGCCGCGCGGTGGAGCCGGGCGATCTGGTGCAGCCGGGGCGCACCCTGCTGGAGATCGCCCGCGCCGGAGGCCGCGAGATTCTCCTGCCGCTGGACGAGAAGGACCTGGCGCCGGTCGCGCCCGGGCAACTGGCGCAGGTGGTGGCCGATGCCTACCCCGAACGGGCGGTCCCGGCCCGGGTCAGCTATCTGGCCCCGGCCGTGGACACCAGCCGTGGCACCCTCGACGTGCACCTGGATCCGCTCGAGCCGGCCGATTTCCTGCGCCAGGGGATGACCGTCTCGGTGAACATCGAGACCGACCGCCGCGAGCAGGCCCTGGTGCTGCCCAACGATGCCCTGTTCGCGCGCGAAGGCTCGCGTGGCGAAGCGCTGCGCGTCAAGGGCGGCCGGGTGGAACGGGTCGCGGTGCGCCTGGGGCTGCGCGGCACCGGCCTCAGCGAGGTGGTCGAGGGGCTCGAGCCGGGCGACCGGGTGCTCGCCGCGGCGGCGGAGGAGGGCCGCCGCGTGCGCCTGCGCGAGCGGCCGCTGCCGGGAGGCGCGCAGCCATGAGCGTGGCCGGGGCGCTGTGGCTCGAATGGAAGATCGCCCTGCGCTTTCTCCTCGACAACTATCTGCAGACCCTGCTGATCCTGGTGGGGATCACCGTCGGGGCAGCGGTGATCGTATTCATCACCGCGCTGATCACCGGCCTGCAACGCAACGTCATCGAGCGCACCCTGGGGACCCAGGCGCATATCCGCATCCTGCCGCCGGAAGAGGTCAACCGAGTCCTGCCGCCGCCGCCCGGTTTCGTCGCTCTCGACCTGGAGAGCCCGCGAGCGCAGCGCCTGCGCTCGATCAGCAACTGGCAGGACGTGCGCGACCTGCTCGACGCGGAGCCGGACATCGTCGCCGTGTCGCCGCTGGCCAGCGGGCCGGCGCTGGGGCGCAGCGGCGTGGCGCGCTCCTCCATCGCCCTGCTGGGGATCGACCCCGTGCGCTACCAGCGCGTGGTGCCGGTGGCCGACCATCTGATCGCCGGGCGTTTCGGGATCGGCGCCGGGCATGCGGTGATCGGCAGGAAGCTGGCCGAGGACCTCGGCCTTTCCGTCGACGACAAGCTGCGCCTGGATGCCGGCGAGGGCCGCGAGGCCGTGGTCGACGTCAGCGGCATCTTCGAGCTCGGCGTGCTCGAGCTGGACATGCGCTACGTCTACCTCGACCTCAAGCAGGCGCAGACCCTGCTCAACCTGCCCGGCGCGGTGACGGTGATCGACACCAAGGTCGGCTCGATCTTCCGGGCCGAGGACATCGCCAGACGCCTGGCACGGCTCACCGGCCTCAAGACCGAGAGCTGGATGGAAACCAACGGCCAACTGCTCAACGCGTTGCGTTCGCAGACCCTGACCACCCAGATGATCCGCATTTTCGTCGGTCTCTCGGTGGCTTTCGGCATCGCCAGCGTGCTGGCGGTGAGCGTGGTCCAGCGTACCCGCGAGATCGGCATCCTGCGCGCCATGGGCTGCCCGCGGGGGCAGATCCTGCGGGTGTTCCTGCTCCAGGGCGGCTTGCTCGGGCTGCTCGGCTCGGGGGTGGGCGGGGCGCTGGCCTGGCTGCTGGTGCAGGCGTTCAACCGCTATGGTGCGCGGCTGTTCGAGATCGGCGTAGACCCGGCCCTGATTCCCACCGCCATGGCGGTGGCGACCCTCACCGGCGTGCTCGCCGCCGCGGTGCCGGCGCGCCGCGCCGCCCGCTACGATCCGGCCGTGGCGATCCGCTATGTCTGAGACCGAAGTCCTGTGCCTGAGCGGCGTGCGCAAGGTCTACAACCCCGGCACGCCGCAGGAGAGCGAGGTGCTGCACGGCATCGACCTGGCCCTCGCGCGCGGCGAGCTGACCGCGCTGATCGGTCCGTCCGGCTCGGGCAAGAGCACCCTGCTCAACATCATCGGTCTGCTCGACACGCCGAGCGCCGGCGAGCTCTACCTGCAGGGGCGGCCGACCCGCGAGCTGGACGATGCGGAGCGTACCCGCCTGCGCAACCGGGCGATCGGCTTCGTGTTCCAGTTCCATCATTTGATCCCGGCCTTCAACGTGCTGGACAACGTGCTGATGCCGCTGATGATCCGCCATGGCAAGCCGGCGGCCGATGACATCGAGCGGGCCCGCGGCCTGCTGGCCGAG
>NZ_JBHRSJ010000012.1:247079-375532 GCF_042643485.1 Azotobacter bryophylli | reverse complement strand
GCGTCGCCATCGCCCGTGCGCTGGTCACCCGCCCGGCGCTGCTGCTGGCCGACGAGCCGACCGGCAACCTGGATACCCGCACGGCGGAAACCATCTTCGAGCTGTTCCGCCGCTTCAACGTCCGGTTCGGCTGCGCGGTGCTGGTGGTCACCCACGACCCGCGCCTGGCGGCGGGCTGCCCGCGCACGGTGGAGCTGGTGGACGGACGCATCGTCCGCGACGGAGCGGGGATCGGCTGAGGCCGTCAGCGGCGGTCGGCGACGATCCCGATGGTCAGGAACACCAGCAGCAGGAAGGGCGCCAGGGCGTAGTTGTTGAGCTGGCCGAGCCCGCGGGTCAGCCAGGGGGTGAGATGGACCAGCGCCACGCCGTAGGCGAGGGCGCAGAGGGCGACGAAGATCAGCGTGCGGAAGACGAAGTTGAAGCTGCCGATGCGCTGACGGACCCAGGTGTTGAGGTCGGGGCCGAAGAGCACCAGAAGGGTGGCGAGGATGGCCAGGGAGATGTCGCTCAGGTGGCTGCGGCTCCAGCGCGACAGGGTGAGGGTGAAGTCGACTAACAGATCCATGTGGTCAGCTCCGGGCTCCTAGGGAAGGAAGCGTTGCAACAGGTCGTTGAGAAACAGCTGGCCCCTGGCGCTGGCCGCCAGACGCCCGGGATCGTCGATCAGCAGGCCGCGGGCCTCGGCGTCGCGGCGGCCTTCGGCGAGTACCGCCAGGGGCAGGCCGGTGCGCTGGCCGAAGAGTTCGGTCGGCACGCCCTCGGTGAGGCGCAGGGCGTTCATCAGGAATTCGAAGGGCAGCTCCCCGGCATCGAGCAGGCGCTCGCCGGCCAGGAACGGCTTGTCCGCGGCCAGGTAGTCCTTCGGCAGGCGGGTTTTCCACAGGCGTTGGATGCGGCCGTCCGCGTCGCTCAGCTTGGCGTGGGCACCGGCGCCGAGGCCGAGGAAATCCCCGAAGGTCCAGTAGTTCAGGTTGTGCCGCGCCCGGCGGCCCGGCTGGGCGTAGGCGGAAATCTCGTATTGCCCGTAACCCCGTTCGGCGAGCAAAGCCTGGCCGGCCTCCTGGATGTCCCAGAGGGTGTCGTCCTCCGGCAGCTCGGGCGGCTGGCTCCAGAACACCGTGTTCGGCTCCAGGGTCAGCTGGTACCAGGACAGGTGCGTCGGCCCCTGGGCGATGGCGGTGCGCAGGTCGGCCAGGGCGTCCTCGATGGTTTGATCGGGCAGGCCGTGCATCAGGTCGAGATTGAAGTTGTCGAAGCCGGCGGCGCGGGCCATGTCGGCGGCGCGGATCGCCTCCCTGCCGTCGTGGATGCGGCCGAGGGCCTTCAGCTTGGCTTCCTGGAAGCTCTGCACGCCGATGGACAGGCGGTTGATGCCCAGGCCGCGGTAGTCGCGGAATTTCGCCTGTTCGAAGGTGCCGGGGTTGGCCTCCAGGGTGATCTCGACGTCATCGGCGAAGCCGACGTGCCGCTCCAGATCCTCGAGGATCCTGCCCAGCGCCCGCGGCGAGAACAGGCTGGGGGTGCCGCCGCCGAAGAACACCGACACCAGCCGGCGGCCGTGCACTCGGGGCAGGTCCGCCTGCAGATCGGCGAGCAGGGCGTCCACGTAGGCCTCTTCCGGCAGCTCGGGGCCGGCGGCGTGGGAGTTGAAGTCGCAGTACGGGCACTTGCGTACGCACCAGGGAATGTGGACGTAGGCCGCCAGGGGCGGCAGCGCGAAGCCGTGCACCCGGTGCGTACCGCCCGCTTCAGGCATTGATCAGCCCCAGACGCTGCTTCAGCAGGGCCATGGCGCGGGCGCGGTGGCTCAGCCGGTTCTTCTCGGCGGGCGGCAGCTCGGCGCTGGAGCAGACGCGCTCCGGCACCCAGAACAGAGGGTCGTAACCGAAGCCGTTGCTGCCGCTGGGGGCGTGCAGGATGCGGCCGTACCAGAGGCCCTCGCAGAGGATCGGCAGCGGGTCGTCGGCATGCCGGAGCAGCGCCAGCACGCAGACGAAGCGGGCGCCGCGCTCGACATCCGGCACGTCCCGAAGCGCTTCCAGCAGCTTGGCGTTGTTCGCCGCATCGCCCTGCCCGTCGGCGTAGCGGGCTGAGTAGATGCCCGGTGCGCCGCCCAGGGCGTCGACCGCCAGCCCCGAGTCGTCGGCCAGCGCCGGCAGACCGGAGACCCGGGCGGCATGGCGGGCCTTGAGGATGGCGTTCTCGACGAAGGACAGGCCGGTTTCCTCCGGCTCGACGTCGCTGAACTCGCCGACCGAGCGGACCTGCACGGAATTGCCGAGCATGGCCTGGAGCTCCTTGAGCTTGCCGGGATTGTGGCTGGCCAGCACCAGCTGGGAGAAATTCATCATTTGTCGGGGAAGAATTCCTGGTCGAATTCGAAGGTGTTGAGCTGGCCGCCGCTGGTGACGTCGACCTTGAAGTGCAGTTTCTCCTCGCTGAAGGGGAACTGCGACAGGTAGTAGATGGCGTCGCCTTCGCGGACCTCGCGGAAGGTCAGGTTGCGCGCCTGTCCCATGAGATTCAGCATCTGGGCCTTGACCGTCGCCGGCTGGGCCTTGCCGGCCTTGAGCACGGAGACGCTGAGCACGCCCAGGGTCTTGCCGCGGGTGATGCCGGCGGCCGAGGCGATCTCCGGCTGCAGGAAGCTGGAGTTGTAAGCGCTGTAGTGCACTTCCAGGTCGCCGAAGGTTTGCTTGCGCTCGGCGGCGGCCGGCAAGGCCAGGCACAGGGCGAAGAGGAACATGGCGAAGCGATGCATGACGGTCTCCTTGCGCGAAGGGTGGGGTGGCGTCCGGCCATGCCGACGCGGCCCGGGGCCGAGTCGACCGGCCGCGCCGCTATCGGCTGACATGGTAGATGCCGATTTCACCTAACAGATTAGGCCACAGGCGGCTGGCCAGGCCATGGCGATGCTCGCGGTCGACCGCCAGACGCTGCAGTACCCGCACCCGGCGCTCGCGGCACAGGGCCTCGAAGTCGCGGAAGGTGCAGAAGTGGATGTTCGGCGTGTTGTACCAGGTGTAGGGCAGGAACTCCGAGCGCGGCATCTCGCCGCGGCTCGCCAGGTACAGGCGGCAGCGCCAGTGGCCGAAGTTGGGGAAGGTGAGGATGCAGGTCCGGCCGACCCGCAGCATCTCCTCGAGCAGGCGGTCCGGATAGTGCACGGCCTGCAGCGCCTGGGTCATCACCACCACGTCGAAGCTGTCGCTGGCGAAGTTGCCGAGGCCCTTGTCCAGGTCCTGCTCGATCACGTTGACGCCCTTGCTCAGGCAGGCGGCGATGTTCGCCTGATCGATTTCCAGGCCGTAGCCGCTGACCCGCTTGTTGTCGCGCAGCCAGGCGAGCAGCTCGCCGTTGCCGCAGCCGAGGTCGAGCACCCGGCTGCCGGCGGGTATCCACTCTTGGATGATCTCCAGATCGGCTCTCATGGGCGTCTCATACTGCAATTCGGTTCATGTAACTGGAGAATCCCTGCAGATAGCGGGGGATCGGTATCAGGAAGGCATCGTGGCCCTGGGGCGCGTCGATTTCCAGATAGCTGACGTTCTTGCCCGCGGCGATCAGCGCGTCGACGATCTCCCGCGAGCGGGCCGGCGAGAAGCGCCAGTCGGTGGTGAAGGACATCAGGCAGAAGTTGGCCTTGGCCGCCGCCAGGGTCTTCGCCAGGTCGTCGCCGTGGGCGGCGGCGGGGTCGAAGTAGTCCAGCGCCTTGGTCATCAGCAGGTAGGTGTTGGCGTCGAAGCGCCCGGAGAACTCCTCACCCTGGTAGCGCAGATAGCTCTCCACCTGGAACTCGACATTGTGGAAGTCGTAGTTGAGCTTGTCGGTCTTCAGCTCGCGCCCGAATTTCGCGCCCATGGCGTCGTCCGACAGGTAGGTGATGTGGCCGACCATGCGCGCCAGCATCAGGCCGCGCTTGGGGATCACACCCTTTTCCTGGAAGTGCCCGCCGTGGAAGTCCGGGTCGGAGAGGATCGCCTGGCGCGCCACTTCGTTGAAGGCGATGTTCTGCGCCGACAGCTTGGGCGCGGTGGCGATGGCCATGCAGTGGCGCACCCGTTCGGGATAGCTGATGGTCCATTGCAGGGCCTGCATGCCGCCCAGGCTGCCGCCGACCACCGCGGCCCACTGCTGGATGCCCAGGGCATCGGCCAGACGCGCCTGGCTGTTCACCCAGTCCTCCACGGTCACCACCGGGAAGTCCGCGCCGTAGGGCTTGCCGGTGGCCGGGTTGAGGCTGGAGGGGCCGGTCGATCCGTTGCAGCCGCCCAGATTGTTCAGGGCGACGACGAAGAACCTGCGGGTGTCGATGGGCTTGCCGGGGCCGATGCAGCTGTCCCACCAGCCGGGCTTGCGATCTTCTGCGCTGTGGTAGCCGGCCGCATGGTGGTGGCCGGACAGGGCGTGGCAGATCAGCACCGCGTTGCTGCGGGCCGCATTCAGTTCGCCGTAGGTTTCGTAGACCAGCTCATAGTCGGCCAGGCTGCGTCCGCAGGCCAGCGCCAGCGGTTCGCTGAAATGCAGCAGCTGCGGGCTGACCAGGCCGACGGAATCTTCAGGAAAGACGGAAGGCACGATCCTGCTCTCGCAAAAAGGAGGCGCCAGTCTAAAGAGCGGCGCCATCTGCGGCAAGCGCCCCGGTTTGGGGCAGGCCGCTCAGCGCCCGGCCTGCAACTCGTCGGCCAGCTCGGCCGGCAGCTTCTGCGGCGCGTGGATGCGCACCCGCTTCTGCCGGTTCAGCTCGCCGCTCTCCAGGCTCACCTGGCTTTTCGCTACACCGAAGGACTTGCCGAGGAAGGCTAGCAGGTGGGCGTTGGCCTTGCCCTCCACCGGCGGTGCGGTGAGGCGGATCTTCAGACGGTCGCCATGCAGCCCGGCGAACTCGTCGCGGCTCGCCTTGGGCTGCAGATGGCAGGCGAGGATCAGGTCCTCGCCATCCCAACGGAACCAGCTCATCAGAGGAAGGGGCTGAGGATTTTCGGCATGCCGGTCATGGCCGCCAGGTTGTTGATCACCAGCATGTCGATCAGGTTCAGCGCGATGAACGCGAAGATCGGCGAGATGTCCAGCCCGCCCAGGTTCGGCAGGATGCGCCGGATCGGCGCCAGCAGCGGATCGCAGATCTGGTTGACCAGTTGGGCGGCCGGGTTGTAGCTGCCGGGGGCCACCCAGGAGAGGATCACGCTGACGATCAGGGCGAAGAAGAACACCTTGAGGAACAGGGCGGTGACGCCGATGATCGACCAGACCAGCAACTGCAGCAGGTAGCCGCCGACGCCGTAGCCCATCAGCGTCAGCACGGCCACCATCAGCAGCAGCTGGAGCAGGACGGCCAGTACCAGGGAAGCCAGGTCCAGCCCGCCGAAGCCGGGGATGATCCGCCGCAGCGGCTTGAGCAGCGGTTGGGTGGCCTTGACCACGAACTGGCTGAGAGGGTTGTAGAAGTCGGCGCGGACCAGTTGCAGGATGAAGCGCAGCAGGACGATCAGCAGATAGAGACTGCCCAGGGTCTGCACGATATAGATGGTCGCGGTTCCAAATCCGTTCATGGGTGGCTCCTCACTGGCCCAGCTGTTCGGCCAGCTCGGCGGAGCGGCTGGCGGCGGCATCCAGCGCCTGCTGGACCAGGGCTTCGAAGCCGCCGGCCTGGAAGGTCTTGATCGCGGCTTCGGTGGTGCCGTTCGGCGACGTTACCCGGCGGCGCAGTTCGGCGGCGTCCACGTCGCTCTCGCAGGCCATGCGCGCGGCGCCGAGGGCGGTCTGCAGGGTCAGCCGGGAGGCGGTCTCGCGCGGCAGGCCGAGCTTCTCGCCGGCGGCGGTCATGGCCTCCATGAACAGGAAGAAGTAGGCCGGGCCGCTGCCGGACACCGCAGTCACCGCGTCGATCAGCCGCTCTTCATCGAGCCACAGAGCCAGGCCGACCGCGCCGAGCAGTTGTTCCGCCTGCTGGCGCTGCGCTGCCGAAACTTGGGCGTTGGCGAACAGTCCGGAAACGCCTTGGCGCAGCAGCGCCGGGGTGTTCGGCATGCAGCGCACCAGCGGCCGCTGGCCCAGCCAGCGCTCCAGGCTGGCGCAGGGGATACCGGCGGCGATGGAGACGATCAACTGGCCGGGGGACAGGTGAGCGGCGAGATCCTGGCAGACCGCCTTCATCACCTGCGGCTTGACCGCCAGCACCACGACGTCGGCCCCGGCGACCGCCGCGGCGTTGTCGGCGAACAGTTCGATGCCGTGCTCGGCGGCGATTCGGGCGCGCTGGTCGGCGTTCGGTTCGCTGGCGCGGATCGCCGTGGCGGGCACGCCCTGGGCGCGCAATCCGCCGATCAGGCTGGCGGCCATGTTGCCGGCGCCGATGAAGGCAATACGGGTATCGCTCATGAAGAGGTTTCCTTATGGATGGGGCTGCCCGTAATCGCGGGCGCCGAACAGGGCGGTGCCGATGCGGACCCAGGTGGCGCCTTCGGCGATGGCGGCCTCCAGGTCGTGGCTCATGCCCATGGAGAGAGTGTCGAGATCAAGATCGAGGCCGTCGCGCAATTCCCGCAGCCGGGCGAAGGCGGCGTGCTGGGCGGCGCGGTCCTCGGTGGGTTCGGGAATCGCCATCAGTCCGCGCAGGCGCAGGTTGGGCAGTTCGGCCACGGCGGCGGCCAGCGCCGGCAGCTCCTCGGGACTGCAGCCGGACTTGCTGGGCTCGGAGCTGACGTTGACCTGCAGGCAGACGTTGAGCGGCGGCAATCCGGCCGGGCGCTGGGCGGACAGGCGTTCGGCGATCTTCAGCCGGTCCACCGAATGCACCCAGGCGAAATGCTCGGCGATGGGCTTGGTCTTGTTGGACTGGATCGGCCCGATGAAATGCCAGGTCAGGGGCAGGTCGCCCAGTTCGGCCTGCTTGGCCAAGGCTTCCTGCAGGTAATTCTCGCCGAAGTCCCGCTGGCCGCAGGCGAAAGCTTCGCGCAAGGCGGCTGCCGGCTTGGTCTTGCTCACCGCCAGCAGATGCACTTCTTGCTGGTCGCGTCCCGATGCTTGCGCCGCCTCACGGATACGCGCGTGGACCTTTGCAATATTGTCTGGGATCGTGGACATTGTTCCGCTTCCTGCCCGGGCCGCTGGCTGTGGCGGCATTCTACCCGCTTGTTTGTTAATGGGGACCCCCATGGATATCACCGAGCTGCTCGCCTTCAGCGCCAAGCAGGGCGCTTCGGACCTGCATCTCTCCGCCGGTCTGCCGCCGATGATCCGCGTCGACGGCGACGTGCGCCGGATCAACCTGCCGCCGATGGATCACAAGCAGGTGCACGCGCTGATCTACGACATCATGAACGACAAGCAGCGCAAGGATTACGAGGAGTTCCTGGAGACCGACTTCTCCTTCGAGGTCCCCGGCGTGGCGCGTTTCCGGGTCAACGCCTTCAACCAGAACCGCGGCGCCGGCGCGGTGTTCCGGACCATTCCGTCCAGGGTGCTGAGCATGGAGGACCTGGGGATGGGCGAGGTGTTCAGGAAGGTCTCCGACGTGCCGCGCGGTCTGGTGCTGGTCACCGGCCCCACCGGTTCGGGCAAGTCGACCACCCTGGCGGCGATGCTCGATTACCTGAACAACAACAAGTACCACCACATCCTCACCATCGAGGACCCGATCGAATTCGTTCACGAGTCGAAGAAGTGTCTGGTCAACCAGCGCGAGGTGCACCGCGACACCCTCGGCTTCGCCGAAGCGCTGCGTTCGGCGCTGCGCGAGGACCCGGACATCATCCTGGTCGGCGAGATGCGCGACCTGGAAACCATCCGCCTGGCGCTGACCGCCGCGGAAACCGGCCACCTGGTGTTCGGCACCCTGCACACCACCTCGGCGGCCAAGACCATCGACCGGGTGGTCGACGTGTTCCCCGCGGAAGAGAAGGCGATGGTCCGCTCGATGCTCTCCGAGTCCCTGCAGGCGGTGATTTCCCAGACCCTGCTGAAGAAGATCGGCGGCGGCCGGGTGGCGGCCCACGAGATCATGATCGGCACCCCGGCGATCCGTAACCTGATCCGCGAGGACAAGGTGGCGCAGATGTATTCGGCGATCCAGACCGGCGGCTCGATCGGCATGCAGACCCTCGACATGTGCCTCAAGGGACTGCTGGCCAAGGGCCTGATCAGCCGCGAGGCGGCTCGCGAGAAGGCCAAGATCCCGGACAATTTCTAAGCGGTACGCGCCTCCGCGGCGCCTGCGCGAGAATGGCCCCGTCCGTGATGCAGACATCGCGGGCGGGGCCGTTTCCGCTGGGGCCTTCGGCGCGTCCTGAGACGAGGCGACCCAAGCTATGGATTTCGAAAAACTGCTGCGCCTGATGGTGGAAAAGGGCGGCTCGGACCTATTCATCACTGCCGGCGTGCCGCCGTCGATGAAGATCAATGGCCGCATCCTGCCGGTGATGAAGAACCCGATGTCGCCGGAGCAGACCCGCGAGACCGTGTTCTCGGTGATGAACGAGCAGCAGCGGCGCGATTTCGCCGCCAACCATGAGTGCAACTTCGCCATCAGCGCGCGCGGCATCGGCCGTTTCCGCGTCAGCGCCTTCTACCAGCGCAACCTCGCCGGTATGGTCCTGCGCCGGATCGAGACCAGCATCCCGACCCTGGAAGAGCTCAACCTGCCGCCCGTGCTCAAGGATCTGGCGATGACCAAGCGCGGCCTGGTGCTCTTCGTCGGCGCCACCGGCACCGGCAAGTCCACCTCGCTGGCGGCGATGATCGGCTACCGCAACCAGCACAGCAGCGGCCACATCATCTCCATCGAGGACCCGATCGAGTTCATCCACCAGCACCAGAGCTGCATCGTCACCCAGCGCGAGGTGGGCATCGACACCGAGTCCTTCGAGGTGGCGCTGAAGAACACCCTGCGCCAGGCTCCGGACGTGATCATGATCGGCGAGGTGCGTACCCGCGAGACCATGGATTACGCGGTGGCCTTCGCCGAGACCGGTCACCTGTGCCTGGCCACCCTGCACGCCAACAACGCCAACCAGGCGCTGGACCGGATCATCAACTTCTTCCCCGCCGACCGTCAGCACCAGGTCTGGATGGACCTGTCGCTGAACCTGCGCGCCATCGTCGCCCAGCAGTTGGTGCCGACCCCGGACGGCAAGGGCCGCCGCGCGGTGATCGAGGTGCTGATTAACACGCCGCTGATCGCCGACCTGATCCGCAAGGGCGAGATCCACGAGCTCAAGGGCGTGATGAAGCGCTCCACCGAGCAGGGCATGCAGACCTTCGACCAGGCGCTCTACCAGCTCTACACCCAGGGCGAGATCACCTACGAGGATGCCCTGCGCCACGCCGACTCGGCCAACGACCTGCGCCTGATGATCAAGCTGGAGTCGGAGACCGACGGCGAGCACCTGTCCAGCCTGGTCGACGGTCTCAGCCTGCAGACCAGCGAAGAGGACCCGGGGCGGCGTTTCCGCTGAGACAGCGGCGCGGCGACGGCGGTAGACTCGGGTTCGAACTGACTTCACCGGGAGAGCGCCATGCAGATACAGGACACCCACAGCAAGGTCATCGGCTATCTGCTGTGGATCTTCGGCTTTCTCGGTTCCCACCGCTTCTACTACGGCAAGCCGGTGACCGGAACCATCTGGTTCTTCACCGGTGGTCTGCTGCTCGTCGGCTGGCTGGTCGATCTGTTCCTGATTCCGGCCATGGATCGCGAGGCCGACCTGCGCTTCCACGCCGGCGCCATCGACTACAACGTCGCCTGGATCCTGCTGACCTTTCTCGGCGTGTTCGGTGTGCATCGCCTGTACATGGGCAAGTGGATCAGCGGCATCCTCTACCTGCTGACCGGCGGCTTCTTCCTGCTCGGCGTGCTCTACGACTTCTGGACGCTGAACGACCAGATATCGCTGTGCAACGCCGAGCGCGGCTGACGCTCCCGGAATGAAAAAAGCCCGCCGATCGGCGGGCTTTTTCGTCGGGGGCAGGCTTCAGGCCTGGTAGCTGATCCGCCCGTCGAGCAGGGTGTAGCGCACGGCACCGGGCAGAACGTGGCCCATGAAGGGGCAGTTGCGACCCCTGGACAGCCAGCGCTCGCCCGCCAGGGTGGAGGCCTGTGGGTCGAACAGCACCAAGTCAGCCGGGGCGCCCGCGGCCAGGCGGCCGGCCGGCAAGCGCAGGGCCTTGGCCGGACCGCAGGTGAGGCGGGCGAGCAGGGTCGGCAGATCGAGCAGGCCTTCCTGGACCAGGGTCATGGCCAGCGGCAGGAGCAGTTCGGCGCTGCTGATGCCCGGCTCGGTGTCGCCGAACGGGGCCAGCTTGGCATCCGGCTCGTGGGGCTGGTGATGGCTGGAGATGGCTTGGATCACGCCGCGCTTCACCGCCTCGCGCAGGCCGTCGCGGTCGGCGCGGGAGCGCAGCGGCGGCTGCACGTGGTAGAGGCTGGAAAAATCGGCCAGCGCCTCGTCCGTGAGGATCAGCTGGTACAGCGCCACGTCGGCGGTCACCGGCAGGCCACGGGCCTGGGCTTCGGCGATCATCTGCGCGCCGCGGGCGGTGGTCAGCTGGCTGAAGTGGGCGCGCACACCGGCCTGTTCCACCAGTAGTAGGTCCCGGGCCAGGGCCACGGTCTCGGCGGTTTCCGGAATGCCGGCCAGGCCGAGGAAGTTGGCGGTCGGCCCCTCGTGGGCGAGTCCGCCCTCGGCCAGGGCTGCGTCCTGGGAGTGGAACACCACGGTCAGGTTGAAGGTGGCGGCGTATTCCAGGGCGCGGCGCAGGTAGCGATTGCCGGCGAAGGGCGCCAGGCCGTTGCCGAAGGCGACGCAGCCGGCGTCGCGCAGGGCGACCAGTTCGGCCAGTTGCTCGCCTTCCAGGCCCTTGGTCAGGGCGCCGACCGGGTGGACCTTGGTATGGCCGGCCTCCCGGGCGCGATCGATGATCAGCTCGGCCACCGCCGGGGTGTCCAGGACCGGCTTGGTCTGCGGCGGGCAGCACAGGCTGGTGACGCCACCGGCGGCGGCGGCGCGGGTTTCGCTGGCGATGTTGCCCTTGCGGGAGTAGCCGGGCTCGCGCAGGGCGACGGAGAGGTCCACCAGCCCGGGGGCTGCGACCAGACCGCGGGCGTCGATCTCGCGCTCGGCCTCGAAGCCGGCGGGCGCCTGGCCCAGTGCGACGATCTTGCCTTTTTCCAGATGGATGTCGCCGACCTGGTCGAGACCGCTGGAAGGGTCGATGACCCGGGCGCCGAGGATACGGGTACGCATCAATTCTGCTCCTCGGATGCGGATTCGGAAGTGAGTTGGCGTTGCGCGGTCTGTCCGCTCATGGCCATGGACAGCACCGCCATGCGCACGGCGATGCCGTAGGTGACCTGGTTGAGGATCACCGACTGGGAACCGTCGGCCACCGCCGACTCGATCTCCACGCCGCGGTTGATCGGCCCCGGGTGCATGACGATGGCATCCGGCTTGGCCACTGCCAGGCGTGCGGTGGAGAGGCCGTAGAGACGGTAGAACTCGCCCTGGCTGGGCAGCAGGCCGCCCTGCATGCGCTCGCGCTGCAGACGCAGCATGACGATGACGTCGACGTCCTTGAGGCCTTCGGTCATGTCGTGGAAGACGCGCGCGCCGTATTGCTCGAGCCCCACCGGCAGCAGGGTCTTCGGGCCGATCACGCGGATGTCGCGGCAGCCTAGGGTCTGCAGGGCGAGCATGTCCGAGCGCGCGACCCGCGAGTGCAGGATGTCGCCGACGATGGCCACCGAGAGGTTTTCGAACCCGCCCTTGTGACGACGGATGGTCAGCATGTCGAGCATGCCCTGGGTGGGGTGCGCGTGGCGCCCGTCGCCGCCGTTGATGATCGCCACGTCAGGACAGACGTGCTCGGCGATGAAGTGGGCGGCACCGGAATCGGCGTGGCGCACGACGAACATGTCGGCGGCCATCGCCTCCAGGTTGCGCAGGGTGTCGAAGAGGGTCTCGCCCTTGCTGGTCGAGGAGGTCGACACGTTGAGCGTGATCACGTCGGCGGACAGCCGCTGAGCGGCCATCTCGAAGGTGGTGCGGGTGCGCGTGGAGTTCTCGAAGAACACGTTGCACACGGTCTTGCCGCGCAGCAGCGGAACCTTCTTCACCGAACGGGTGCCGACTTCGAGGAAGGAGTCGGCGGTATCGAGGATCTCGGTCAGCAGCTCGCGGGACAGGCCGTCGAGCGAGAGGAAATGGCGCAGCTGACCCTGGGCGTTGAGTTGCAGCGGGCGCTTGACTACGTTCGGCGTCATCGCGGGGGACTCTTACATTAGGAGGCAAGGACCTGGCGCTCGAGGGCGAGCGGCGCGGGGCCGTGCAATTTTACCCGTTCATCGGGGGCGAGGGACAGGGTCTGGCCGACGACATCCGGGCGGATCGGCAGTTCGCGGGCGTCCAGGTCGAGCAGGCAGACCAGGGTCACGCTGGCCGGCCGGCCATAGTCGAACAGTTCGTTGAGGGCAGCGCGCACGGTACGGCCGGTCATCAGCACGTCGTCGATCAGCACCAGGTGCTGCCCGTCTATGTCGAACGGCAGCGCGGAAGGGCGCACCTGCGGATGCAGGCCGCTCTGGGTGAAATCGTCGCGATAGAAGGACACATCCAGCACGCCCAGCGGCTCTCGGCTGCCCAGGGCTTCCAGCAGCGCCTGGGCGACCCAGACGCCGCCGGTGCGGATGCCGACGAAGCGCGGAGCGTCGATATGGCTTGTCTTCAGATGATGTGCGAGGGCACTGGCCATCTGCGGTAGCAGTTCGGCGGGGTCGGGCAGGGTGGTCATGATTTCCTCCTTGGGGCGGGTGATCGTTCCATGAGTTCAGCCGATCGCGTGTTCCGTCAGCCAGCCCTCCAGTAGCAAGGCGGCGGCGAGGGCGTCCACCGGGCGCTGGCGATAGCCGTCCCGCTGGCCCTGGGCGAGGCGATGGCCCTTGGCCTCGAAGGTGGTCAGGCGCTCGTCGTGGGTATGCACCGGCAGGTTGAAGCGCCCGTGTAGGCGGCGGGCGAATTTGGCCGCTCGCTCGCTCATCTCGCTCGGCGTGCCGTCCATGTTCAGCGGCAGGCCGACGACCATGGCGTCCGGCTGCCACTCCTTGACCAGCCTCTCGATCTGGCTCCAGTCGGGCACGCCGTTCTGCGCCTTGAGCACGCAGAGTTCGCGGGCCTGGCCGGTGATCGCCTGGCCGACCGCGACGCCGATCTGCTTGGTGCCGTAGTCGAAGCCGAGCAGCAGGCGCAGGCCGTTCATGCGTGCCCGGCCTGGCTGGTCAGCAGGCTGAGGTTGATGCCCAGGCGCGCGGCGGCAGCTTCCAGGCGCTGGTCGGCCGGAGCGTCGAAGAGAATGTCGAGGTCGGCTGGACAGGTCAGCCAGGTGTTCTGGATCAGTTCTGCCTCCAGTTGCCCGGCCTCCCAGCCGGCGTAGCCGAGAGCGATCAGACAGCGCGAGGGGCCTTCGCCGTCGGCGATGGCGAACAGCGAGTCCTGGGAGGTGGACAGCGACAGCTCGCCCAGCTCCAAGGTGGCCTGGAAGTGCGGGCCGCTGGGGTGCAGGACGAAGCCGCGGTCGGTCTGCACCGGGCCGCCGGTGTAGATCGGCACCGCATGGCGGGCGCTGGCGGGCGGAGTGTCCGGACGAAGCTGCTCGATCACCTCGGCCAGGTCGAGACCGCTCGGGCGGTTGACCACCAGCCCCATGGCGCCCTGGTCGTTGTGCTCCACCAGGTAGATGAGGGCCTGGGCGAAGTTGGGATCGGCCATATGCGGCATGGCGATCAGGAACTGATGCTTGAGGTAGTGGGGGGCGGTGTTCTTCATGGGCCTAGTTTCAAGCTTCATGATGCGGGCTTCAAGAGTGGCACTTGGTGCAGATCGCGCAGAAGCCCGTTCGTTCGCCGGCCGGGCTCTTCTTGGAGGGCACAGCCGACGAATGCCGCCCGGGCGCGAGTCGGGCCGCCCACGGCGCGTTCAGGGGTGGGAACGATCGTCCCGGCGGATGACCGGCGATCAGCGGCTGGACAGGCGGTCGCCGCGTTCGAAACGCCAGGTGCGGATGATCTCCAGGCGGTCGATGTCCGCCAGGTCGCCGGTGAAGGGGGCATACGGCGCCGCCAGACGGACGATGCGCTGAGCCGCCTGATCCAGTATCGGCTGGCCGGAGGACTCCAGCACCAGCACCTCGTGCAGGGTGCCGTCGCGGTTGATCGACACCAGCAGGCGCAGGCTGCCGTAGATGCGCTGGCGGCGCGCCTCTTCGGGATAGTTGAGGTTGCCGATGCGCTCGACCTTCTTGCGCCACTCGTCTTTATACCAGGCGCCTTTGTCGCGCATGGTCGAGGCGGCGTTGAGGCGCAGGATCTTCGGACGCTTGGCGTAGGCCTGCTGCTCCTGGGCCAGCTCCGCCTCGAGGCTGGCGATTTCCGAGGATAGCTGCTCGCTGTCGAAGCGCGGCGCCGGTGTGCTGGGCGGGGTCTGCCGGTTCTGCTCGGCCTTGGCCGGCGTCTTCTGCGCCTGCCTCGACTGGGTGGCCACCGCCGCCTTGGTGACAGGCTTGGGCTCGGTGGGCGGCGAAGGGGCGGCGGGCGGGGTCACCTTGTTGATCTTGGTGTCCTGGAACGGCGCGGTCTCCGTGGTCCTGGGGGCTTCCTTGTGCTCCAGGGTGCCGCTGCCCTGCTGGTTGTCCTGGGCGAGGAAGTCCGCCTCCTTGGGCTTTTCCTCGCTCTTGAAGGTGGACAGGGTGATTTCCAGGGTCTTGCTCGCCTGCGTCGGCTTCTCCAGGGTGAAGCTCAGGCCGAGGATCAGGGCCAGGTGCAGTATCGCGGCGAGGAACAGGGTGAAACCCAGACGATCCGCGGGACGGACCTCCGGGGTATCGAGTTCGGGCGGATTGGCTGCTGCGGTCATGATTCATCGGCTGGCACGAATTGCCGCGCAGTCTGCCGGCTTTGAACGGCGCCCTGCAAGCGCCGAGCCCAAAGCTGTTGACTGTTTCAAGTTTGCGGCCGCGTGCCCGCAGCGCCTGCGTGTGCGAGGACAGATTCTTCCTGCCGCCCGTCAGTTACGTTCGGGGCGCGCCTCCAGCTTCTTCGCGATCACCTCCATCAGACGCTCGGCGATGCGGGTGTCGTAGGCGCTGTCGATCTCGCGGATGCAGGTCGGGCTGGTGATGTTGATTTCGGTCAGGTGCTCGCCGATCACGTCCAGGCCGACGAACAGCAGTCCGCGCCGGCGCAGTTCCGGGCCGACGGTCCTGGCGATCTCGCGGTCGCGCTCGGTCAGCGGCTGGGCCACCCCGCGGCCGCCGGCGGCCAGGTTGCCGCGGGTCTCGCCGGGTGCCGGAATGCGCGCCAGACAGTAGGGTACCGGCTCGCCGTCGATCATCAGGATGCGCTTGTCGCCGTCCTTGATCGCCGGTAGATAGCGCTGCGCCATGATCTGCCGGGCGCCATGTTCGGTCAGCACCTCGATCATCACCGACAGGTTGGGGTCGCCTTCGCGGTGGCGGAAGATCGAGGCGCCGCCCATCTCGTCCAGGGGTTTGAGAATCACGTCACCGTGCTCGGCGGCGAACTCGCGCAAGATGTCCGACCGTCTGCTGACCAGCGTCGGCGGCATGAGCTCGGGAAACTGGGTGGCGAAGAACTTCTCGTTGCAGTCGCGCAGGCTCTGCGGGCGGTTGACCACCAGGCAACCGTCCCGCTCGGCGAGCTCGAGCAGGTAGGTGGCGTAGACGTACTCGCTGTTGAAGGGCGGGTCCTTGCGCATCAGCAGCACGTCCAGCTCGCCCAGGTGGGCGTCGTTCTCGTCGCCGAGCTCGAACCAGTGCTCGGGGTCGTTGAACACCTTGAGCGGGCGCATCCGGGCCCGGGCCACGCCCGAGCGCTGGTAAAGGTCCTGCGGCTCCATGTAGAACAGCGACCAGCCGCGGGCCTGGGCCGCCAGCAGCATGGCCAGGGAGCTGTCCTTCTTGAAGGAGATCTGCGCGATGGGGTCCATGACGATCCCTAGGCGAAGGCTCATGGGGTTGTTCCTCCGAGTGAAATGATCCGGCATTTTCGCCGGCTGCGATGACGTCGGGCCAGAGTGTAGCCCGCATTGCTTCCGGTCAAGAAAACCATGCACGGGCTCACTTATGGATTTGGGGTGAGTGTGCTAAAAAGGCGCGGCGATCGGGTGGTCCGTCGCTGGCAGATCCCGGACAGTCCGGGGAAGAACGCAACATCAACGGCTCTGCGGAGCGATGGTAAGGCGAACATGGAACAGCATTCCGACGGCTTGAGAGTGATGGTGATCGACGACTCGAAAACGATTCGTCGCACCGCGGAGACTTTGCTGAAGAAAGTGGGTTGCGATGTCGTTACCGCCGTCGACGGTTTCGATGCCCTGGCCAAGATCGCCGACAGCCATCCGCGCATCATCTTCGTCGACATCATGATGCCGCGGCTCGATGGCTACCAGACCTGCGCCCTGATCAAGAACAACAGTGCCTTCAAGTCCACGCCGGTGATCATGCTGTCCTCCAAGGACGGCCTGTTCGACAAGGCCAAGGGGCGCATCGTCGGTTCCGACCAGTACCTCACCAAGCCCTTCAGCAAGGAAGAACTGCTGGGTGCGATCAAGTCCCACGTCCCGGACTTCATCCCGGTCGAACAAGCTTCCTGATTTTCGCCGGCCGCCAGGCCGCTGCCGCCTTATTCCGTATGGGGGAACCTCATGGCTCGAATTCTGATTGTCGATGACTCGCCAACCGAGATGTACAAGCTCGCCGCCATGCTCGAGAAGCATGGTCACCGCGTCCTGAAAGCCGAGAACGGCGCCGACGGCGTCGCCCTGGCGCGCCAGGAAAAGCCGGACGCAGTGCTGATGGACATCGTCATGCCGGGCCTGAACGGCTTCCAGGCGACCCGTCAGCTGACCAAGGACGAAGAGACCAGTCATATCCCGGTGATCATCATCACCACCAAGGACCAGGAGACCGACAAGGTCTGGGGCAAGCGCCAGGGCGCGCGGGACTATCTGACCAAGCCGCTGGCCGAGGAAACCCTGCTCAAGACCCTGAATGCGGTACTGGCCGGCTGACCTCCGGCTGGCTCGATCGATAGTGATTCCAATCCCGTCACCACAGAAGGCTTGGGCCGGATGCCGCGCTTAGAAACGCCCTTTCAGCTTTTGCTCGAGATCGATCGGCGCAGCCGGACGTTGGCCGCGGCCCTGCCTGCGCAGCAGGAGACCGCGCAGACCTGGAGCGGCATCGGCTTCCGCATGGGCGAGCGCCTGTTCGTCGCCTCCATGGGGGAGGTGAACGAAGTGTTGCACGAGCCGCGGCACACTCTGCTGCCCGGCGTGAAGAGCTGGGTCAAGGGGGTCGCCAACGTGCGCGGACGCCTGCTGCCGATCATGGATCTGAGCGAGTTCTTCGGCAACGAAGTGGCGACCCAGCGCAAGCAGCGGCGGGTGCTGGTGGTGGATCACCAGGACGTCTTCGCCGGTCTGGTGGTCGACGAAGTCTTCGGCCTGCAGCATTTCCCGGTGGAGACCTTCTCGGAGCAGTTGCCGCCTCTGGAGGCGGCGATCCAGCCGTTCATCCTCGGGCTGTTCCAGTACGAGCAGCCCTGGCTGGTGTTCAGCCCGCACGCCCTGACCCGGCATGCCGGCTTTCTCGATGTGGCGTTTTGATCATGTGCAGCACGGCTTCCGACGCATCTGAACGCATGCGGGGAGGGCCGTGGGCGAGTGCGGTCGGCAGGGCGCGAGGCTCCGCAGTTGCGGCCACCTCCCGCGCGGGATGCCGGTTTCAACGAGCGGGTCGGCCTGGCCGGCCCTTGGCAGCGAATGGATTGATGTAGTTTGGGGTAAGGCTGGGGGCCGGATGATGCAAAAACTCAATACAGACAACCTTTGGGCGGATAAACGCAGCAGCACCATGATCGCGGGGCTCTTCGTGGTTCTGCTGGTTTCCATCGTGTTGCTGCTCGTCAACTTCGTCTACCTCAACAACCAGGGGGGGCATGACAAGGCCTACATCGCCCATGCTGGCGAGTTGCGCCTGCTGTCCCAGCGCCTCGCCAAGAGCGCTGGCGAGGCGGCGGAGGGCAAGGCGGCGGCCTTCTCCGTGCTGAAGACCTCCCGCAACGACTTCCAGCAGCGCTGGAGCGTGCTGCAGCAGGGCGACGAGGCGAGCAGCCTGCCGCCGGCCCCGGATGCCGTGCAGGCGCAGATGGCGGAAGTGCAGCAGGGCTGGGACGGCCTGCGGCGCAACGCCGACGCCATTCTCGCCAGCGAGAAGACCGTGCTTTCCCTGCACCAGGTGGCCGCCACCCTGGGCGAGACCGTCCCGCAGCTGCAGCGCGAGTACGAGACGGTGGTCGACAGCCTGCTGCACAGCGGCGCCCCGGCTTCCCAGGTCGCCATGGCCCAGCGCCAGGCGCTGCTCGCCGAGCGGATTCTCGCTTCGGTGAACAAGGTGCTCGCCGGCGACGAGGGCTCGATCCAGGCCGCTGACATGTTCGGTCGCGACGCCAACCAATTCGGCCGGGTGCTCAAGGGCATGCGCGAGGGCGATCCGTCCCAGGGCATTTCCCGCGTGACCGATCCCGAGGCCGTCAAGCATCTCGGCGAAATCGCCGAATTGTTCCAGTTCGTCGCCGGATCGGTGGACGAGATCCTGGAAACCTCGCCGGAGGTGTTCCAGGTCCGCGAGTCCGCCAATGCCATCCAGGAGATCGCCCAGGGCCTGCTGGCCAAGACCTCCGCACTGGCCAGCGGCTTCGAAGGGCTGGCAGACGGCCGCAAGCTGAATACCCTGGCCAGTTATGTGCTGGTCTTCCTGACCCTGGCCTCGATCGTCCTGATCGCCCTGGTCATGGTCCAGAGCACCCGCCGGCGTCTGGCCGAGACCGCCGAGAAGAACGAGCGCAACCAGGCCGCGATCCTGCGCCTGCTCGACGAGATCGCCGACCTCGCCGATGGCGACCTGACCGTGACCGCGACCGTGACCGAGGATTTCACCGGCGCCATCGCCGACTCCATCAACTACTCGATCGACCAACTGCGCGAACTGGTGGAAACCATCAACCAGACCGCCCTGCAGGTGGCCAGCGCCGCCCAGGAAACCCAGGCGACCGCGATGCACCTGGCCGAAGCCTCCGAGCACCAGGCCCAGGAAATCGCCGGGGCTTCGGCCGCGGTCAACGAAATGGCGGTCTCCATCGACCAGGTATCGGCGAACGCCGCGGAATCCTCGGCGGTGGCGGAACGCTCCGTGGCCATCGCCAACAAGGGCAACGAGGTGGTGCACAACACCATCACCGGCATGGACAACATCCGCGAGCAGATCCAGGACACCTCGAAGCGGATCAAGCGCCTCGGCGAATCCTCCCAGGAGATCGGCGACATCGTCAGCCTGATCAACGACATCGCCGACCAGACCAACATCCTCGCCCTGAACGCCGCGATCCAGGCCTCCATGGCCGGCGATGCCGGTCGCGGCTTCGCCGTGGTGGCCGACGAGGTGCAGCGCCTCGCCGAACGTTCCTCCGCGGCGACCAAGCAGATCGAGGCGCTGGTGAAGACCATCCAGACCGACACCAACGAAGCGGTGATCTCCATGGAACAGACCACCACCGAGGTGGTCCGCGGAGCCCGCCTGGCGCAGGACGCCGGGGTCGCCCTGGAGGAGATCGAGAAGGTATCCAAGACCCTCGCGGCCCTGATCCAGAACATCTCCAACGCCGCTCGCCAGCAGGCTTCCTCTGCCGGCCACATCTCCAACACCATGTTCGTGATCCAGGAGATCACCTCGCAGACCTCGGCCGGTACCAGCGCCACCGCCATGAGCATCGGCAATCTGGCGAAGATGGCCAGCGAGATGCGCAAGTCGGTGTCCGGTTTCACCCTGCCGGAGCGTGCGGAACAGCTCTGATCCCAAGGGCCGCGGCGCTCCTGAGGAGCGCCGGCGAGCATGAACGAGAGGCAGGTTATGCAGCCAACCGGCGTCTGGGCGCTGACTCCCCCGGCCGAGATATCCGAGGCCGAGTTCCGAGACTGGCAGCGCCTGCTCGAGCAGCGTGCGGGCATGGTGCTCGGCGAACAGCAGCGCCGTTTCCTGCAGAACAGCCTGAGCGCCCGCATGCGCGAACTGAGCGTCGGCGACTACGCCAGCTACTACCGGTGCGTCACCGACGGGCCGCGGGGCGCGGTGGAGTGGTCGCACCTGTTGGATCGCCTGACCGTCCAGGAAACCTCGTTCTTCCGCCATCCGCCGTCGTTCGAGTTGCTCTGCCGCTATCTGCAGGGGCGGCTGGCCGAGCGTTCGCCGGCGCGGCCCTGGGCCTTCTGGAGCGTGGGTTGCGCCAGCGGCGAGGAGCCCTATTCGCTGGCCATCACCGCCATGGAGGTGTTGCGCGGGGAGACGGCGAATGCGGCCGAGCGCTTCGGCGTCACGGCCACGGACATCAGCCTGAATGCCCTGGAGAAGGTGCGTCAGGGCCTGTATCCGCCGCGTCGGCTGGAGCGCCTGGACGAAGCTCTGCGCGATCGCTACTTCAGCGCGCAGGCGGACGGGCACTTCAGGGTATTACCGAGTCTGGCCGAGCGCGTATGCAGCGCCCGGCTCAACGTCCTGGACCTGGCCAAGGCGCCGATGTCCGGGATGGACATCATCTTCTGTCAGAACTTGCTGATCTATTTCCGCCGCTGGCGTCGCCGCGAGATCCTCAACCGGCTGGCCGAGCGCCTGGCCCCAGGGGGGCTCCTGGTGATCGGCGTGGGCGAAGTGGTCGGTTGGCAGCATCCGGATCTGCAACCGGTAGCCGACCCGCAAGTGCTGGCCTTTACCCGTAAGGGGTAACACACGTTGACTGGAGTCGTTATGGGTGATCGGCACGATTATGTCGCCCTGGAATGGGTCAAAGGCGAGATCGCGGAAACCCTGAAGCAGGCCCGACAGGCCCTGGAGGCCTATGTCGAGAATCCGCAGGACTCCTCGCGGATACGCTTCTGCCTGGCCTACGTGCACCAGGTCCACGGCACCCTGCAGATGGTCGAGTTCTATGGCGCCGCGCTGCTCGCCGAGGAGATGGAGCAGCTGGCGCAGGCGATGCTGGACGACCGCGTGGCCGACCGCAACGAGGCGCTGGAGGTGCTGATGCAGGCCATCCTGCAGCTGCCGGCGTACCTCGATCGGATCCAGAACGCCCGGCGCGACCTGCCGCTGGTGGTGCTGCCGCTGCTCAACGACCTGCGCGTCGCCCGCGGCGAGAGAATGCTCTCGGAAACCAGCCTGTTCGCCCCGGACCTGTCCCGTTGCCCGCCGCCGCTACCGGAGTCGGCGCTGGCCGCACTGCGCACCCCGGAGCTGCAGGCCATGCTGCGCAAGCTGCGGCAGATGCTGCAGCTGGCCATGGTTGGGATCTTCCGCGAACAGGACGTGCCCACCAACCTGGGCTACATGGTGCGGGTGTTCGCCCGTCTCGAGCAGCTGTGCAAGGGCGCCCCGCTGGAGCCCCTCTGGCAGATCGCCGGGGCCCTGGCCGAGGGGCTGGCCGACGGCAGCGTGGGCAACAGCAGCGCCCTGCGCGACCTGTTGCGCCAGGTCGAGAAGGAGCTCAAGCGGCTGGTCGATCACGGCATCGACGGCATCAACCAGGCGGCTCCCGAAGAGCTGCTGCGCAACCTGCTGTTCTATGTCGCCAAGGCCCCCACCGGAGGCCAGAGCCTGCAGGCGCTGAAGGAGCACTACCGGCTGGCCGAGTGGCTGCCGGACAGCAGCGTGGTGGACGAGGAGCGCGCGCGACTAGCCGGCCCGGACCGCGATGCCATGCGCTCGGTGGTCTCCGCCCTGTGCGAGGAACTGGTGCGCTGCAAGGACAGCCTCGACCTGTTCGTGCGCAGCGATCGTCGCCAGGTCGCCGAGCTGGAGGCCCTGCTGCCGCCGCTCAAGCAGGTTGCCGACACCCTGGGAATGCTCGGTTTCGGTCAGCCGCGCAAGATCATCCTCGACCAGTTCGAGACGGTGCGTGGCCTGTCCCTCGGCCAGCGCGAGCCGGACGATGCGGTGCTGATGGACGTCGCCGGAGCGCTGCTGTATGTCGAGGCTACCCTCGCTGGCATGGTCGGTAGCGCCGAGGAGCGCAGCCGCGAGGAGAACCTGCTGCCCACCACCGACGTGACGCAGATCCACCAACTGGTGATCAAGGAGGCGCGTACCGGTCTGGAACAGGCCAAGGACGCCATCATCGAGTTCATCGCCTCGCAGTGGAACCATGAGCACTTGGCCCGCGTGCCGGCGCTGCTGACCCAGGTGCGCGGCGGGCTGGCGATGATTCCGCTGGAGCGCGCGGCGGCGCTGATCGACGCCTGCAACCGCTATATCCAGGAACAGCTGCTGGTCGGCCGCGTGGTGCCTGACTGGCAGAGCCTGGACACCCTGGCCGACGCCATCACCGGGGTCGAATACTACCTCGAGCGCCTGACCGAGGATCACACCAGCCATGCCGGGCAGATCCTCGACGTGGCCGAGGAGAGCCTCGCCAGCCTCGGCTACCCGCTGACCGGCAAGCCTTCGATCCTCGATCGGGACGAGCCCTTCGGCCTGGAGCCGATTCCCGCCCCCGTGCCTGGCGCGGATCAGGCCGCTGCGCCGAACCCGCTCGTCGAGCCGGTCGAGGTGCCCGAGCCCGTCATCGCTCCGGCTCAGGATCAGCCGCTGGCGGCGCCTCCCGTCGAAGCCGAGGACGCCCCGCTGCCGGTGGCGGACGCCGACGAGGCCGGGGACGAACTGCTGGACTGGGACGGTGCCGATTTGGTGACGCTGGATCGGCCGGTCGGCGAGACAGAGGATTCGACCAGCGGGACTCCCGTCGAGGCGGCCCTGTCCCTCGCCGAGGTGATGGCCGCACCGGCCCCGGCGATCAATCCGCCGGCGGCGGAGGCCCCGCCGAGCCTGCTGCCGCCGCCGGCCGACGAGGAGCCAGTGGACGAGGATCTGCAGGAGGTCTTCATCGAGGAAGCCGCCGAGGTGCTGGAGACCATCGGCGAATACTTCCCGAAATGGTGCGCCGACACCGACGACAAGGAGGCGTTGACCGAGGTCCGCCGCGCCTTCCATACCCTCAAGGGCAGTGGCCGGATGGTCCGGGCGCTGATCATCGGCGAACTGGCCTGGTCCATCGAGAACATGCTCAACCGGGTGATCGACCGCAGCATCGAGCCGGGAGTGCTCGTGCAGCAGGTCATCGCCGAGGTGCTGGCGCTGCTGCCGGAGCTGGTCGAGGAGTTCGCCGCCAAGGCCCAGCGCCAGCGCGACGACGTCGACCGCCTGGCGGCCACCGCCCATGCCCTGGCCAAGGGCGAACTGCCCGCTGCCGGCATGGCATCCGAGGCCGAGCCGACCGCCGAGCCGGAGAGGGCCCCCGCGGAGGCTCCCGACGGGCAGTTGCTGGAAATCTTCCGCAACGAGGCCGTCACTCACCTGGAGACGCTGGACGAGTTCCTCGCCGGCTGCGACTGGGAATTGCCGCAGTCGGTCACCGACGGCCTGCAGCGCGCCCTGCACACCCTCAAGGGCAGCGCGCACATGGCCGGCATCCTGCCGATCGCGGAGATCGCCACGCCGCTGGAGAAGATGCTCAAGGAGTTCAAGACCAACCTGATCCCCATCGATCTGGCCGAGGTCGAGCTGCTGCGGCGCGCCGCAGAGCTGCTGCGTCAGGGGCTGGAGCAGCTCGACAGCCGGCCGCTGGCGCCGATCGAGGGCAGTGCGGCGCTCATCGCCGATGTGCAGCGCCTGCACCAGGAGCGCCTTGAGGTCGCGAAGAGCGCCTGGCAGGGCGACGACCGGCAGGCCCGCGACCCGCAGGTGATCGGCCGTTTCCTCGCCGAGGGCATGGACATCCTGCTCGATGTGGAGAACCTCCTGCAGGGCTGGCGGGCGCATCCGGGCGAGCGGCAGGAGCTCGGTCAACTGCTGGACGAGCTGAGTGCTCTGGGGCATGGCGCGCAGCTCGCCGAGCTGCCGCAGGTCGACGACCTGTGCCAGGGACTCATCGCGCTGTACGGCGCGGTTCAGGCCGATGGCCTGGCGGTCGACGAGCGCTTCTTCGAGGAGGCCGAAGCCGCCCACGAAGCCCTGATCGGCATGCTGGACCAGGTGGCGGCCGCCCTCCAGGTGACCGCCCGTCCCGAGCGCGTCGCCGCCTTGCAGGAGCTGCTCGAAACCTTGCGCAGCGCCCAGGCGCAGGCTCGCTTGCCTGTCGAGCTCCTGCCGGAACATCCCGAAGCCGAAGCCGAAGCCGAAGCCGAAGCCGAAGCCGAAGCCGAAGCCGAAGCCGAAGCCGAAGCCGAAGCCCAAAGCCTGCCCGGCCTGTACGAGTGGCTGCCGCCGGAGGAGACGGACGAAACGGAGTCGTGCTTCGAGCTGCTGCCGGAAGACGAACCGGCTTTCCCGCTGCAGGCGCTGGACGAGTGGTCCGTGCCATCACCGGAGGAATCTCTCACGCTACTGGCCGAGCCCGAGCCCGAGCCCGAGCCCGAGCCCGAGCCCGAGCCCGAGCCCGAGCCCGAGCCGAGCGAGGCGCCGCAGCCGGTGCCAGGCGCGGCTGCCGTCATGCCCGAACGGGACCCCGAACTGGTCGAGATCTTCCTCGAGGAGGGTTTCGACATTCTCGAGAGTGCCGGCAGCGCCCTGCAGCGCTGGGTCGAGGATGCCGCCGACCACGGCGCGCTCGAGGCCCTGCAGCGCGATCTGCACACCCTCAAGGGCGGTGCGCGGATGGCCGAGGTGGTCGAGGTCGGCGATCTGGCCCACGAGCTGGAATACCTCTACGAAGGTCTCTGCAACGGCCGGTTCAGCGCCGGCCCGGCGCTCTTCGGCCTGCTGCAGTCGTGCCACGACTGTCTCGCCGAGATGCTCGAGGCCGTGCACGATCGGCGTCCGCCGGTCGACGGAACGGCGCTGATCACCGCGATCCGCACTTGGCGCGCGCAGCCCGAGGGCGCGACCGACGACTCGGCGTTCGAGGCTCCGCTGCCGGTTGAGCCCGCGCCCGCGGCCGAGGCGCCTTCCCCGGCGCTCGCCGGGGGCGAGCCAGCGGCCGTCGAAGAGCCTGCGACGGAAGTCGTCCCGCGGATGCTGCCCGGCGGCTTGCTGCTGAACGCCAGCCAGGCGCCGCGTGCGGCGGTACCGCTGAAGGTGCTGCCGTTCGTCGAGCGGGCCGCCGAGGCGGCGCGTCAGGCCGCGGCCCAGCGCGCCCCGCAGGAAATGGCCAGGGTTCCGGCGGATCTCCTGGAGAACCTGGTCAACCTGGCCGGCGAGACTTCCATCTTCCGCGGCCGGGTCGAGCAGCAGGTGAGCGATATCGGCTTCACCCTGCACGAGATGGAGGCCACCATCGAGCGCGTCCGCGACCAGCTGCGCCGGCTCGACACCGAGACCCAGGCGCAGATTCTCAGCCGCTACCAGTCCGAGGCCGAACGCGCCGGCTACGAGGATTTCGACCCGCTGGAGATGGACCGCCACTCCCAGCTGCAGCAGCTCTCGCGGGCGCTGTTCGAATCGGCTTCCGACCTGCTCGATCTCAAGGAGACCCTGGCGGTCAAGACCCGCGATGCGGAAACCCTGCTGCTGCAGCAGGCGCGGGTCAATACCGAGCTGCAGGAGGGCCTGATGCGCACCCGCATGGTGCCCTTCGAGCGCCTGCTGCCGCGCCTGCGGCGCATCGTCCGGCAGGTCGCCGGCGAGCTGGGCAGGCAGGTGGAACTCAGCATCGACAACGCCGAGGGCGAGATGGACCGCGCCGTGCTGGAGCGCATCGTCGCGCCGCTCGAGCACATGCTGCGCAATGCCGTCGATCACGGCATCGAGCCGGCCGAGGTGCGCCGCGCGGCGGGCAAGCCGGAGCAGGGCAGCATCCGCCTGAGCCTGGTCCGCGAGGGCGGCGACATCCTGCTGACGCTGGCCGACGACGGCGCCGGCATCAACCTGGAGGCGGTCCGCCGCAAGGCCATCGAGCGCGGCCTGATGGAGGTCGACGCAGAGCTGTCCGATCACGAGGTGCTGCAGTTCATCCTCGAGGCCGGCTTCTCCACCGCGAGCAGGATCACGCAGATTTCCGGCCGCGGCGTCGGCATGGACGTGGTGCATTCGGAAGTGAAGCGCCTCGGCGGCTCCATGAGCATCGAGTCGACCCCGGGCGCGGGCACCCGCTTCCTGATCCGTCTGCCGTTCACCGTCTCGGTCAACCGGGCGCTGATGGTGCTCGCCGGCGAGGACCTCTATGCGCTTCCGCTGAACACCATCGAAGGCATCGTGCGTGTCCCGCCCCGGGATCTGGAGCTCTTCTACCAGCAGAGCGCCGCCGCGGCCGACGGCCAGGGCGAGATGCCGCACCTGGAGTACGCCGGCAAGACCTACGAGTTGCGTTATCTGGGCGAGATGCTGAACAACGGCCAGCAGCCCAAGCTGGTCGGGCAGAGCCTGCCGCTGCCGGTGATTCTGCTGCGCGCCGGCGAGCATGCGGTGGCGGTGCAGGTGGACGGCCTGGCCGGCTCCCGCGAGATCGTGGTGAAGAGCCTGGGCCCGCAGTTCGCCGTGGTGCCGGGTATCTCCGGCGCGACCATCCTCGGCGACGGCCGGGTGGTGGTGATCCTCGATCTGCTGGCGACCCTGCGCGAGCGCTTCCAGCAGAACGAGCGACAGTATCGACAGCGCGGGCCCGGACTGACCGCGGCCGAGGGTGGCGCCGAGCAGGAGCGGCCGCCGCTGGTCATGGTGGTGGATGACTCGGTCACCGTGCGCAAGGTCACCAGCCGTCTGCTCGAGCGCAACGGCATGGACGTGTTGACCGCCAAGGACGGGGTCGATGCCATCGCCCAGCTGCAGGAGCAGCGTCCGGACATCATGCTGCTGGACATCGAGATGCCGCGCATGGACGGCTTCGAGGTGGCCACCCTGGTGCGCCACGACGAGCGGCTCAAGGACCTGCCGATCATCATGATCACCTCGCGGACCGGCGAGAAGCACCGCGAGCGGGCACTGAGCCTGGGCGTCGACGAGTACCTGGGCAAGCCCTACCAGGAGCCCGTCCTGCTTGAGCGCATCCGGCAACTGGTCAAGGGAGTGACATCGAAATGAGCATTCGTATCGCGGTGATCGCCGATACCTCGCTGCAGCGCCACGTGCTGCAGCAGGCCCTGGTGGGCAACGGCTACGAGGTGATCCTCAATAGCGATCCGGGGCGCCTCGATGGCGAGGCCCTGGCGGCTTGCGAGGCGGATCTCTGGCTGGTCGATCTGGCCCAGCTGGGCGATTCGCCGTTGGTCGACCAACTGCTCGAGAGCAGCCGGGTGCCGGTGCTGTTCGGCCAGGGCCAGGCGCCGGAGCGGCATTCGGAGCATTACCCGCGCTGGGAGCGGCGACTGATCGGCAAGCTCAAGCGGCTCGCCGGCGATCCGACCCAGGCGATCGGGCCGAGCCTGGAGGCGCTGCTCGACCAGGGCGGGAGCCCGGCGCAGCTGACCCTGCCGGCTGCGCTGCAGGATATCCGCCCGGCCGAGGGCGAGGCGCCGAGGGAGATCTGGCTGCTGGCCGCCTCGCTGGGCGGTCCCGAGGCGGTCAAGGAGTTCCTCGACGCCCTGCCGTCGGGACTGCCGGTCGGCTTCGTCTACGCCCAGCACATCGATTCCGCGTTCGAGTCGGCCCTGCCCAAGGCGGTCGGCCGGCACAGCCTGTGGCAGGTCGTTCCCGCCCGCCAGGGCGAGCGGCTGCGCTGCGGCGAGGTGGTGGTGGCGCCGATCCGCCATGAGCTCGCCTTCGAGGCGGACGGCCAGCTGTGCATCCTCGACCGCCCCTGGCCCGAGCCCTACAGTCCGTCCATCGACCAACTGATGCTCAACCTGGCCCAGCAGTTCGGGCCTCGCTGCGGCATGATCGCCTTCAGCGGCATGGGCAGCGACGGCAGCGCCGCGGCCGCCTACTTCCGCCGTCAGGGCGGTGAGATCTGGACCCAGCGGGCCAACAGCTGCGCCTGCTCGAGCATGCCCGACAGCCTGCGCGAGGACGGTTACAGCCAGTTCAGCGGGGCGCCGCGCGAGCTGGCCGAGGCCCTGGTGCGGCGCCTGGCGGAAGCCTGCGCCGGGGACAACGAATGAGCCGCGTCGCCGCGTTCCCGCCAGCGGCGCCGCTGGCACGCGTTTATCAGGACTACCCATGAGCCAAGCCGAAGCCAAACCGAACAGCGTCGCCAGCCTGACCGGCCTGCTGCTGCCGCTGACCGACCGGACCCTGCTGCTGCCCAACGCGGCGGTGGCCGAACTGATTCCCTACCGGGGCGTGCAGAGCAACCCCGAGCTGCCGGCCTGGCTGGTCGGACTGGTCGCCTGGCGCGATCTGCGCCTGCCGCTGCTGTCCTTCGAGGCCGCCGCCGGCGGCAGCGCCCCGAAGCTCGGCACGACATCGCGGATCGCGGTGATCAACGCCATCGGCGGACGTCCCCAGGTGAAGTTCCTCGCCCTGCTGCTGCAGGGCATTCCGCGTTCGCTGAAGGTCGACAGCGGACTGCCGCGGGCCAACGCGCCGCTGGCGCCGCTGGAGCTGGCGGCGGTCGATCTGGGCGACGGCATCGCCAAGATCCCCGATCTGGAGGGGCTGGAGCAGAAGCTGGTGGACGCCGGGCTGATCTGAGGCCGTGAGGGCCCGTCCCTACAGATCCCCCCACAGCTGCTGGGCCACGCTCAGCGCCACCACCGGCGCGGTCTCCGTGCGCAGCACCCGCGGGCCGAGGCGGGCGGCCTGGAAGCCTGTAGCCCTGGCCTGATCGACTTCCTCCTCGTTCAGACCGCCTTCCGGGCCGATCAGGAACACCAGGGAAGCGGGACGGGCGTGGCTGACCAGGGGCTCCGCCAGCGGATGCAGGACCAGTTTCAGCTCCGCCTCGGTTCGTGCCAGCCAGTCGGCCAGGGCGAGCGGCGCATGGATGCGCGGCAGGACCGAGCGGCCGCATTGCTCGCAGGCGCTGATCGCGATCTGCCGCCAGTGGGTCAGGCGCTTGTCGCTGCGCTCGTCGGAGAGGCGTACCTCGCAGCGCGCGCTGACGATCGGGGTGATCTCCGCCACCCCCAGCTCGGTGGCCTTCTGAATCGCCCAGTCCATGCGCTCGCCGCGCGACAGGCCCTGGCCCAGGTGCACGCGCAGGGGCGATTCGGGCAGGCCGTCCAGCCGCTCGTGCAGTTCCACCCGCACGCTCTTCTTGCCCACCTCCACCAGCTCGCCGCGGAATTCGCCGCCGCTGCCGTCGAACAGCTGCACGGCATCGCCGGCGGCCAGGCGTAGCACCCGGCCGATGTAGTGGGCCTGGGCCTCCGGCAGATCGAGGTTGCCGAAGGCGAGAGGGGCGTCGATGAAGAAGCGGGACAGGCGCATCGGGATATCCGGTCGGCAGAAAACGGCCTGCAAGCTTAACCGCTGGCGCCGGTGCGCTGTAGTGGCTTGCAACGGGCGGCGAATCCTGCGAAAAACCGCGCCGGCCCGCGTTGGGCGGCTGAAGAGAGGATGGGTGTGGCGATGTTCGAGATCCGACCGTGGAATCCCGAGGAATACCGGGCGCAGACCCGCAAGAGCAGCCTGAGCGTGGTGGCGATCTTCGCCGCGCTGGGAATGGGGCTGTCGAGTTTGGCGGTGGGGCTGTTCGGCTCGCCGGGTGGCGACAACCTCCTCTACAACCTCGGCGGGGTGGCCGCCGGGGCGCTGGTCACCGCCGCGATCCTGCGCGGCTACCTGAGCCGGCAGCCGTGGATGGCGGCGGCGCTGTACGGCTGGCAGCTCAAGCGCAGCCTGATGGGCGTCACCAACATCATGCACTGCGTCGAGCAGGGCGTGGCCGCCGGCGACCCGCAGGCCATGCAGCTGCTGCGCTTCTACCACCTGGGCCTGACCCAGATGTACCAGCTCGACGGCAACTCCAGCGCCCTGAGCCAGATGGTCCCCGAGATCGACCGGCACAAGGCGGCGATGGAGGCGAAGGGGCTGGATACCGAGCAGACCCGCCTCTATCCCGGCTGGGCCGAAGAGGTGAAGAAGGCCTTCCCGGCGAAGAAAAAGTAGCGGTCTCAGCCCGGGTCGTGGAAGGCCGCCGGCGCACCGGCGGGCAGCGCCACGCTGAGGCTGGCGCGGGTGGCCAGGTCAATGCCCTCGCTGGCGACTTCGGCGAGGAAGTCGATCTCGCCCTCGGTGATGACGTAGGGCGGCAGGAAATACACCACGCTGCCCAGCGGGCGCAGCAGCGCGCCGCGGCTCAGCGCGTGCTGGTAGACGGCGAGGCCGCGGCGTTCCTGCCAGGGATAGGGCGTCTTGCTCGCCTTGTCCTTGACCATCTCGATGGCCAGGGCCATGCCGGTCTGACGCACCTCGGCGACGTGCGGATGGTCCCTGAGATGTTCGGTGGCGCTGGCCATCCGTGCGGCCAGCGCCTTGTTCTTCTCGATGACGTCGTCGCCTTCGAAGATGTCTAGAGTCGCCAGGGCGGCGGCGCAGGCCAGCGGGTTGCCGGTGTAGGTGTGCGAGTGGAGGAAGGCGCGCAGGGTGGCGTAGTCGTCGTAGAACGCCTGGTAGACCGTGTCGGTGGTCAGCACCGCGGCCATCGGCAGGTAGCCGCCGGTCAGCGCCTTGGACAGCACCAGGAAGTCCGGGGCGATGCCGGCCTGCTCGCAGGCGAACATCGTCCCGGTGCGGCCGAAGCCGACGGCGATCTCGTCGTGGATCAGGTGCACCCGGTAGCGGTCGCAGGCCTCGCGCAGCAGCTTGAGGTAGACCGGGTGGTACATGCGCATGCCGCCGGCGCCCTGGATCAGCGGCTCGACGATCACCGCGGCTATCTCCGCGTGGTGTTCGGCGAGGGTCTGCTCCATGTGGGCGAACATGGTCCGCGAGTGCTCCTCCCAGCTCACCCCTTCCGGACGCAGGTAGCAGTCGGGGCTGGGCACCTTGAAGGTGTCGAGCAGCAGCGGCTTGTAGGTTTCGGTGAAGAGCGCGACGTCGCCCACCGACATGGCTGCCACCGTCTCGCCGTGATAGCTGTTGGTCAGGGTGACGAAGCGTTTCTTGTCGCTCTGGCCGCAGTTGCGCCAGTAGTGGAAGCTCATCTTCAGCGCCACCTCGATGCCCGAGGAGCCGTTGTCGGCGTAGAACACCCGGGAAAGCCCGGGCGGGGTGATCGCCACCAGGCGCTCGGACAGCTCCACCGCCGGCTGGTGGGTGAAGCCGGCGAGCATCACGTGCTCGAGGCTCTCCAGCTGCTCGCGGATGCGGGCGTTGATCCGTGGGTTGGCGTGGCCGAACACGTTGACCCACCAGGAGCTGACCGCATCCAGGTAGCGTTTGCCGTCGAAGTCCTCCAGCCAGACGCCTTCGCCCCGGCGGATGGGGATCAGCGGCAGGCGTTCGTGATCCTTCATCTGGGTACAGGGATGCCAGAGCACGGCGAGGTCGCGCTGCATCCAGTCGGCGTTTTGGCTCATGGGGAACTCTCCGGAAAACGATGCGCGAAGCCTAGCAGATCGGGTCCGTTCATGGCTGGCTGCCAGCATTTCGCTAGCGTATTCTCCGCGCCGCACGCAGGGGGCTGCGTGGCATCGTGCATGGGAGAGACTAGATGTTCCGGGCTTGGTTAAGGGTATCCGCGCTGGTGGGCGTGGGGCTGTTCAGCGCGCTGGCGCTGGGCAAGGACAAACAGCCGACGGCGATCGTCGTCGGCGGCGGGCTGGCCGGCCTTTCGGCCGCCTATGAGCTGCAGCGCGACGGCTGGCAGGTCACCGTACTGGAGGCCGGGGCGACCCCCGGCGGGCGCTCGGGGTTGGCGTCCAGGGAATGGGTCGGCAACGCCAGCACGCAGCCGCTGCTCAACGGCTACCTCGAGCGCTTCGGGCTCAAGACCCAGCCGGCACCGGAGTCCGTGCGCAATCCGGGCTACCTGATCGAGGGCAAGTACTTCAGCGCGGCCGATCTGGCGCAGGCGCAGCCGGCCACCGCCGAGGGGCTGAAGCGTTTCGACAAGGCCCTCGACGAGCTGGCGGCGTCCATCGCCGACCCGCTGAATCCGGCGGCCGACCGCAAGCTGTTCGCCCTCGACCAGACCAACGTGGCGCGCTGGCTGGACGAGCTGAAGCTGCCGCCGACCGCGCGGTTGCTGGTGAATCAGCGTATCCGCACGCGCTACGACGAGCCCTCGCGCCTGTCGCTGCTCTACCTGTCCCAGCAGAGCCGGGTCTATCGCGGCCTCGCCGACGGCGACCTGCGCGCCGCCCGCCTGCCCGGCGGCAGCCGGAGCTTGGCCCAGGCCTTCGTCAAGCAGCTGAAGACGGTCAAGACCGGCGTGCGGGTCTCGGCCATCGCCCAGGACGCCAAGGGCGTCACGGTTAAGGCCGGAACGGAGGGCTACCAGGCCGACTACCTGGTGCTGGCCGTGCCGCTGCGCGCCCTGGAGCGCCTGCAGATCACCCCGGCCCTGCCGGAGCGCAACCGCGCGGCGCTGAAGGCCACCAGCTACGGCTGGCACGATCAGGTGTTGCTGAAGTTCAAGAGCCCGCTGTGGGACGGCAAGGCCGGCATGACCGGAGAGATCTTCAGCGACCAGGGGCTCGGCATGCTGTGGATCGAGCCGGCGCAGAAGGGGGCCACCCAGGTGCTGGTCAATCTGTCCGGCGACAACGCCCGGCTGCTGAAGTCGTTCGGCGACCGCCAGGTGGCCGACCAACTGCTGATCCGGCTGCACCAGTACTATCCCAAGGCCCGCGGCGCCTTCACCGGCTACGAAATCCGTCGCTACAGCGCCGATCCCGGGCTCGCCGGCGCCTACCTGGCCTACGGTCCGGGGCAGATCAGCCGCTTCTGGCGGGTGTGGGAGCAGCCGCTGCAGCGCGTGGCCTTCGCCGGCGAGCATACCGACGCGCTCTATCCGGGCACCCTGGAAGGCGCCCTGCGCAGCGGTCAGCGCGCCGCCCGGCAGCTGCACGACCTGCACGCAGGCCCGGCACCGCAGCCCGCGCAACCGGCCGCGCCGACCAAGACCGCCGGTGAGCCGGCCAAGGAAGCGGAGCCGGCCAAGCAAACCTTCTTCTCCCGCTTGTTCCGCTGAGCGCGAGCGGACTCCGGCCGCAGTGGCCGGAGTCCGGATTTCCCATCCCGCGGTCGAACCGACCGCTTTGCCAGCGATCGGATATTTCGATATTTCAAAGCGAAAAATTCCGCTTTTAATCGATATGTCAGACGTTAGTCTTTGTTAACAGCTTTCAAGGAACGTCGTACATGCAATGGCGTAACTCTTCCCTTCGTTTCGGTCTGGTCAGCGTCGTGTTGCACTGGCTGGTAGCACTGACGGTCTTCGGCATGTTCGGTCTCGGCCTGTGGATGCGCACCCTGGACTATTACAGCCCGTGGTACCGCACGGCCCCGGACATCCACAAGAGCGTCGGCATCCTGCTGCTGCTGGTGATGCTGCTGCGCCTGCTCTGGCGCTTCCTCAGCCCGCCGCCGGCGCCGCTGGCGAACCATGGCCCGCTGACCCGCCTGGGCAGCCGGGCCGGCCACGCCCTGCTGTACCTCGGCCTGTTCGCCCTGCTGGTCTCCGGCTACCTGATCTCCACGGCCGACGGCCGGCCGATCGAGGTGTTCGGCTGGTTCCAGGTGCCGGCGCTGATCACCGGCATTCCCGACCAAGAGGATCTGGCCGGCGAAATCCACGAATACCTGGCCTGGGGACTGGTCGGCCTCGCCGTCGTCCATGCCCTGGCCGCCCTGAAGCACCATTTCATCGACCGTGATGCGACCCTGCGGCGGATGCTCGGGCGCACACCCCGCTAGCTCCAAGGAGTAACCCATGTTGAAGAAAACCCTCGCGACCCTCGCGCTGGGCTCGGCCCTGCTGAGCGCCGGTCAGGCCATGGCCGCCGACTACGTGATCGACAAGAAGGGCCAGCACGCCTTCGTCAATTTCAAGATCAGCCACCTGGGCTACAGCTGGCTGTACGGCACCTTCAAGGACTTCGACGGCAGCTTCAGCTTCGACGATGCCAAGCCGGAAGCGAGCAAGGTGGCCGTGAATCTGAAGACCGCCAGCGTCGACTCCAACCACGCCGAGCGCGACAAGCACCTGCGCAGCGCGGACTTCCTCAACGTGGACAAGCACCCGACCGCTTCCTTCGAGTCCACCAAGGTGGTCTCCACCGGCCAGGGCACCGCCGACATCACCGGCAACCTGACCCTGAACGGCGTGACCAAGCCGGTGGTGATCGCCGCCCGCTTCATCGGCGAGGGCAAGGACCCGTGGGGCGGCTACCGTGCCGGTTTCGAAGGCACCACCACCCTGGCGCTGAAGGATTTCGGCATCGACAAGATGGATCTCGGCCCGGCCTCCCAGACCGTGGACCTGATCATCTCCGTGGAAGGCGTTCGCCAGTAGGCCGCGCCCGCCGGTGCGCCCGTTCGGGCGCACCTTCCCCCGGTCGGATTCCCGACTCCCAGGCCGTGCGAGAACGGGACAGGCCCCGGGCTCTGGACGGCCGCAAGCGGCTTCTGCAGACTCTGGCGGCTCATTCCGTCGGTCGATTCCCGTGAACGAATTCCTACTGCGTTACCGCTTCCGTCTGCTGTTGCTCGGCAGCGTCCTGCTGTGTCTGGTGCTGGGCTGGCCCGAGCCGCCGTTGTGGCTGAAGTGGGGCGCGCTGCTCGGCCTGCTGCTGGCCGGGATCAACACCCTGCGGCGCAAGCTCCTGCTGCGGCGGTTGGCGCTGCTGATCGGTTTGTTCAACCTCGCCCTGCTCGGTCTGGGCCAGCTGGTCGCCCTGCCGCGGGCGATGGGCGACGGCCTCGGTTCCATCGCCCTGTACATCCTGCTCGGCGCCACCCTGTTCCGCCGCGTCACCAGCGAGCGGCCGGTCACCGGCGAGCTGGTCTACGGGCTCTGCGCGCTCTACCTGCAGATCGCCCTGGCCTTCGCCTTCGCCTACCAGCTGGTCAGCGCCCTGGAGCCGGGCGCCCTGCGCGGGCCGGCCGGTCCGCTGATGCTGGACGATTTCGTCTATTACAGCCTGGCCACCCTGACCACCGTCGGTTACGGCGACATCCACGCCATCGCGCCGGCGGCGCGTCTGCTGGCCGGCACCGAGGCGGTGGTCGGGGTGATGTTCATCGCCTTGGCCGTGGCCCGCTGCGTGGCCCTGATGCAGGACGAGAACAGCAGTGGGGAGGATGTCTAGGCGGGCGAGCGAATCGTCGTCGGCTTCGGAAAGCCCGTCGCACAAAGCAAAACGCCGCCCAAGGGGGCGGCGTTTCGTTTCGGCGGCTGGGCCTTACTTGTTACGGGTCAGCAGCGCCGGCTTCTCGGTTTGGCCGCGGCCTTCCTTCTCCAGCTGTTCCAGCTGCTCGGCGGTGGGCAGGCGCTCGCTGCGCGAAGGCTTGTGCAGGATCAGCGGCTGGCTGGTGCGGCCGCTACGTACCGCCGGCTCGCGCAGAGGCGGCTCGTGCAGCGGGGCGCGCGCCGGATTGTCGCGTTGCCCGCGGTTCTTGCCGGGGGTGCCGTTCTGGCGGCCGCTGGCCGGCTTGCCGGCGTTGCTGCGCGGTCCCGCCTGGTTGCTCTTGCCGCCGGGGCGGCGACCGCCATTGCCCGGCTTCTTGTTCTGGTAGGGGCTGACGTACTCGACGCTGTTGCCGAAGTTGTCGTATTCGTCGTCGAGGAAGGCCTCCGGATCGCGGTCCGCTCGGGTCGGCATGGGCAGTTCGCCGGGCGCCAGCTGGATCACCGGCGGCTTGCTGCGGCCCTGGCGGCCCTGCTCCTGACCGTCGCGACGCTGGCGCTGCTTGTCGCCGCCGTGCGCCGGGCGCTCGCCGCGGGCGTTCCTGGGCTTGTCGGCCTTGCCCGGCTTCGTCGGCTCTTCGCCCTTCTCGCTTTTGGCATGGCGTTCGCCGCGCGGCTGACGCTCCTTGCGCTCGCTGGGCAAATCCTTGCGGCCGCGGCCCTGGGGCTGGCGCGGCGGGCGTTCGCCGCTTTCGGCCGGGCTGGCCTCGACCACCTGGCTGGGGTCGAAGCCCATCCAGTCGCCGTCCGGGATGCGTTGCTTGGTCAGCCGCTCGATGGCCTTGAGCAGTTTCTCCTCGTCGGGGGCGACCAGCGAGATCGCCTCGCCGCTGCGCCCGGCACGGCCGGTGCGGCCGATGCGGTGGACGTAGTCCTCCTCGACGTTGGGCAGCTCGTAGTTGACCACGTGGGGCAGCTGGTCGATGTCCAGGCCGCGGGCGGCGATGTCGGTGGCGACCATGACGCGGATGGCGTTGGCCTTGAAGTCGGCCAGGGCCTTGGTGCGGGCGTTCTGGCTCTTGTTGCCGTGGATCGCCGCGGCCGGCAGGCCGTGCTTGTCCAGGTATTCGGCGAGGCGGTTGGCGCCGTGCTTGGTGCGGGTGAACACCAGCACCTGCTCCCAGGCGCCCTGGGTGATCAGGTGGGCGAGCAGGGCGCGCTTATGGCTCGCCTGCAGGCGGAAGATGCGCTGTTCGATGCGCTCCACCGTGGTGTTCGGCGGGGTGACCTCGATGCGCTCCGGGTTGTGCAGCAGCTTGGCGGCGAGGTCGGTGATGTCCTTGGAGAAGGTCGCCGAGAACAGCAGGTTCTGGCGTTGCGCCGGAAGTCTGGCGAGGACCTTCTTGACGTCGTGGATGAAGCCCATGTCGAGCATGCGGTCGGCTTCGTCGAGGACCAGGATCTCCACGCGGGACAGGTCGACGCTGTTCTGGCCGGCCAGGTCGAGCAGGCGGCCGGGACAGGCGACCAGCACGTCGACGCCCTTGGCCAGGGCCTGGACCTGCGGGTTCAGGCCGACGCCGCCGAAGATGCAGGCGCTGACCAGCGGCAGATCGCGGGCGTAGAGCTTGAAGCTGTCGTGCACTTGGGCCGCCAGCTCGCGGGTCGGTGTCAGTACCAGCACGCGCGGCTGGCGCGGGCCGTGGCGATGTTCCTGATCGGGGCGGCCGCCGGGGAAGAGCAGCTCGAGCACGGGGAGGGCGAAACCGCCGGTCTTGCCGGTGCCGGTCTGGGCGGCAACCATCAAATCGCGACCCTGCAACACGGCGGGGATGGCCCGCTGTTGCACGGGAGTGGGCTGGGCGTAGCCGGCGGCCTCGACGGCGCGGACTAAAGCCTCGGAGAGCCCGAGGGAAGCAAAGGACATGGGAAATCCTGTCTAGTTAGGGCGGGAGCCCGAGGGAACGATCGTGCCGGGCGTGAGTCGCGTCGAGTGCGCGACCCCGACCGGTCTTTCAGGGCCACGGGAGGGCCGAGAAGCCGGGCGCAAGCCTGGCGGAAGCTGGGAGTATATCAGAGCTTGACGCCTGCGCAGGTCTACTACGGCGTAACGGTGATTTGACGACAATTTCATGAATCGGCCAGGGGCGCCGGCCAGGGCTTGTCGGCCGATGTGTTCCGTGGCTTTCCCCCAGGCGGGAAAAAGCCCTTCCCGGCGAGCCGGGAAGGGCGCGGTCCTGCCTTCAGCGCGGCAACTGGAGGTTGTTCCAGATCGCCAGGCTGGGCTCGGCCTGGTTCAGGGTGTAGAAGTGCAGGCCCGGCGCGCCGCCGGCCAGCAGGCGCTCGCACAGCTCGGTCACCACCTGCTCGCCGAAGGCCTGGATGCTCTCCAGGTCGTCGCCGTAGGCTTCCAGCTGCTTGCGCACCCAGCGCGGCAGCTCCGCGCCGCAGGCGTCGGAGAAACGCGCCAGCTTGCTGTAATTGGTGATCGGCATGATGCCGGGAACGATCGGCTGGTCCACGCCCAGCTTGCGTACCCGTTCTACGAAGTGGAAATAGCTGTCCGCGTTGAAGAAGTACTGGGTGATGGCGCTGTCGGCGCCGGCCTTCATCTTGGCGGCGAAATGGGCGAGATCGTGCTCGAAACTGCGTGCCTGCGGATGCATCTCCGGGTAGGCGGCGACTTCGATGTGGAAATGCCCGCCGGTTTCGCTGCGGATGAACTCGACCAGGTCGCTGGCGTGACGCAGCTCGCCGTTGGCCAGGCCCATGCCCGAGGGCAGGTCGCCGCGCAGGGCGACGATGCGGCGGATGCCGGCGTCCTTGTAGGTGCTCAGCAGTTGGCGCAGCTCGGCCTTGCTGTCGCCGACGCAGGACAGGTGCGGCGCGGTCGGCACCTTCACCTCACCGTCGAGCTGCAGCACGGTGTTCAGCGTGCGGTCGCGGGTCGAGCCGCCGGCGCCGTAGGTGCAGGAGAAGAAGTCGGGGCGGTAGCCGGCCAACTGGCGGGCCACATTCATCAGTTTTTCGTGGCCGGCTTCGGTCTTGGTCGGGAAGAACTCGAAGCTGTAGCGGCGTTCTTGGGACATGGAATGGGTCCTTGAGGGCGTAGGGAGGGTTAGCCGCGACGCGGCGTAACCCGCCGGGGATGCCGGCAGGCATCCCCATTGCCGGCCTGATGGCCGGTCGGTGGGTTACGGCCGGCGCCCTAACCCATCCTACGATCAGTAACGATAGCTATCCGGCTTGAACGGGCCTTCCACGGCGACGCCGATGTACTCGGCCTGCTGACCGGTCAGGCGGGTGACCACGCCACCGAAGCCCTTGACCATCTCCAGCGCCACTTCCTCGTCGAGCTTCTTCGGCAGCACTTCCACGCTGATTCGCGCGGCCTTCTCGGCAGCCGGCAGGTCGGCGAACCCGGCGCCGAACAGGTGGATCTGCGCCAGCACCTGGTTGGCGAAGGAGCCGTCCATGACCCGGCTCGGGTGGCCGGTGGCGTTGCCCAGGTTCACCAGGCGGCCCTCGGCGAGCAGGATCAGGTAGTCGTCGTTGAGCGGATCGAAGCCGTCCTTGCCGGTGCGGTGGATCTTGTGCACCTGCGGCTTGACCTCTTCCCAGGCCCAGTTGGCGCGCATGAAGGCGGTGTCGATCTCGCTGTCGAAGTGGCCGATGTTGCAGACCACGGCGCGCTTCTTCAGCGCCTTGAGCATGTTGGCGTCGCAGACGTTGACGTTGCCGGTGGTGGTGACGATCAGGTCGATCTTGCCCAGCAGCGCGCGGTCGATGCAGGCCTCGCTGCCGTCGTTGACGCCGTCGAGGTACGGGGAGACCACCTCGAAGCCGTCCATGCAGGCCTGCATGGCGCAGATCGGGTCGACTTCGCTGACCTTGACGATCATGCCTTCCTGGCGCAGCGACTGCGCCGAGCCCTTGCCCACGTCGCCGTAGCCGATCACCAGCGCCTGCTTGCCGGACAGCAGGTGGTCGGTGCCGCGCTTGATGGCGTCGTTGAGGCTGTGGCGGCAGCCGTACTTGTTGTCGTTCTTGCTCTTGGTCACCGAGTCGTTGACGTTGATCGCCGGGACCTTGAGGGTGCCGGCCTTGAGCATGTCGTACAGACGGTGCACTCCGGTGGTGGTTTCCTCGGTGATGCCGTGGACCTTCTCCAGCATCTGCGGGTATTTCTGGTGCAGGATCGCGGTCAGGTCGCCGCCGTCGTCCAGCACCATGTTGGCGTCCCACGGCTGGCCGTCCTTGAGGATGGTCTGCTCGATGCACCACTCGTACTCGGCTTCGGTCTCGCCCTTCCAGGCGAACACCGGGATGCCGGCGGCGGCGATGGCGGCGGCGGCCTGGTCCTGGGTGGAGAAGATGTTGCAGGACGACCAGCGCACTTCGGCGCCGAGGGCGACCAGGGTCTCGATCAGCACCGCGGTCTGGATGGTCATGTGGATGCAGCCGAGGATCTTGGCGCCGGCCAGCGGTTGTTCCGCGGCGTACTTGCGGCGCAGGCCCATCAGTGCCGGCATCTCGGATTCGGCGATGATGATTTCCTTGCGGCCCCAGTCGGCCAGGGAAATGTCGGCGACCTTGTAATCGGTGAAAGCGGCAGGCGTCATGACAGCGCTCATTGAAGAGTGTCTCCATTCGTAGTGTGTGCGAATGGGCGCCGTTGATGCGTTGACAGGAGCCGCGGAGCAGCCCCTGGGTTCACGCCCCGATCGAGCCTGACAGGTGGATACCTGCTGCAGCGCCCCTCGAGCGGGTGGCGGGCACGGCCGAGCGGAGTCGGCCGCGAAAATTCCGGCGATTATAGCCGCCTCCGCCGGCGAGCCCAAGTGGGGTTGTTCGTCTGCCTGGCCGACCCAGCCGTTGCGGGTTGGTTATGGCGGGCGCAGGGAGGATAATCACGGCCTTTCGCTAGCAACCCGTGTGACTTATGAACCTCAAACCGTTTTTGCTGGGCATCGCCACACTCGCCCTGGTCGCCTGTAACGGGGTGGACCCCAACTCGCCGCTGGGCAAGCGCCAGGCGATCTTCAAACAGATGCTGCACACCAGCGAGGATCTCGGTGGCATGCTGCGCGGCCGGCTGGTCTTCGACGAGCAGCGCTTCGTCGACGGTGCGGTCAAGCTCGACCAGTTGTCCCACGAGCCCTGGCAGCACTTCCCGCAGGTCAAGGAAAAGGACGACACCAGCGCCCGCGACGAGGTCTGGCAGCGTCAGGAGCGCTTCCAGCAGCTGGCTCGCGAACTGGAGCAGAACACCGCGGCCCTGGTCGCCGCGACCGCCAACCGCCCGCTCGATCCCAGGGTCCTGGAGCCGCAGGTGAAGCGCGTGGAGGACTCCTGCGAGAGCTGCCACCACGAGTTCCGCGCCTACTGAGCCTTGCGGGGGCGAGTCGCCTCGCCCCCTGAAGGCCGCTCAGGCGTGGCCTAGCGTGCTCTTGGCCGCCTGCAGGGCGGCGCGGGCCCAGGCCCGGGCGCCGAGCCGGGCCTGGCGCCGGTCGTTGGGGATCTCGATGCTCACCGGCAGATCCTCCGGCAGGTTGCGCCAGATGCCCGGCAGGTCGATGGCGCCTTCGCCCGGCAGCAGCCGTTCGCCGCGGGCGGCCTGGCGCAGTCCCTCGCGGTTGTCCGGGCGTTCGGCCGGGCCGTCGCAGAGCTGCGCGTAGTGCAGCCATTGCCGGGGAATCCGCCGCAACTGCGCGGGATCGCCGGCCGAGCTGTCGAAGTTCAGGGCGTCGACCAGGATGCCGCCGTTGTTCCGGTCGGCCCGGCTGACGATGCGCAGGGCGCTGTCCAGGTCGGGCACCGCGGTCCAGGGCATGAACTCCAGGTCGGCGCTGAGGCCGTAGGGACGCAGGGCGTCGCAGAGCCGGGCGTAATGCTCGACCAGCCGCTCTTCCTCGGGATCGTCGCCGACCACCAGCACCGCCTTGGCGCCCAGTTGCGCGCCGACCTCGAAGAAGGCCCGGTAGTCCGCCGGATCGAATGCCGGGCCCAGGCGGATCAGCTCCAGATCGAAGATCTTCACCCCCGTATCCTTCATCCAGGCCAGGGTTTCGCGCAGCATGGCCCGATCCTCCATCAGCGGGTAGGCGACGCCGCCGGGGGCCGCCGGCAGCAGGCGCACGCCGACCTGGTCGTAGCCGGCGCCGGCCGCCAGCTCGACCATCTGCGGCGGGTTCAGGTGCAGGGCGGTCAACTGGGCGAGCGAGTAGCTTGGCTTCATCTGCGGGTTCTCCTTGTTGTTATGCGTGGCAGATCACTGGCCTCGGGCAAGACCCCGTCCGCCTGCGGGGCGGGACAGGGGAAGCGGATCTAGGCGCCGCCGACGCCCTCGATCACCCGACCGCTGCCGCCGCATTCCGGGCAGGGCTTGCCGTCGGTCAGGCCGCTGCCCTTGCAGGCCCGGCAGATCTGCTCGCCGGTGCCGGGCGTGCCGGGTGGCGCCTGATCGCCCGGGTTCAGGGGCGGTTCGGGATGCTGGATATCGCTCATGTTCGCCTCGCCGTTCGCTGGGGGATGCCAGGGTCAGACTGCGCGATCCGCGAGGATGCGCCGGACGTTCGTCCGATCGCGCCGGGCCCGGCGATGCCTAACGATTGGCTGTCTGGGCGGCCTTGATCAGATAGGTGCCGATCTCGCTCTCGAACTTCTTCCACGCCGGCTTCATGGCCTCGCGCCATCTGTCCCGCTCTTCCGGGGTCAGCTCGATGATCTCGCTGGTGCCGGCGTCGAGGATGTGCTGCTTGGCTTCCTGATTCAGGGCTTCGGCCTGCCGGTTCACCTCGACGCTGACCTCGGTGCTGATCTTCAGCAGCTCGTCGCGCACGTCGTCCGGCAGCGAGTTCCAGAACGCCGTGTTGGTGATCAGCATGTAGTCCAGCAGGCCGTGGTTGGTTTCGGTGATGTAGGGCTGCACCTCGTGCATCTTCTGCGAGTAGATGTTCGAGTAGGGGTTCTCGGCGCCGTCCACCACGCCGCTGCTGAGGCTCTGGTAGACCTTGGCGAAGCTCATGGGGCGCGGCTTGGCGTGCAGCGCGCGGAACTGCTCCTCCAGCACCTGCGAGGTCTGCACGCGGAACTTCAGGCCCCGGGCGTCATCCGGTTCGCGCAGCGGGCGGTTCGCCGACAGCTGCTTCATGCCGTTGTGCCAGTAGGCGAGGCCGGTGATGCCCTGCCACTTCATCGAGCGCAGCAGGCTGCGCCCGACCGGCCCGGACTGGAAGCGGTCCACCGCAGCCATGTCGTTGAACAGGAACGGCAGGTCGAAGAGCTTGATCGACTTGGAGTAGGGCTCGAAGTTGCCCATCGACGGGGCGATGAGCTGTACGTCGCCGCGCAGCAGCGCCTCCATCTCCTCGTCTTCGCCGAACAGCGAGGAGTTGGGATAGACCTCGACCTTGACCCTGCCGGGGAGGCGCTCCTCGACGAGCGTCTTGAACAGCAGTGCGCCCTGACCCTTGGGCGTGTGCTCGGCGACCACGTGGGAGAACTTGATGACGATCGGGCCGTCGATGGCCTCGCCGGCCCGGAGCGGGCCGGCGAGGGCGATGGACAGCAGGCAGACGAGCGCTCTGACAGTCAGCTTGAACATGGCGCTTTCCTCGTTTCAGCTCGTGGAAAGGACGGCCGGTCGGCAGGGTGGGCCTGAGCAGCACAGCCTGCCCAAGTCTAGGCGCATTCGGCTGGCTGGCTCCATGGCAAAGCGCGACATAAAGCTGTCGCTTATGTCTCGTCCTCCGGCGAGCCTCCGCCGTCGAAGTTCAGGCCGTGCTTGCGCAGCTTGTCGTGCAGGGTCTTGCGCGGGATGCCGAGGGCCTCGGCCAGGCTGCGCAGGGAGCCGTGCGGGCGCGCCAGTTCGGCGGCGATCAGCGCACGCTCGAAGGCCTCCACGTGTTCGTTGAGCGAGCCGCCGGAGGGGAGTTCGGCGGCCGCCGGCTGGCACGGCGCCGGGCCGAGGCCGAGTTCGAGGCCGAGGGCGAAGCGTTCGGCGGCGTTCTGCAGTTCGCGGACGTTGCCCGGCCAGCAGTGCGCCATGAGCTGGGCGCACTGCGCCGGCTCCAGGCTGCGTGCCGGCAGTCCATGGCGGGCGCTGGCGGCGCCGGCGTAGTGCTGGAACAGCTGCAGGATGTCCTCGCCGCGCTCGCGCAGCGGCGGAATGTGCAGCGGCGCGACGTTCAGCCGGTAGTAGAGGTCGGCGCGGAAGCGGCCCTGGTCGGCGGCCTGGCGCAGGTCCTCCTTGGTCGCGGCGATGATCCGGATGTCCAGCGGGATCAACTGGTTCGAGCCCATCCGCTCGACCACCCGCTCCTGCAGCAGGCGCAGCAGCTTGACCTGCACGTCGAGGCTCATGCTCTCGATCTCGTCGAGGAACAGGGTGCCGCCGTTGGCGAACTCGAACTTGCCGATGCGGCGCTTCTGCGCGCCGGTGAAGGCGCCGGCCTCGTGGCCGAACAGCTCGCTTTCCACCACCGACTCGGCCAGGGCGCCGGCGTTGATGGCGACGAAGGGGCCGTCGCGGCGGCTCGACAGATCGTGCAGGGCGCGTGCCACCACTTCCTTGCCGGCGCCGGTCTCGCCGACGATCAGCACGTCGGCGTTGGTCGCGGCGAGGGCGCCGATCTGCTCGCGCAGGCGCTGGATCGCCGGCGACTGGCCGAGCAGGCGGGCGGCCAGTTCCCGGCGGTCGGCCAGGGCCAGGCGCAGGCTGCGGTTGTCCAGCACCAGGCGCCGGCGGTCGAGGGCGCGGCGCACGCTGTCCAGCAGCGTGTCGCTGGCGAAGGGCTTCTCCAGGAAGTCGTAGGCGCCGGCGCGCATGGCCTGCACCGCCAGCGGCACGTCGCCGTGGCCGGTGATGAGGATCACCGGCAGTTCGGCATCGAGCGCCTTGAGCTGTTCGAGCAACTGCAGGCCGTCGAGTCCGGGCATGCGGATGTCGCTGACCACCACGCCGGGCCAGTCGCGGCCCAACTGCTCGACCACGCCGCGGGCGTCGGCCCGGGTGACGACCTTGAGGCCAGCCAGATCGAGGGTCTGGCACAGCGCCTGGCGCAGGTGCGGATCGTCGTCGATCAGCAGCACCTGGGTGTGGGCATCGAGCGTCATGGATGATGATCCTCCGCGGTCTGGGTGCCGACCGCGCTGGCGGCCGGCAACAGATTGAGGGTGACCAGCGCGCCGCCTTCCGGGGCGTTGGCCAGCAGCAGCTCGCCGCCCAGGGGCTGGATCAGGCTGTCGCAGATGGCCAGGCCGAGGCCGAGGCCGCGGGCGGTGGTCTTGGTGCTGAAGAAGGGTTCGCGGGCGCGCTCCAGCGCTTCCCGGCTGAAGCCCGGGCCGTTGTCGCGCAGGCTCAGACTGATGCGCCCGTCCTCAAGGCGCTGCGCGCTCAGCCAGATGCGCCGGGGTGGGCCCTTCTCCGCCAGGGCGTCGAGGGCGTTGGCCAGCAGGTTGCCGAGCACCTGGCGCAGGCGCGTCTCGCCGGCCTGGACCCACAGGGTGGCGTCCGGCAGGTCGCGGATCAGCTCCACCTCCAGCTGCCGGCGGCGGGCGGCCAGCAGGGCCAGGGCATCCTCCAGCGCCGGCTGCAGGGCGACCGTCTCCGGGGCCTTGCGGTCGCGCCGGGCGAAGGCCTTGAGATGGGCGATGATCGAGGCCATGCGCTCGGTCAGCTGGCTGATCAGCCGGAGGTTGGCGCGGGCCTCGTCGAGCCGGCCGTGGTCGAGCAGCACGCAGGCGTTGTCGGCGTAGCTGCGGATCGCGCCGAGCGGCTGGTTGAGCTCGTGGCTGATGCTCGCGCTCATAGTGCCGAGGGCCGACAGCTTGCCGGCCTGAACCAGGTCGTCCTGGGCGCGGACCAGCTCCTGCTGGGCCTGCTCGCGCTCCAGCACCTCCCGCTTCAGCAGCCGGTTGAGGTCCTCCAGGTCCTGGGTGCGTGCCTGCACGCGGCTCTCCAGCTCCTGGCGGGTGCGGCTGGCCATGGCGATGCGTTCCAGGTAGTGGCGCCGGCGCAGCAGCAGCAGGCCGAGCAGCAGCATCAGCACCAGCAGCACCGCCGCGCCGATGATCAGGACGCTGTGCACCTGGCGTTCGAGCAGGCTGCGCGGGGCGAGGATCCGCACCGTCCAGCCGGTCTCCTCGAGCTTCTGCTGCTGGATCAGCCAGTCCTTCGGGTTCAGCTCCAGGGGCTGGGGATCGCGGGTGGGGTAGGGGCGGTTGGCGGCGATCTCGGCCAGTTCGCCGGGGTGCAGCGGCCGGGTGGCGCGGAAGCGCCAGTCGGAATGGGAGGTGAGGATCACCACGCCGTGGGCGTCGGTGACCAGCAGGCGCTCCGGGGTGTTGCCCCAGAGCTGCTCGGTACGGTCCAGATCGACCTTGACCACCAGCACGCCGAGGATCTCGCCGCCCTTGTGCACCGGTGCGGCGAAGTAGATGCCGCGCTTGCCGGAGGTGGAGCCGAGGCCGAAGAACTGGGTCCTGCGGCCGGCCATGGCCTCTGTGAAGTAGGGGCGGAAGGAGAAGTTGCGGCCGATGAAGCTGTCCTTCCGGGCCCAGTTGGAGGCGGCCAGGGTGCGCCCTTCGGCATTCATCAGGTAGAGGGTGTCGGCGCCGGTGCGCTCGCGGATTTCCTGCAGCAGACGGTTGGCCCGCTCCACTGCCTCGGGCTGCTGGGGCTGGCGCAGGACGTCGTCGAGCGCCGGCAGGTCGCCGAGAATCTGCGGCAGCACCTCGTAGCGACGCAGGGTGCCGAGCAGGTTGGCGACGTACAGGTCGAGGGTCTGGCGGTTCTGCTGGAGGAGCTCGCCGAGGTAGTAGCGCTCGGCCAACTGCTGTAGCGGCCAGAGCAGCGGCGCCAGCAGCAGGGCCAGCAGCGCCAGGCTGCGCCAGCGCGGGCGGTAGAGGAGGGCGGGCAAGGACATGACGCGGGAACTCGGACAACTGGGCGCCTAGGTTGGCGGGATAGCGCACGGCGATCAAGCGCCGGCGCCTTCGGTAGCCGCGACCGCCCGTCACACCGGAGCGAACCTGCAGCGCAGCGGGCTGCCGAACCATGGGCCTCAGTCTAATCCCTATGGAGGGCCTTTCGATGAAACTGCTCTATCCCGCCATGCTGGTGTCAGCCCTGCTGATCCTGCCGGCTTTCGCCGAGAGCGGCGGTTCCGCGACGAGCGGATCGTCGAGTACGCAGACGGACCGGTCCCCGCGACACCCGAGCTCCGACAGCAAGGGCCAGATGCCGCGTCGGGAGGCCTCCCCCGATACGCGCGAGACCCGGCCGCAGACCTTCGACGATTCCGACGAGCCGCAGGTCGAGCCCGGCATGGACCAGGACGAGCAGGCGCCCTACGACGACGAGGAGGAGGAGTCCGGGCGCGGCGCGCCAGGCACGCCTTCGGGCAGCACCGGAACCTACCGTCGGGCTCCGGTTCCGGAGGACATGGAGTGAGCTGAAGGCGCGCCGGCGGCAGGGACGCCGTCGGGGTTTGGCAATGACCCACGCGCTTTTCTCCCGGGGTGATTGCCGGCAAGCTGGCGGTCCGTTCCGCGTTGCATAGGCCGTTCCCTTGGATATCAAGCAGTTGAAATTCCTCGTCGCCCTCGAGCAGACCCGGCACTTCGGCCAGGCGGCGGCGCTCTGCCATGTGACCCAGCCGACCCTGTCGATGCGCATCCGCGATCTGGAGGAGGAGCTGGGGCTGGAGCTGATCCGCCGTAGCCAGCGCTTCGAGGGCTTCAGCGAGGCCGGTCTGCGCGTCCTGGCCTGGGCCCGCAGCCTGCTGGCGGCCGAGGACGGCCTCTACGCCGAGGCTGCCGCCTGTCGCGGTCAACTGGTGGGCACCCTGCGCTTCGGCGTGGTGCCCCTGGCCGGTTTCGACCCCCTGCAACTGGTCAGGCTGTTCTCCGAGCAGCATCCCCAGCTGCGCTTCCAGCTCACCGTCCTCAGCAGCGACCAGATTGTCGAGCAGCTCGGGCGCAACCAGCTCGACCTAGGCCTCTCCTATCTGGAGCGGCTCGACCGCGAGCGCTTCGACGTGCACCTGCTGGCGCCGACCCGCATGGGACTGTTGCACGACCGGCGCCACTTCCGCTTCGAGCAGCCGGTGCTGGGCTGGGAGACCCTGGTCGAGCTGCCCCTGGGGCTGCTGTCGACCGGCATGCACTTCCGCCAGTCCATCGACCACGGCTTTCGCAGCCGCGGTCTGGCGCCGCAGCCGCGCCTGGAGACGGACGCCGTGCATATCCTGCTGCAGGCCGTCAGCGCCGGCCTGTGCTGTGGCATAGTGCCATTTGAAAGCGGTTTCGAGCGGCTGACCGAGCATCTGGCGATGGTCCCCATCGGCGAGGCCCGTACCCTGGGGCCGCTGGGTTTGATCGTGCGCCGCAGCGCGCCGCGCTCGGCCTTGGCCGAGGCCTGTTTCAGTGCGGCGCAGGACTTCTGCCGGCTGCAGGATTGACCGATGCCTACAGGGGACGCGGTTCAAGGCGTTTGATAGATGGCATCGATTGCAGAATTGCCACTATCGATTAGTCGCTTCGCTTTCATCGGCCTACACTTTTCAGCGTCGAACCGTCGCAGTGAGTGTTCCGCTCATGTCCCATCGCTTCAGCCCCCATGAGGACCCCGCTCGATCGGGTCACGAGAGACCGGGTCGCGACAGACCGGGGCACGCTCGACCGGGCCACGAGGGACCGGGTCACGATGGGGCGGAGCGCAGCGCCGCCACCTGCGACTACCGGTACCGCGAGCTCGCCGTTGCCGGGCCGGCCGTGGAAACCGCGCTGGCCGCCGAATGTGCGCTGGCCATCAGCTACAACGGTATCGGCCATGCGGTGATGATGGTCTCGCCCGAGGCGCTGGAAGACTTCGCAGTCGGTTTCAGCCTGAGTGCCGGCATCATCGACGGGATCGATGATGTCTACGATCTCCGGCTCATCCAGGCCGGCGATGCCTGGCAGGCCGAGGTGCAGATCGCCAGTCGCGCCTTCTGGCGGCTCAAGGAGGAACGCCGCCAACTGGCCGGCTCCAGCGGCTGCGGGGTCTGCGGCGTCGCCGCCCTGGAGCAGGCCCTGCCGCAACTGGCGGTGCTCGAACCCGTCCCGCTGCCGCCGGCGGCTCACCTGTACCAACTGCGCGAACGCATCGCCCAGGCTCAGCGCCTGGCGCGCCACAGCGGTGCCCTGCATGCCGCGGTATTCGTCGACGAAACCGGCACGATCCGCCTGTGCCGCGAGGACATCGGCCGGCACAACGCACTGGACAAGCTGATCGGCGCGCTGCTGGGCGAAGGCCTGGACGGCAGCCGCGGCTTCGCCGCGGTCACCAGCCGCTGCGGGCTGGAGCTGCTGCACAAGGCGGTGCGCGCCGGCATCGGCACGCTGGTCAGCCTGTCGGCTCCCACTTCGCTCACCGTGGACTGGGCGCGCCGGCACCGCCTCAATCTGATCCATTTGCCCCATCACAGCCCGCCCCGGGTCTACAGCCCAGCCCCCGCCGAAGCATGAATCCACGCGTGCGGAGCGTTCCCGGCCGCCGTGAAGCCGGGGATCGGTGTACCTATGCGCATGCCGTCATGCGCCTGTTCAGGAGATAGTCATGGAACTCGGCAGAAGACAGTTCTTCAAGCTATGTACTGTCGGAGCGGCCGGTGCGACCGCTGCAACCCTCGGTTTCGCTCCCGCCATCGCCAACGCCACCCAGCCGCGCCAGTACAAGCTGCTGCGCGCGAGGGAAACCCGCAACAATTGCACCTACTGCTCGGTGGGCTGCGGGATTCTGATGTACAGCCTCGGCGACGGGGCGAAGAACGCCAAGTCGAGCATCTTCCACATCGAGGGCGACCCGGACCATCCGGTCAGCCGCGGCTCGCTGTGCCCCAAGGGCGCCGGACTGCTCGACTACATTCACAGCGACCAGCGCCTGAAGTACCCGGAATACCGCGCCCCGGGTTCCGACAAGTGGCAGCGAATCAGTTGGGAAGAGGCCATCGAGCGCATCGCCCGGCTGATCAAGGACGACCGCGACGCCAACTTCATCGAGAAGAACGAGAAGGGCGTGACCGTCAATCGCTGGCTGTCCACCGCCATGCTGGCCTCCTCCGCCGCCTCCAACGAAACCGGCATCCTCGACTTCTATTTCGCCCGCGCCCTGGGGATCGTCGGTCTGGACTGCCAGGCCCGCCTGTGCCACGGCCCGACCGTGTCGGCCCTGGCGCCGAGCTTCGGCCGCGGCGCCATGACCAACAACTGGGTCGACATCAAGAACGCCAACGTGGTGCTGGTGATGGGCGGCAACCCCGCCGAGGCCCACCCGGTCGGCTTCAAGTGGGCGATCGAGGCCAAGGTGCGCAACGGCGCCAAGCTGATCGTGGTCGACCCGCGCTTCAACCGCAGCGCCGCGGTGGCCGACCTGTACTCGCCGATCCGCGCCGGCTCCGACGTGGCCTTCCTGATGGGGGTGGTCAACTATCTGCTGAGCAACGACAAGATCCAGCACGAGTACGTCAGGCACTACACCAACGCCAGCCTGATCGTGCGTGAGGATTTCGGCTTCGACGAGGGTCTGTTCAGCGGCTACGACGAGGCCGCCAGGAAGTACGACAAGAGCTCCTGGACCTACGAGCTGGACGGCGACGGTTTCGCCAAGCGCGACCTGTCCCTGACGCACCCGCGCTGCGTGTTCCAGTTGCTGAAGCAGCACGTCAGCCGCTACACCCCCGAGAGGGTCACGCAGATCTGCGGCACGCCCAAGGACGACTTCCTGGAAATCTGCCGCATCCTCGGCGAGACCAGCGCACCGGACCGGACCGCCACCTTCCTCTACGCCCTGGGCTGGACCCAGCACACCAGCGGCGCGCAGATGATCCGCGGCGCCGCCATGATCCAGCTGCTCCTGGGCAACATCGGCATGAGCGGCGGCGGCATCAATGCCCTGCGCGGCCATTCCAACATCCAGGGCTACACCGACTTGGGCCTGCTCTCGACCCGCCTGCCGGGCTACATGAACCTGCCCACCGACCAGCAGACGGACCTCGCGACCTATCTGGCGCAGAGCACGCCCAAGGCGCTGCTGCCCGAGCAGATCAACTACTACAAGAACACGCCGAAGTTCTTCGTCAGCCTGATGAAGGATCTCTGGGGCGACAAGGCCACCCGCGAGAACGGCTGGGGTTTCGACTGGCTGCCGAAATGGGACCGCCCGTACGACATGCTCGCCGTCCAGGACCTGATGACCGAGGGCAGGATCAACGGTTACATCGTCCAGGGCTTCAACCCGCTCGCCGCCATGCCGGACAAGAACAAGGGCGTCGAGGCCCTGTCCAGGCTGAAGTGGATGGTGGTGATCGACCCGCTGGCCACCGAAACCTCCACCTTCTGGCAGAACCACGGCGAGCCCAACGACGTCGATCCCGCGAAGATCCGGACGGAAGTCTTCCGCCTGCCGTCCTCCTGCTTCGCCGAGGAGAACGGCGCCATCGTCAACTCCGGCCGCTGGCTGCAATGGCACTACGCCGGGGCCGAGCCGCCGGGAGAGGCCTGGCACGACGGCAAGATCATCGGCCACCTGTTCATGAAGGTCCGCGAGCTGTACCAGCGCGAGGGCGGCGTCTGCCCCGAGCCGATCCTCAACCTCAACTGGAACTTCCGGCGGCCGCTCGATCCGGAGCCGGAGGAGGTGGCCAAGCGCGCCAACGGCTACGCCCTGGCCGATCTCTACGACGACGGCGGCAAGCTGGTGGCGCGCAAGGGCGAACTGCTCGGCGACTTCTCCCTGCTGCGCGACGACGGCAGCACATCCAGCTACTGCTGGGTGTTCGCCGGCTCCTGGACCGAGGCCGGCAACCAGATGGCCCGTCGCGACAACGCCGACACCGGCCTCGGCTGCACCCCGGGCTGGGCCTTCGCCTGGCCGCAGAACCGGCGCATCCTCTACAACCGGGCCTCGGCCGACCCGCAGGGCCAGCCCTGGGACCCGGCGCGGCGCATCCTCGAGTGGAACGGCAGCCGCTGGGTCGGCTGCGACGTCGCCGACTTCGGCGCCAGCGTGCCGCCGGGCAGCGCCACCGCGCCCTTCATCATGCTGCCCGAGGGTCTGGGCCGGCTGTTCTCAACCGGCGCCCTCAACGAGGGGCCGTTCCCCGAGCATTACGAGCCGATCGAGTCCCCCCTGGCGGCCAACCCGCTGCATCCGAAGGTCAGCCAGAACCCGACCGTGCGTCTCTACGAGCGCGATCGCGCGCGCATGGGCTCGCGGGACGAGTTCCCCTACGTGGCGACCACCTACTCGATCACCGAGCTGTTCCGCCACTGGACCAAGCATTCGCGGCTGAACGCCATCATCCAGCCCGAGCAGTTCGTCGAGATCGGCGAGAAGCTGGCGGCGGAGAAGGGCATCCGCGCCGGCGACATCGTCAAGGTCACCACCAAGCGCGGCTACATCAAGGCCAAGGCGGTGGTCACCAAGCGCATCAAGGCTCTCCAGGTGGACGGTCAGGAAATCCAGCAGGTCGGCATTCCCTGTCACTGGGGCTTCGAGGGCACCACGCGCAAGGGCTTCCTGGCCAATACCCTGACCCCGGGGGTGGGCGACGCCAACAGCCAGACGCCGGAATACAAGGCCTTCCTCGTGAACGTTGAAAAGGTGTGACGGAGCGACCCCATGTCCATGCAATCCCAAGACATCATCAAGCGCTCCGCCACCAGCTCGCTGACGCCGCCGCCCCACGCCCGCGACAAGAAGGCGGAAGTGGCCAAGCTGATCGACGTGACCACCTGCATCGGCTGCAAGGCCTGCCAGGTGGCCTGCTCCGAGTGGAACGACATCCGTGACGAGGTCGGCGAGAACCACGGCGTCTACGACAACCCGCGCGATCTGTCGCCGGACACCTGGACGCTGATGCGCTTCGACGAGTACGAGAACGACGAAACCGGCAGGCTGGAATGGCTGATCCGCAAGGACGGCTGCATGCACTGCGCCGACCCGGGCTGCCTCAAGGCCTGCCCGCAGCCGGGCGCGATCGTGCAGTACGCCAACGGCATCGTCGACTTCCAGTCCGAGCACTGCATCGGTTGCGGCTACTGCGTGGCCGGCTGCCCGTTCGACGTGCCGCGGATTTCGAAGAAGGACAACAAGGCCTACAAGTGCACGCTCTGTTCGGACCGCGTCGCGGTGGGCCAGGAGCCGGCCTGCGCCAAGACCTGCCCGACCGGCGCCATCCGCTTCGGCAGCAAGGAAGACATGCTGCACTACGCCGGCGAGCGCGTCGAAGAACTCAAGGGCCGCGGCTTCGCCGGCGCCGGCCTCTACGACCCGCAGGGCGTCGGCGGCACCCATGTGATGTACGTGCTGCAGCACGCCGACAAGCCCGAGCTGTACCACAAGCTGCCGAAGGACCCGCGCATCAGCGCGGCGGTGCGCGGCTGGAAGGGCTGGATGAAGCCGGTGGCCGCGGCGGCCTTCCTGGCCACCCTGGCCGGGACCCTCTTCCACTACGTGGGAGTGGGGCCGCTGACCGCCGACGAAGACGCCGACGACCACGAGAAAGAGCTGGAGGAACGGGCATGAGCGGCAAGAAAGAAATGATCCTGCGCACCCACTTTTCCGAGCGCATCTGTCACTGGTTCATGGTGATCTGCTTCTTCCTGGCGGCGCTGTCGGGGCTGTCCTGGGTCTTCCCCTCGCTGAACTGGCTCAACGGCGTGCTGGGCGGGCCGCAACTGGCGAGAATCCTCCACCCGTTTCTCGGCATAGCGGTGTTCCTGGCGCTGATGTTCCTGTTCGTGCGCCTGGTCAGGTACAACATTCCGGACCGCGACGACCTGAGCTGGTTCGCCAACGTCAAGGACGTGCTGCTGGGCCGCCACAACAAGGCGCTGAAGGTCGGCAAGTACAACGCCGGGCAGAAGGTGCTGTTCTGGGGCATCATGGGGCTGATCACGCTGCTGCTGATCAGCGGCCTCGCCATCTGGCGCGCCTACTTCGCCGAGTACTTCCCGATCCCTGTCCTGCGCCTGGGCATGCTGTTGCACTCGCTGGCCGGCATCTGCCTGATCCTGCTGATCATCGGTCACGCCTACATGGGCTTCTGGGTCAAGGGCTCGATCGGCGGCATGGTCACCGGCTACGTGTCCAGGGCCTGGGCCAGATCCCACCACGAGCGCTGGTATCGCCAGATCGCCAGCAAGCCGACCAGAGACGGTGGCAGCAAATGAGCAACAGCATCAAGCTGACCTCGCTGGAAACGCCCGGCGGCGGTGTCGACCGGATCGAGCCGCTGCTGCTGCCGAAACTGGACGGCCTCTACCGACGGCGCGCCGAGCGCCTGCGCCAGTTGGCCGACGGCCATGCCATGGCCGACTACCTGGACTTCGCTGCCCGGGTGGCCGAGGCCCAGCAGCACCTGCTCGATACCCGGCCGCTGCCCTTGATGCTGGCCGCCGGCCTGGCCGGGCGCCTGGGCGGCGACCAGCCGCCTCTGGCCTGCACCGACCTGCCGCGCGATCCCTACTGGCGACAGCTGCTGCAGGGCTTGCTCGAACAACTGCTGGAAGGCTCGACGCCGCTGGTCCAGGGCACCCTGGCGGATCTGCGCGGCACCGATGCTTCCCGCCTGGAGATACTCGCCGATGCCCTGCTGGCCGGCGACTACGCCCGGGTCGGCAGCGGCCGCGCGCTGTTCCTCTGGGCGGCGCTGTCGCTGTACTGGACGCAATTGGCGGCGCATCTGCCGGCCAGCGGCAAGGCCGGCCTCGGCGAGCAGCGCCAGTTCTGCCCGGTGTGCGCCAGCGCGCCGGCGGCCAGCGTGGTTCTCGGCGACGCCCAGGGCGGCCTGCGCTACCTGCACTGCAGTCTGTGCGAAAGCCGCTGGCATCTGGTGCGGGTCAAGTGCAGCAACTGCGAGCAGACCGGCCAGCTGGATTACTGGTCGCTGGACAGCGAGCGGGCGGCGATCAAGGCGGAAAGCTGCGGCGACTGCCACAGCTACCTCAAGATCCTCTACCTGGGGCGCGATGCGCAGCTGGAGGCGATCGCCGACGACCTGGCTTCGTTGGCCCTGGATGCGGAGGTGGAGCGCGAGGGCTTTGCCCGCAGCGGCGTGAATCCCTTCCTGCTGCCCGGCTGAGGCCTTCGACGAGAATCTTCATGGCCAGTGCACTGCAAGACGGCTTCGGCCGCACCATCGATTACCTGCGGATGTCGGTGACCGACCGCTGCGATTTCCGCTGCGTCTACTGCATGGCCGAGCAGATGACCTTCCTGCCGCGCCAGCAGGTGCTGACCTTGGAGGAGCTCTATCGCCTGGCCGCGCTGTTCGTCGGCCAGGGCGTGAGGAAGATCCGCCTGACCGGCGGCGAGCCGCTGGTGCGCCAGGGCATCGTCGGCCTGTGCCGGCGCATCGCCGCGCTGCCCGGCCTGCGCGAGCTGGTGCTGACCAGCAACGGCTCGCAGCTGGAGCGGCTGGCACGGCCGCTGGCCGAGGCCGGGGTGAAGCGGCTGAACGTCAGCCTGGACAGCCTGGACCCGGCGCGTTTCCGCGCCATCACCCGCACCGGAGAGCTCGCCCAGGTGCTGGCCGGCATCGAGGCGGCGCAGCAGGCGGGCTTCGAGCGGATCAAGCTCAACACCGTGGTGATGAAGGGCCGCAACGCCGACGAGGTGCTCGATCTGGTCGGTTTCGCCGTCGAGCGTGGCCTGGACATCAGCTTCATCGAGGAGATGCCGCTGGGCGAGGTCGGCCGTTCCCGCGACGAGGCGTTCTGCTCCAGCGACGAGGTGCGGGCGCTGATCGAGCGCGGCTACGCCCTGCTCGACTCGGCCGAGCAGAGCGGCGGGCCGGCCCGTTACGTGCGCCTGCGCGACCACGGGCAGACCCGCATCGGCTTCATCTCGCCGCACAGCCACAACTTCTGCGCCACCTGCAACCGGGTGCGCCTGACCGCCGAAGGGCGCCTGTTGCTGTGCCTGGGCCATGAGCACTCGTTGGACCTGCGCGGCCTGCTGCGCCGCCATCCGATCGAGGGCGGGCCGGTGCTGGAGGCGATCGGCAAGGCCCTGCTGCGCAAGCCGCAGCGCCACGAATTCGCCCTGCACGGCGAGGTGCAGGTGCTGCGCTTCATGAATGCCAGCGGCGGCTGAGGCCGCTGGCGATTCTCGGGGGCTCCCGTCCTTGTTGGGACGGGAGGCATCCTCTTACTCCGGCTTGTCCGGCGCGGGTTTGCGGGGCTTGCGTGGTGCGCGCGGCTTGGCCGGCGCGGCCGTGCTCTGGGTTGCCGATGGTTCGGCCTTGGCCCTGACCCGTACTCGCGGCTTGGCGGGTTTCTTCGGGCTCGCCGGCGTCGCCGCTGCCGCCTGGGCGGTCGCTTCGGGGGCGGCCGGCTCGGCCCGGCTTTCAACCTGGGGCTCGGCCACCACCTGCATCTCGGGCTGGGTGACGGCGGCGGTCTCGGCCGCCGCTTTCACGGCGGGTTGCGCAGGGGCGGGCTCCGTCTGCGACTTGGTCTCGGGCTGGGCGGGCGCTGCCAGTTCCAGTTGAGTCGGGGCTTCGGGGGCAGCGGCCTTGGTTTCCGGCTGTGCTGGCGCCTCGGGTGCGGCGACGGTCTGCGCCTCCGGCTGAGTTGGTGCTTCGGGCTCGGCAGCGACCTTGGCTTCCGGCTGAGTCGGTGCCTCGGGTTCGACGGCGGCCTTGGCTTCCGGCTGAGTCGGTGCCTCGGGTTCGACGGCGGCCTTGGCTTCCGGTTGAGCCGGTGCTTTGGGTTCGGCGGCAGCCTTGGCTTCCGGCTGTGCTGGGGCTTCGGGTTCGGCGACGGCCTTGGCTTCCGGCTGAGTCGGCGCTTCGGGCTCGGCGGCGGCCTTCGCCTCAGGTTGTGCCGGCGCTTCAGGTTCGGTGGCGCTGGCTTTTTCTTCCTCGATCGCCATCGCCGCATCGTTGGCTGCCGGGAGCGGCTGGGCGAATGCCGGCAGCGGCAGCCCGAGCGCCTGGTAGAGCTCGCGCCAGACCTTGCCCAACTGGCCGTCGCTGCGATGCCATTCGGGGACGACGGGGATGATCTGGGCGAGAACCCGCTGGCGCGAGGCGCCATCGGGTAGCAGGTGCGCCAGGGTCCGCAGGCTTTCCTCGGGATAGGCGAACACCAGCAGGCTCTGCTGGCGCGCGACCTTGCGCAGGGTGGCGATGTCGGGGGTGCCCGGCTCCTGGCTGAGGCGCCGGCGGTAGTCCTTGACGATACCCTCCAGCAGCTCCTTGTCGAGGCTGCCGCTGGCGTTGGCGAGCAGCAGCAGGATGCGCAGGGAGGCTTCCAGCGGACCGCCCTGGGGCAGGCATTCGTGCAGCCGCTCCAGCAGTTCCGGGTCCTGCCGGTTGGCCTTGCGGGCCGTGTGCGGGAGCTGGCCGGAGAGGAGCGCGCCCATCCAGCCGAAGATGCTGTGGAAGGCCCATTCCTGACTGGCGTCGCGAATGTCCCGGTAGGTGTCCCAGGCGTGCTCGATGCTGCTGGCGAACAGGTTCTGCCAGGCCAGCAGGGGATTGTCGGTCCGTGCCGGCTGGCGACTGCGCCGGGCCAGCTCGGCCGTCCCGGGCAGCCACCAGAGCGCCGGGTTCAGGCTGCTCCAGGCGACCCGCTGCATGCGGAAGGGATTCGTCTGGCGCATGAGTTCGGCGGCTGGTTCGTCGATCAGCCGGCTCAGCCAGGGACGGACCGTCAGGTCGTAGAGGGTGCTGTTGACGTCCGAGACGCGGTCGGTGATGGCGAACTCGACTTCTTCCTCGCGGCCGTCGTCCTCGCGCATGATGTCGGCGATGCTGCGCGACTCGAAGTGCACCTCGTAGGCCTCGGCGCCCTCGCCGGCCCGCGGCACGTCGTCGATGATCAGCTCGAACAGGCCGGGGGGCAGGGCCTGGATCGCGTCGATCACGCCGATCAGGTTGTGGTATTCGCGGCGCGCCACCTTGCCGGAGACGAAGATGCCCAGATGGCCGATGCTGGCATGTTCGAGGTAGACGATGGTGCGCCCGGAGGAGTGCAGGGCCAGATCGGTCGGGTAGAGATCGACGATCCAGTCGAGGGCCTGCTGCGGCGGGGTGATGTTGTCGCCATAGGAGCAGAACACCACGACCGGCGCTTCGATCTTGCGCAGATCGACCTGGCCGCCCTTGCGCCGGTTGACGCCGGTCAGGCTGTTGCCGATGAACAGGTCGTCGACGATGGCCTCGATTTCCTCGCTGTTGAACAGGACGGGGCTGCTCCACCAGCGCTCGAAGTCGAGGAAGCGTGGCGTTTCGCTATCGACCTTGGCGAACAGGTTGTAGTACTTGGTCCAGTAGGTGTTGGCCGGGTTCAGGTTCTCGAAGTTGCTGACCAGCCAGGCGCCGTCGAAACGGCCGTTGCCGAGGTCGCTGCCCAGGCGGGTCATCCAGGCGCCGCCGAGCAGGCCGCCGGAATAGCGCATCGGGTTGCGGCCGTCGACTCCGGCCCAGTAGGACAGCGGGGCACCGGCGATGATCACCAGCCCGGGCAGCTCCGGCCGTACCGCCGCCAGGCTCATGAGCGCCCAGCCGGCCTGGCAGTTGCCGATCACCACCGGCTTGCCGGCCTTCGGGTGGCGGGCTATGACGGTCTCGATGAATTTGGCCTGGGCGGCGGCGACGTCGACCAGGGTCTGCTCCGGCTGCGGCCAGTGGCTGAAGCCGATGAAGTAGGTGGGATGGCCGGCGCGCAGGCTCTCGCCGATCTCCGAGTCTTCCTTGAAGCCGCCGATGCCGGCGCCGTGCCCGCCGCGCGGGTCGATGACGATCACCGGCGGCAGGCTTTCGTTGGTCGTCTGTCCCGGCTCGGGGATGATCCGCAGCAGGGAATAGTTCACCGGAGCGGACAGGGTGCTGCCGTCGAGCAGGACCTCGTAGTCGAAATGCAGCAGGAAGGGGAAGCCGGCCCGCTCGTAGGCCAGGGTGTTGTCGCCGCGCTGGCGCAGGGCGTCCCAGAACAGCAGGCTGCGCTGGCCGGCGTCGATCAGGTATTCGCGCCAGTCGTTGGCATCGGGCAGGCGCAGCCGGCTCGCGCGCAGCGCCTCGAGGGACTCGTCATTGCGCTGCTGCAGGCTGCTCAGCAGGTTCTGCGTCTGCAGCTTCTGCAACCCGCCGAGATGGCGGATCAGATTGTTGAAGGAAGTGACGCTGGCTTGCTGCTGCGCAAAAAAAATCTCCTGGCTCATGATGACCCTCGTCGTATTGGAATAGGCCAATCAACGCGGTTCCCACCGTTACTGCGCCATATCGTGGGGTAAGGGAGCCGGCAAATGGCGAGTGTTTTTTATAACGGATGGGCCCGAGAGGAACAAATCTTTTCTTTTGCATCGCAAAACTTGTTGCGTGGGGCGATGATAGGAACCTGCCAGGGCATTCGCCCGCCGGCAACCGTGCTCGAGACGTACGCGGCCCATCGGCGGCCACCTTCCCGGAGATTCGGATATGTCCTACAACGACTCCCAAGATACCCAGCATAGCAATCTGGACGAGCTGCACGACCTGAGCGCCAGATGCGCCGACGCAAGCGAGCGGCTGCTCCGCCTGCAGTTCGGCGCCCTGCGCACGGCCAGCGATCAGGCCTTCGCCTGCCTCGGCCGCCGGCTGCCGGGGCAGGTCGCCGATCCGGCGCTCGAGTGGCGCAGCCTGACGGACCATAACCGGCGGCTCTGGGGCCTGCTGGCCTCCTCCCGAGGCGTGCTGCTCGATCTCTGGGCCGAGCAGCTGGACGCCGGCCGCCGGCAGATGCGCGGGATGGTCGCGGAGGTGGCCAGGAATGCGCCGTCTGACGCCGCGCCGGTGGTGCGCTCCCTGACCAACCTGCTGGGCGCTCTGGACGACTGCTGCGACATCGCGACGAACCTGGCGGAGCGGGCGGTCGATCTCGGTGCCAGCATGCCTTCCGTCGAACCGGCGCCGGCCGGCGCCGGGGAAGAGACCATCGCCAAGCGGTCGACGTCGGCCGAGGCCTGAGCCGCGCCGCCGGTGGAATTCGTCCAGAAATTGGCGGAGGTCAATGAGGCGACGGGATGGTTATCCTGTAATGGGCGGGGAGTCTCCCGAGGCTCTCTGGTTGGATGCTTGACTGGGGATAGCTATGTATTCGATTGCGGCGCCGGTGGCCCGGTTCATGGTGGATACGCTGACCTTGGCGGGGCTGGACGGGAAGACCCTGGGCGCGGAGGCCGGCCTGGACCTGGCGTTGCTGGACGAGCCGGGGGCGCGCTTGCCGAGCAGCGCCGTCTACCGGCTCTACGAACTGGCGACGGAACGCTTCGCCGATCCGGATTTCGGACTTCGGGCGTTCGAGACGGTGGACCTGGGGGTCTTCGGCGAGGTGGGCTACGTGATGATGTCCAGCCCGACCCTGAAGGATGCGCTGGAGCATCTGGTGCATTTCTCCTCGCTGCTGGACACCGGAGTCTGCGCCAGCCTGAGCCGTGAGGGCGATGTCTATCGTCTGTCCTGCCGTCTGCGCCAGGCCGAGACCGTCCCGCGGCAGATCTGGGATGCCGGGCTGGCCGCGCTGCTCGGTTTCTGCGGCCTGCTGCTGGGGCGGCAGCCGCGGGTGCTGCGGCTCGAAAGGATGCACGAGGAGCCGGAAGACGCCGGCAGATACCGCCGACTGTTCGGCCAGGGGCTGCGCTTCGGCGCTCCGACCAATGCCCTGCTGTTCGAGCGGGACGAGCTCGAGCAGCCCCTGCGGACCGCCAATCCGACGCTCGAGCGCCTGCACGAGGACCTGGCCAGGGCGCGTCTGGCGGCGCTGGGCGATTCCTCCTGGGTCATCCGGGTTCGCGAGCTGATTCTCGAGAGCCTGGCCGAGGGCGCTCCGCGCCTGGAGGATATCGCCCAGCGGATGTGCGTCAGCAAGCGCACCCTGCAGCGGGCCCTGGACCGGGAGGGCACCCAGTTCAAGGAGCTGCTCAACGACGTGCGCCGGCAGCAGGCGCGCCTCTATCTGCGTCACTCCGGGCACAGCCTGCAGGAGGTGGCTTACCTGCTCGGCTTCTGCGAGCACAGCAGCTTCTACCGGGCCTGTACCCAGTGGTTCGGCATGACGCCGGGACAGTACCGCGAGCTCGCCGCCCGGAAGAGTCGGCCGACGCGCCAAGCCGCCCAGGCGCTGGCCTGAGGCGCCAGGCGCCAAGCCGGGTCAGAGCGTACGGGTGCGAAGGTAGACGCCGAGTGCGGCGATCGCTTCTTCCGCATTGGCGCTGTGTCCTGCCCACGTGCAGGCGAGCATCAGATTGCGCGGCAGGGCGAAGTCTTCCACGAGAAATCCGTCGGCGTCGCGACCGTCGGCGTCGTGCCGCACCTGGGCGCGCAGATCGCCGGCCGATGGGAAATGGCACCAGACCGGTTTGCCCAGGGCGACGGCCATGCCCACCTCGAACACCGTGCCGGAGTCCGGCTCCAGGCCGCGGAAGGGTTCGAGATTGGCCAGTACGGCATCGGCGCTGCGCAGCATGGCCATGTTGGCCGCGCTGATCCAGCGCGCCGCCGCCGTGCCGGTCAGTCCTCGCGGCAACTGGTTGTCCAGCGGGTAGAGTCCTTCCAGGTCGTGCTCCAGGCAGAGCCGACGCAGGTAAAGCCCCCTTTCCTGCGCCTGCGGATGGAAGACGTCCGGGCCTGCCAGGTAGACCTTCTTCATGGGTGCACTCGCTTTCTCACGCGATGTCCGCGTCAAGGCCGATGGTGGCGTCGATGGCGGCGGGCTGCAAGGGAGGATCGGGCTCCTGTCGGCCATCGGAAGGCCGGCAGGAGGGGGAGTGCACGCTTACCAGCGGTCCGGGGTCGGACGCGGGCGATCCTCGGCGGGGGTGATGATCACCGTGCAGGTCAGGCCGGCGGACAGCAGCACTTCCTTCGGCACCTCGTCGATGTGGATGCGCACCGGGATCCGCCGGGCCAGACGCACCCAGTTGAAGGTCGGGTTGACGTCGGCGGTCAGTTCCTTGCTCTCCGGGTTGTCGCGGTCGAAGATGCCGCGGGCGATGCTTTCCACGTGGCCGACCATGCGCTCGCCGCTCATCAGGCGCAGGTCGGCACGGTCGCCGACGCGGATCAGCGGCAGGCGGGTTTCCTCCACATAGGCATAGATGTAGTAGGAGTGCTCGTCGATCAGCGCCATGACCGGCTCGCCGCGCTGGGCGAAGTCGCCCTTGAACACGTTCAGGTTGGTGATGTAGCCATCCACCGGCGCCCGCACCTCGGTCCGCTCCAGATTCAGCTTGGCGGTGGCCAGCATCGCTTCGGCCTCGTGGAGGGCGGCCATGGCGGCGGTCACGCGGTGATTGGCGTTGATGCGGTCTTCTTGGGACACCACCAGGGAGTCCATGTCGAGGCGCCGCTTGGCGTCGTCCTGGCGGATCTGCAGTTCGGCCTTGCGCGCGGCGACCAGGGCTTCCGCTTCGGCCATGGCATGGTGGTAGTGCTCGGGGTCGATGCGCAGCAGCACGTCGCCCTTCTTGACGTACTGGTTGTCCTTCACTCCGATCTCGTCCACCAGGCCGGCGACGTCCGGGGCGATGTTGATCACCTCGGCCCGCACCCGACCGTCACGAGTCCATGGTTCGTCCATGTAGTGCCGCCAGAGGGTGGTGACCAGCAGTACAGCAGCAGCGAAGACCAGCAGGGTAAAGACGATGCTGATGATACGTTTCCAAGGCATTGCAAGGCTCTCTGAACAGGGGGCAGTTTGGCGGCGGTGGCTTTTTTTTAGTGGTAGATGTACAGCGCTAGAGCACCGTAGATGCAGACGAACAGGCTGGCCCGCAGCATCGTCGGGTGCCAGGCATTGCGGTAGAACCCATACCAGGCGAGCAGCCGGTCGATGACCCAGGCGCCCGCCAGGGTGAGCAGGAAGAGCAGGGTCAGGCTCGGCATGTAGACGCCGCCAATGGCGATTTCACGCGGCATTAGCCGTTCTCCTATAGACGTAAGGGGTCTTCTCGGCCAATGGCGAGTTGGGATCGAGCAACGAGCTGCGGATGAAGTGCAGGTGGCTGAGAACCCGCCGCAACGGCGAGGTATCGAATTGCGGGGCGCGGGGTTCGGGGGTGGCGCGCACCGCGGCGATGGCCTGTTCGACCGCTTCCAGGGCGCGCAGGCGGTTGCTGTCGTCGGGCTGGATGAACAGTCGTACCAGAGCCCGGCCCAGGGCGCGGATGCCGAGCCGCCATTCGCTGTCCTCGGCGTAGCAGGGCTCGTCTGGCAGGTTCGCCTGCTCCTGGCGCAGTTCGATCACCCCCTGGCCGATCTCCAGCACCGCGAACATCCAGCGCAGCAGGCGACGCTGCACGTCCGGACGGCCGACGGCCAGGCCGTGGGCCTGGTTGAGCAGGTCGCGGGTTCCGCTCTCGAAGTCGTTGACCAGACCCTTGAGCTTGGCGCTGACGGCGCTCACCACGCGCATGCGCAGGTCGTGTTCCAGGCGCCGCCACAGCCACGGGCGGTCGGGCGGGAGCACCAGCGCCGAGACGACGGCGACGATGAACAAGGCGAAGAGCACGGCCAGATAGTTGTTGATGAACTGATAGGGGGCGTAATCGATGACGTTGGTCGGCAGCGTCAGGATGCAGAACCAGATCAGCAGGCCCACGCCATAGCCGCTGGTCTGCGGCCGGCCGAGCAGGAAGACGCCGTAGGCCAGGATCGGGACCATGCTGGTGAAGAGCAGTTCGATACCTTCAATCCAGGGCCAGACGGAGAAGCGGACGAAGAAGCCCAGGCAGGCGCCCCCGGCCGCGCCAACCAGCATCTGGAAGGAGGTCCGACGCGGGTTCTTGGCCAGTGCCAGCAGGCCGGTGGCCAAGGCCCCGGTGACCACGAAGGTGTTGCCGCTGGCCCAGCCGGTGGACAGCCAGAAGGAGCCCATCAGCAGGACCAGTACGGCGCTGCGGATGCCCGACACGGCGGCCGCCATGCCGTTGGCGCGCGGCGCGAAGCCGCCTTTCCAGCGTTCACGCTCGTGGTGCGGCTTGATCAGCGAGGCATGGGTCTCGGCGTAGCTGTGCAGATCGTTGGTGAAGCGGAACAGCAGTTCGCACGCCGTGTTGTAGTCCAGCAGTTCCACGTCACTGGCCTGCTGCGAGCGCAACTGCTCACGGCCGTCGCGGATCTGCTGCATCAGCGTGCTCTTGATCGCCTCGATGCTCGCTGCCAACTGCACCGCCCGGTCATCGGTGAAGGGGAGCTCCCGCAGCGGTTCGATCAGCCCGGAGACGATCGCCAGGCAAGGCTTCAGGGCATCGAGGACATGCGGTTCCTGGGCGCTTTCCAGGCGGCGGATCAGCTGGTAGAGGGAGTGGAAGCGGGTCGAGAAGACCATGAATTCGTTGTTCATGCGACCGATCCGACCATGCCGCATGCGGATTTCCGGGTCCTCGAAGGCGCTGGTGTTGCGCAGGTTCTCTAGGGTCACGCTTTCCGACACCAGGCGGGCGTGGATCGCCTCCAGGTGCTGCGGGTCGAGCGGGCCGGCCAGGGCTTCGCAGGCGTAGCGGGCGAAGTCGCGGACGCGGGTGGCGAGCTGGGTGCGCAGGACGGCGCTGGTGGTCTGCGGCAGCACCAGGGCGCTGATCAGGCCGGTGCAGATGATGCCCAGGCTGATTTCCAGCACCCGCCAGAGGGCCTGGATGAAGGCGTTTTCCGGATCGTGGATGTGCGGCAGGCCGATCAGGGCCGCGGTATAGCCGGCCAGCACGCAGGCATAGCCGCGGAAGTCGCGGTAGCGCGCCGAACCTATGGTGCACAGGCCGAGCCACAGGGCCAGGCAGAGGAGGAAGAGCACTCGCTCCTGGTTGAACAGGGCGATCAGCGGGATCATCACGGTCAGGCCGGTCAAGGTGCCGATGATGCGGTAGAAGCTCTTCGCCAGAACCTCGCCGCTCTGCCGCTGCATGACGATGAACACTGTGGCCAGCACGGTGCTTGGTTGCGGCAGTTCCAGACGATAGGCCAGCCAGAGGGCGACGAAGCTGGTCAGCAGAGCCTTGGCGATGAACACCCACATGAGCCCATCGCTGCGCGCCCATTCGCCGAGGGCCAGACGGAAGGCGCTGGGCGGCGCCTTGACGGTACTGCTCATCGAGCCGACCTCAGTACTTGTAGAGTGCGCGTAGTTTGATTTTATGGGCTTCCAGTTTCTCGTCGGCCGGACCGCTGTCTGCATTCAGCACGCCGCCGCCCAGGGCCACCCAGAGGCCGGCCTGGGTGGAGAGCTGTCCTGCGCGCACCTGCTGCTCGAGGCGGCGCTGGATGAACAGGTCGGTCTCGGCCTCCAGCACCGAACGAAAGTCGGTCAGGCCGCGGAGGTAGGCCTCCTGAGCCAGCTTGTAGCGGCGCTCGGCGGTTTCCAGGCCGTGTTTGACGAAACCTTCCTGCTCATGCAGCGAGTGCAGCTGGATCAGGTGGTCGGAGACGCTCTTCAAGGCATCCACCAGGGTCTTGTTGTACTGCTCGACGGCCAGGTCGTAGTCGGCGGTCGCCACGCTGAGCTGGCCGCGCCGGTAGCCGCCGTCGTACACCGGCAGGGTGAGGGCCGGCCCCAGGCTGTAGGTCAGCTTGTCCTGGCGGATGAAGGTCAGGATGTCGCCCTGGGTGGACCAGCGTCCCAGGTTGGCGAGCAGATTGAGGTTGGGATAGAACTCGACCTTGGACACCTCGATGCCGCGCGCCATGGCGGCGACCTGCCAGCGGCGGGCGACCAGGTCCGGACGGCGGCCGAGCAGCTCCAGCGGCAGGGCGCTCGGCAGCTTGGGAGCGGCGACGTGCAGCGACAGGCGCGGCCGCTGGATCTCCTGACCGGCGCCCGGGCCTTCGCCGGCCAGCGCGGCCAGCTGGTTGCGGGCCAGGGCGATTTCCTCTTCGACGATGTCCAGCTGGCGATGGGCTTCCGGTATCGGCGCTTCCGCCTGGCTGATCTCGAACTGGTTGCCGAGGCCCATATCGAAGCGCTTGTTCGCCAGTTTCAGCAGCTCCTTGCGCTGCTCCAGCTCGGCCTCGGCGATGTCCCGGTCGGCGAAGTGCCGGGCCAGCTGGACGTAGGTGCGCACGATCGCGCTCTGCAGCTCCAGCGCCGCTGCGCGCTCCTCGGTCGCAGCAACGCGGGCTTCGCTCAGGCTGCGGTCTTTCTTGCTGCGCAGGCCGCCCCAGAGATCGAGGTCGTAGCTTATATTCAGCGTGGTGAGGTTGTTCCAGGTGTTGGTCTGCGACAGCACGCCCGGGCCGTAGAAGTGGTCGTTAGGCCAGCGCTTGCGCTGGATCGAGAGGCTGTAGTCGGCCTGCGGTTTCAGGGCCGCCTCGTCGATCCCTGCCATCGCCAGCGCCTTGCGGACCCGCGAGGCCGCCATGGCCAGACTGGGGCTGCCCTTGACCGCGCGTTCGACCCAGGCATCCAGCTGCGGATCGCCATAGGCCTTCCACCATTGGTCGCTGGGCCAGGCCGCTTCATGGGCAGCCTCGTGGATGGCCTCATCGGTGACCAGTTCGGGGTTCTCGAGACGTTTGGCCTGGGGGACGATGCCGCCGCTATGGACGCAGCCGGCAAGGATCGAGGACACGGCAAGCACACTGGACAGACAGAGACCTGACCACACGTTGCTGAGCACTGTAGATAATCCTGGGAGGTGGGGCTTGAGGAGGAGCGCGATTCTAGGAGGCATCTATGGTCAGGATAATAGGACGGTTCGATGAAATATTCTGTACCAAAAGGCCATAATCCTTGGCAGACTTTCTGCTGTGCCTCCGAGGCGACAAGGTACCCCCAGAAGTCTGTGTCCCACTCGTCTCCCGTCCCTGAGATAAAGCACTATTCCATGCGTTTCCATGCGTTGCAAACTATAGAGCAATAACCGATGGATACCCTTTTTCTAATGCGTGCCTTTGTCTGCGTGGCGGAAACCGGGAGCTTCACCGCGGCCGCCTCACGCTTGGACATGACCACCTCCTACGTATCGAGGGCGGTCTCCACGCTCGAGGATCACCTGCGTGCGCGCCTGCTACACCGAACCACCCGGCGCATCGCCCTGACCGAGGTCGGTCAGCGCTACCTGCAACGCTGCGAAGAGATCCTGCGCTACATCGACGAAGCCGAAGCCGAAGCCAGCCAGGCCCAGGCACGTCCCGCCGGTAATCTGAAGATCCATTCCATGACCGGCATCGGCCAACATTACCTGATCAATGCCGCCGCGGAATACAGCGAGAAATACCCAGACGTCAGCTTCGATCTTACCTTGGCCAACCGTACCACGGATATCCTCGACGAGGGGTACGACCTGTCCGTGGTGATCGCCCGCGATCTGCCGGACTCGGGCTTCATCTCCAAGTGCCTGGGCAAGACCTACAGCGTGCTCTGCGCCTCGCCGTCCTACGTGGCCAAACACGGATTCGCCCGCCAGCCGGCCGATCTGGCCAAGCAGCGCTGCCTGCGTCTGATCAATGCGGCGATGAGCCAGGATCGCTGGCTGCTCGACGGCCCCGACGGCGAGGAGCTGGTGACCGTCAGCCACACCCATTTCCAGGTCAATACTTCCGACGCCATGACCGTGGCCCTGAAGGCCGGCATGGGCATCGGCGCGCTGCCGTTCTACACCGCACTGCCGGGGCTGCAGGACGGCAGCCTGGTCCGGGTGCTGCCCGAGCACACGCTGTTCCCCCTGGATGTCTTCGCTCTGTACCCGTCGCGGCAATACCTGGATGCGAAGATCCGTACCTGGGTGGAGTTCCTCCGCGACTATATGCCGCAGCGGATCGAAGCCGACGAGCGCAGGCTGCTCGAATGCAGCCGCTGGCCGGACGGCAAGACGGAGGAGACGCCTTAAGAGACTTCTCGGTCCCTCCCGGCGGCATCGCCATGGCGGCCGGCACAGTTCCCGTTTCCATCGGCATGGGCAAGCCGGCGATCACCGGGGCCGAAGTGGCGCTGATGGACGCCGCGGCCCTGCGTCGGGTAGCGATTGTCCTGCAACTGCTCTTCACCCAGGCGCGGCCGACCTGTCGGCCGCGGAGTGGCTCAAGGTGCTGGGCGCCGGGTTGTTCGTGTTCGGCATGGCGGAGCTGGAGAAGCTGGTCATCCGCCGCCGGGGCCGTGCGATCCGGGCTTGGGGACGGTGATCGCTCCCGGTAGATGGATCCGGTGGTCGATGTAGGTCTTCTCGGGAACGGGCTTGCCTTCTGCCAGTCGTTTCATGAGCCGGTAGCTCTGCCGGCCCAGTTCGAAGGTCGGCGTGCTGATGTAGGCCCGAAACAGGCCCTCCTCGAGCATGGCCTGCAGGTCGGCGCTGGGATCGCCGATGGTCACGATGATGAGATCCGGACGCTTGCCCATTTTCTCCAGCTCCGCGAGCCGGGGGGCCAGATGCTGGCGGAACTCCTCCGGCCGGCGTACCAGCCAGGCGCCGACGCTGATGATCATGTCGATCTGGCCGGCCTTGAGCAGGGTGTCCAGCTGGGTCAGCGCGGTCTGGAAGGTGTCGGCGTTGTACAGCGGGCAGCGCTCCGGCTCGCTCCAGCCGTTCTCCCCGTGCAGCCGGTCGATCGGGGCGCGTACGCCGGCGAGCTGCTGGCGGATGCCGGCGATGCGCTCGTGCAGATTGGCCTCGTCGGGCCAGCCGCTCAGGATGCAGAGCGTGCCCCCACGCGGCTTGAGGCGCTGGGCGAGGCGGCCCAGATCGCGGCCGAGGGCGAGATTGTCCGAGCCCACGTAGGCCCGCCGCAGGTACCGGTCCATGGGGGCCAGGTCCGAGTCGAAGGTAATCAGCGGGATGCTGCCCAGATGCCGCAGGGCATGGTCGGACAGCCACTGGGAGTTGCTGACCGACACGGCTATGCCGTCCGGATGGCTGTCGAGGGCCTGCTCCAGCGCCTCGTTCTGCCGCCGGAAATGCAGCGGCCCGTGGGCGCCGAGCAGCACGCAGGTATCCCCCTCGGCCCTGGCGGCTGCGGCGCAGCCCTCGCCGGTCTGGACGAAGAAGGGGTTGTCGAGGGTCTTGGCGACCAGGGCGAAGCGCAGGGGTTCAGCGCCGACGAAGGGAGCGAGCGATAGGGGGAAGAGGAGGATCAGGAGTCGGCAGACATTTAGCGAGGGATTCAAGCGGGGACCCTTTCCTTGGCGACTTCTTCTCGTGTATCGGTGTCCGATTCGCACGACGACATAAAATGAGGCGGGGGGAGCCCCCGCCTCGTTTCATGTACTGCATCCCTTGTTCATCACCCTGATGAATCGCCGTCCTGCGATGTCCCGACCATCGTCCCTGACAGTCTGCGTCGTTCCGTCGACGCAAGAGTGATACTAGCCTTCCTCGATGAGTCGACAAGTCGCCGCCCCGGGCTTCCGTTCGTCCGGGGGCGATCGGCGGGCCCGTCATATCAATCGCTTGGCGATCGGCGAGGCGGAGCCTCCCGGGCCTGGCTTACCGCATCTGTAGGCAATGGCTTACAGGGACTGGAACAAACGAGCCTGCACCTGGCTGCAGGCGATAACCCGGGGGCCGGCCCTCGGCGGAGGGCGATGGCGAGGAGCCCTACCTGTAGAGCCAGCGCTCGAGCTCCTCCAGGTTCGCCGCGACGATCTGCTGCGCCGCCGCCTTGGCCTGGACCTTGTCGGGGTCGATCTGGAAGCGTTGCAGCACGTACTGCACCAGCGCGCCGCGGGTGGCGACCGGCAGTCGCCCGTCGCACATGCCGAAATCGGTCTCGATGATCGCCTTCTGTGCCGGTCCCAGGCGCGGGTCCGGCGCGATCAGCACCGTCACCTCGGTATTCCAGTCCCCGTCCTTTTCGCGGCCGTTCTCCGATTTGTCCAGCAGCTCCGGCTCGCCGCGCAGGCGGCTCAGCACGAAGTCCCGATACTCCCAGTTCTTCTCGCAATAGGCCCGCACGTGCCAGCGCATGCCGGTGTAGACCAGGGTGTGCGGAGCGATCAGGCGCACCTCCGGGGTCGGGTTGGCGAAGGATACGTACTCGGTCTCCAGGCGCAGCCCGTCGTGGCAAGCCTTGAGTAGCGGGCGCAGCACCTCGGGACGGACCGAGCGATCCGGTACCTGCAGCACTTCGGTGTGGGCATAGGCCAGGGCCAGGCCCTCGATGTGCGGCGCGCGCTCGTGGTTCTGGTTGAGCAGATGCAGGTAGGCGCTGGCGCTGTCGTCGATGAACAGCGGACAGAACTGCCGGCTGGGCACATAGCCCTTGAGCTGGCGGTCATATGTCAAGTTCTTGGGCGCATGTTCGCTGATGTAGGTGTTGATGTCCTTGGACGCCTGCTGCCGGCTGATGCCAAAGCTCTGCATCAGGTGATGGGTGGTCAGCCGGCCCTCCCACCAGGCTACCGTCTCGATCAGGCGATAGCGTAATGCCAGGTCCCAGCGCACCTGGGCGATCGATTGCTCGCGCTTCATGGGCTCTCCATCTGTGCGAAAACTTTACCTGTACAAGTCTACATTCTAGATATGTCCACTAATACTACATATCCTGCCGCAGTGATTCAATAATGCCATCAAAGGGGAGGAACCCGGCATGGAGGAGATGGGACAGTTGTGGATGGTTCTGTACCTGCTGGCGCTGTGCGCCAGCCTGTTCGCCTTGGGGTTGGCCGTTCAGGGGCTACGGATTCACAGCCTGAGGGAGAGCCTGGCCATCAACGGCGACGCTCTGCGCCGCCAGCGCGCCATCGCCCACGATCTGGTGCGTAGCAACCGCGATCTGTATGCGGAGCTGCGCGGCAAGACGCTGCATATCGAGCAGCTGGAGCGCAGGCTGGCGCTGTTGCAGCGGTGGGTGTTGGAGTGATTCGTGGGATTGCGCCGCATCGGCCCGTTTCCGGGCCTGGGCATACCGTTCGGCCAGTCGATGGCTGCGAAGCCTTCAGCCGTACACCCGCACCCTGCCGCGATCGATCAGCGGCGGCGCTTCCAGGCACTGCAATGGCGACAGGGCATCGACGAGGGTCAGATGGTAGTCGCTGTTCCCAGGCGGCGCGTGGAACACCGCACCGGTGTCAATGAAGCCGATGTTGCCCAGAACGCGGGGGCGCTTGTGAACCGTATGGCCGGCATAGAGCCGGTCGATCAGCGGGACGTGCTGGGTCAGCCCCTGGCTCGGCCGGGTGCGGCTCTGCAGGGCGGTGGCGAGGGTGCGCGGATGGCCCCGTTCGATGGCCATGACGAAGGTCTGCCAGTTCATGCCCGGCGGGATATCGGCATGGACGATACCGACCAGGCCGGTGGGGGTGGCCAGCTCGATGAGGGTGGGCAGGGCACGCAGGGCCTGGAGTACCCGCTGCTGGGCGTCCCGGGTGATGCGTAGCCACCACTCGCCGCCGTAGCTCTCGATCATCAGGGTGAGCAACTTGAGGTCGGGCTGCGCGGTCGCGTGGGCGCGCAGGAGGATCTCCTCGTGGTTGCCGATGATCGCGTGCACGTAGGGGCGCTGCAGGAATTCCGCGACCCGCGCCGATTCCGCGCCGCGGTCGATGAGATCGCCGACCGACAGCAGCAGGTCCTGCTCGGGCCGGAACTCGACCAGATCGAGCGCCTCGTCGACCAGGCCGAAGGTACCGTGGATGTCGCCGACCACAAAGGCCCGCTGGCCCGGCTGCAGTTGCAGGCGGCGAATGCGGCTCGATGGTATGTCAGCTTGGTTGCTCATGGTGGTGTCCCCAGGCGAATTGCTATCCCGGCGGCGGACTGCATGTCCGGACCGAGGCGAAGTCCCTATCCCATTGTCGAAAAAACGCCCGAGAAGTGAAGCCGACCTATTAACGAGCATACCGTCGATTCGGCCGTTTGACAGGTCGGGGCGGCTTGTTTTCCCGGCCGTCCGGCGGCCGTGGGAAAAGAGCACAGCTCCCGGGCGGGCTTCCCGTCAGGACCGGCAACGGCCTACTCTTGCCTCTGCGGATGCGGGGCCCGGCCTGCCCCGCCCCGCATTTCCCCCGATGCTCTCCCGATCGCTGCGATGGTCGGGAACTGCCCAGGAGTCCGGTCATGCGCATCCATATCCTCTCCGACCTGCACAACGAGCTGCGCCCGTTCCAGCCCGCCCGGGTGGAGGCGGACGTGGTGGTGCTGGCCGGCGACATCGACGTCGGGGTCCGCGCTCTGCAATGGGCGCGGCAGGCATTCGACGGCCCGGTGCTCTACGTGCCGGGCAATCACGAGTACTACGGCGGCCATCTGGAGCTGACCCGCCGGGCGATCCGCGCGGCCGCCGACGAGCGCGTGCGGGTGCTGGACTTCGACGAGGCGGTGCTCGGTGGGGTGCGCTTTCTCGGCGTCACCGGCTGGAGCGATTACGTGGCGACCGGGGATCGCGCCCAGGCGCAGCGGATCGCCCGGCAGCGGATGCTGGATTTCCGCCAGATCCACTGCGGGGACGAGGACCGCCTCGCCGAGCCGGAGGATTTCGCCGACCTCGCCGAACGCGCCCGGGATTGGCTGCGTACTAGCCTGGCCCGGCCCTTCCCGGGGCCGACCGTGGTGATCACCCACCATGCGCCTTCGTTGCATTCGGTCGAGGGACATCCCTATGCCGGCAGCCACCTGGACGCGTCCTTCGCCAACGGCTGGGACGATCTGCTGGGGCCGGGGGTGCAGCTGTGGATCCACGGCCATACCCACTATGCCGTGGACTACCGGCTCGCTGGCACCCGGGTCGTTTCCAACCCGCGCGGCTATGCGCACGAAGACGTCGCCTTCGATCCGCAGTGCGTGGTGACGCTGGAACAAGGCGGGGCGGCCCGGGAGGGGTGAGCGGTCGGACCTCAGATTCCCGCTCGAGGCGGCGATCCGTTGCGCCGCGGCGGCTATCTTTCAATGTGCCGGCCCGCAGAACGAGCCCCGGACCGCCAGGGTTGGTAGCCGATGCAGTGGGCTCTCCTGCGGCTTGCGAGCGGATGGTCCCGTCATGCCCGCCCCTGCTTTTCCTCCGGAGCGGGCGTCGACCGCCGGTCAACCCGCATGCGCCTGCTTCAGCGCCTCGATATCGAGCTTCTTCATTCCCAGCATCGCCTCCAGTGTTCTCTGGGCCCTGGCCGGGTCGGCATCGCCGAGCAGGTCGGGCAATAGGTGCGGGAGGATCTGCCAGGAAACCCCGTACCTGTCCTGCAGCCAGCCGCACCGCTGGGCTTGTTCGTCCCCACCGGCGGAGAGTCTTTCCCAGTAGTGGTCCAGCTCGTCCTGGGTCGCGCAGTCGACCTGGAACGAGATGGCGCCGTTGAAGCGAAACAGCGTGCCGCCGTTGAGGGCGGTGAAGGGCTGGCCGGCCAGCTCGAAGGATACGGCCATCACGGTTCCGGGCTCGCGTCCGTGGATCTCGCGCCCGGCCTCCCCGTAACGGGAGAGGCGGGTGATTCTGGAGTTCTCGAAGATGCCGGTATAGAAGCGCGCCGCTTCTTCGGCCTGGTCGACGAACCAGAGGCAGGGGCTGATCTTCCTGATGTGCGCCATGATCGTTCTCCTGATGGTGCCGGGGTGGCTAACCTGTCTTCCATGGGGCGTCCGCGGCGTCGCGAAATCGGCGGGCGGGCGCGAAACGGATCGGGGCAGGCGCATCCTGGCGGGCGAAGTCGCGGCCAGGGGCATGCCCCATGATCAGGTGGAAAGCATATGACGAATCTGAACGCGATACCCGAGGCGGGAGAGAGCCGTCCGGCTCCGGCCAGCGGCGGCGAGATCCGTTTCGCCGTGGGCGGCGGTGCCCTCGGCGCCATTCTGCTGGCCGCAAGCGAACGCGGGGTTTGCGCGATCCTGCTGGGCGACGAGCCGGACGTCCTGCTGGGCGAGCTGCGGGAGCGCTTTCCCGCGGCGTGTCTGACCGGCGGCGATGCCGACCTGGCACGCCTGGTCGGCCGGGTGGCGGGCTTCATCGAGGCGCCGCGGCAGGGGCTGGAGCTGCCGCTCGACATTCGCGGCACGGTTTTCCAGCGACGCGTCTGGGAAGTTCTGCGGCAGATCCCGCCCGGGGAGACCCTCAGCTATGCGGAGGTCGCTCGGCGGATCGGTGCCCCCACGGCGGTGCGGGCGGTAGCCCGGGCCTGCGGCGCGAACGCTCTGGCGCTGGCCATTCCCTGTCACCGCGTGGTACGCAGCGATGGCGGGCTGTCCGGCTATCGCTGGGGCGTGGAGCGCAAGCGCGCCCTGCTGGAGCGCGAGGCGCGGCCGTAGCGGCGGCGGGCCGGCTTGGCGGCCGTTGCCTCGGTCACTCCGCCGGGGCGGAAGCGCTTTCCTCCAGCCACTGCTCGATCCGCGCCGCGGTGGCCTTCTCGAGCGGTGCGAAGGCGGCGATGCCATGCTTGAGGGCCACCTCATCGCCATTCCTGGCCGCCTGCTCGAGTTCGGCGCACAGCTGCCCGAGCTGGACCGCTCCCACGGACCTGGAGGCCGCTTTCAGACTGTGGGCGAGGGAGCCGATGGTGTGGGTGTCCTGATGCTGGAAGGCTTCGCGGATCTGCGACGACTGGGTACGCAGCGAGTCGAGGTAGAGGTCGAGAATCTCGCGGATCAGCTCCGCATCCTCGCCCATCTGGGCGCACAGGGCGGCGGGGTCGACCAGCATCGTCTGCTCGACAGTGCTTTGCGCGGCGGGCGGGTGCGGCCGCACGGCCTGTCCTTCCCGCCCCAGCCAGCGCTCCAGGGCATCCCCTAGGTTGCCGAGGAGGATGGGCTTGGTCAGGTATTCGTCCATGCCGGTACCGAGGGCCCGCTCGGCTTCGCTGCGCAAGGCGTTGGCGGTCAGGGCCAGGATCGGCATGCGGCTCTGCCCGGCTTCCTCGCTGCGGATGCTTGCGGTCAGCTGGTAGCCGTCCATGTTCGGCATCTGCAGATCGCTGAGCAGCAGGTCGTAGGAGCCCTGCCGCCACATCTCCAGCGCCTCGGCACCATCGTCGGCCATGTCAAAGGCGTAGCCCAGGATGGAGAGCTGCTGCTGGACGACCTTGCGGTTCACCGCATCGTCTTCCGCCACCAGAATCCGCGGCGACGAGACATCCGCGGCCGGCCTGCGCCGGGCGGGGAGGACGGGCGGGCTGCTGGCGTCGGCCGGCGCACTGGCGGCTTCGAGGGGCAGGGTGACGGTGAATTCCGCGCCCTTGCCCGGCATGCTGGCGACTGCGATCTCGCCGTGCAGCATCTGCACCAGGCGCTTGCAGATGGCCAGCCCCAGGCCGGTGCCGCCGAAGCGGCGGTTGGTGGCGGACTCGCCCTGGTTGAAGGGCGTGAACAGGTGGCGCAGGTTCTCCGGGGCGATGCCGATGCCGTTGTCCTCCACGGCGATGGCCACCCGCAGCGGATCGGCGCTGGCCAGACGCACGCGCACCTCGACCAGCCCGGGTCGCTCGCTGCGGCCGCCGGAGAACTTCAGGGCATTGCCGATCAGGTTGTAGAAGATCTGCCGCAGGCGCGTGGCGTCGGATTTCACCCAGCCCGGAACGTCCTCGGCGATGCTGTAGTTCAGCACCACGCCCTGCGAGCGGGCCAGGGCGAGCAGGGAGTTGCACAGGCTGTCGACCAGGCCGGTGAGGTTCAGCGGCGCCCGTTCGATGGCCAGCTTGCCGGCCTCGATCTTGGAGAAGTCGAGGATGTCGTTGATGATGGCCAAAAGGTTGCTCGACGACTCGCGGATGGTCTGCACCAGGTCGGCCTGATAGGCGTTCAGGTTGTCCTGGGCCAGTACGTCGATCAGACCGATGATGCCGTTCATCGGTGTGCGGATTTCATGGCTCATGGCCGCAAGGAAGACCGACTTGGCCCGGTTCGCCTGCTCGGCATCCTCCCGGGCCTGGGTCAGCTTGGCGATCAGCGCCTTGCGCTCGCGAATGTCGCGCAGGCTGGCGATGAGAAAACGCTCGCCGTTCACGTAGTATTCGGAGGCGCTCAGCTCCAGGCTGATCGAGTGTCCGTCCTTGTGCTGGCCGATCACCTCGACCCGCGAGCCGATCACTCGCCGCCCGCACGCCTCCAGTTCGCGGCTTAGATGGTCGCCGTGCCGTTCGCGTAGCGGCGCGGCGATCAGGCAGGAAACGTTGCGGCCGATCAGCTCCTCCGGTCGATAGCCGAGCAACTGCTCGCTGGCCGCGTTGACGCCCTGGATATTGCCATGGCAGTCGAGGGTGATCACGCAGTCGAGCAGGTGGTCGAGGACCGCGCGGAGTTCCTCCTTCTTTTCCTGCAGTTCGACGAGCGCCTGGCTGTGCTCCCCGATGCGCTGTTCCAGTTGCGCGTTCAGTTCCTTGAGCTGCTGGGCGGCCAGATGCTGCTCGGTGGTGTCGCGGGCGGTGGCGAACCAGGTCTCGCCCGGTTGCGGCAGGGTTTTCCAGGTGAGCCAGCGGAAGGAGCCGTCCTTGCAGCGATAGCGGTTCTCGAAGTCCGTGGCGACCTCGCCCGAGCGCACCCGTTCGAACTCGGCCTGCGTGGCGCCGAGGTCGTCGGGGTGAACGAATTCCATGAAGGGGCGGGACAGCAGCTCCTCCTCGCTCCAGCCCAGCGTGCGGGAGAAGGCCGGGTTGATCCTGTGGAGGTAGCCATCCTTGCCGGCGATGCAGAACAGATCGAGCGCCAAGGCGAAGAAGCGGTCGCGTTGCTCGTCGATGCGCAACTGGGCGCTGATCTCATCGAGCGAGGTGCAACCGCCCTGCTGGCAGTCCGCCGGAACCCGTTGCGATGGAAGGGCGGAACCATCCGGGTTGGTTCCGCCCCCGTCCTCCTTTCCCGGGGCGGGCTGCGCTCCGGGCAGATAGGGTCGCGCGAGCCGGATGCCCAGCCATGCCAGGGCGGTCTCGGCGCTGGCCAGCAGGGCGCTTAGGCCGGCGCCGGTCGGCGAGAGGTCTAGCCACAGATTGGTCAGCAGGCTGCCCAGCCAGACTCCGGGCCAGCAGCCCTGGCCACCGAGCAGCAGCGTCGCGATGCCCAGGCCGGCGCTGGGCCAGAGAGGGGAGGGATAACCCGGAGGGAGGGGCAGGGAGGTGCCGATGAGTCCGGCCAGCGCATACAGCCCGACGATCGACAGATTCTTCCAGAGAAGGCCGAGGGGGGCACGGATGGGCTTCACGTTCGAAGCTGGCAAGCGGTCATTCCTTGACATTGTTAACTGCTCTTGGAAATTGCGGGAGCCCCGAGCGTTCGGGCGCCCACGGCCGCGAAAACATTGCAGCTCATATTGTTATTCGATACGACCGGCTGCGGATGGTGGCAAAAAGGTAAGTGCGAGGCAAGCCGCTCCATGCAGTCCTGTTGGGTGGAATACGGCCGGGGGCTTTCCGCAGTCAAGGTTATTTGGAGCGTGCATGGAGTGCAGAGGAGGAGCTGGAGTTCGCCGCGCGAATTAACTCACCCTCATCAAAGCGGTATCGACCTCAACGCCTTCAACCCTCCGACAAGAGCGCAGGACCTCTCCGAGACGTTGCTGAAAACCATCACACAGTCTCGGCTTCTTCCAGGCTCTGGCGAACCCCGCTAATCGAATCCTGCAAGCGTCGGGTGAAATCCGAATGTTCCCGATAGGTCATGATCAGGCGGTCGATAGCCCGGGTCATGGCGACATAGAGCAAGCGTGCCTCGTCGGTTTCGGACTCACCCGACTTGGGCATGTCGTGCAGGCAGGGAATGAGTACCAGGCCGAACTCAAGCCCCTTGCTGGAGTGCATGCTGACCACCTTGACCGCGTCGACCTCGCTGTACAAATTGCCCCGTCCCCTCGTCGAAAGGCCGGACGAATAGGCGATGCCTGCCATCTTCAGGGCCTGTTCGGCCCGTTTGCCGTGGCTGTTGCTGCGGTAAATCACGGCGATATCGCTCAGTGGGCGTCCCTGGCCCTGTTCGTCGCGGATGCGCTCGATGATGCAGTTCCACTCATGCCAGTCCGACTCGCAGCGGATCAGCTCCGGAAAGGCGCCGCGCCGGCCCGCGCTTTCGGGGGCGATCACCGGCACGCCGTCCTCGGCCGCTTCGCGTGCAGCCAGCAATTCGGTCGCGAATGCCCGGGCCACCGACAGCACTTCCACGGTATTGCGGTAGTTCAGGCGCAATATGGTGGTGCGTCCTTTGGCCTGGATGCCGACGCTGGCGAAGCTGAAGTCGCGACGACGATCGCCGCTCCGTTGGTGGTAGATGGATTGGGCGTCGTCGTAAAGAACCAGCAGGGAGTTGGTCCCCGGATCGACCATCTGCACCACCAGCTTGAACCATTCCGGCTGGAAATCGTGACCCTCGTCGATCAGCACCGCGGCGTATTGGGCTCGGGGAATCTGGCCGCGCTCCACCCCTTCGATGGTTCTGGCCACCAGTTGCTCCATCTGCTGGTCGACCGGCAGACGGGAGTCGGGCAGGTCGATCTGGAAGCTCACCAGCATGTCCCGGCACCAGGCATGGAAATTTCGCACGGCGACCTTGTCGCTGAGGCCGCGCTCGGCAATCACCTGGCTTAGGCGCCCTGCCAGAGAGCGGTTGTAACAGAGCACCAGAATGGGCTTGTTCGCGGCCATGGCGAGATGGACGCAGCGATAGCCGAGGATCATGGTCTTGCCGCTGCCGGCAGCCCCGTGGATGACCCGATGCCCTTCGCCGAGAGAGCGAGCCAGTTGCTCCTGTTGCAGATCCATCACTTTCATCAGGCTGGGTAACGAGACCTCGGCCTCAGGGAACAGACCGAATTGTCCCGGTTGGGCGTTCACCCGGACTTCGGGGTAGAGGTGATAGCGGACCCTGTCGATCTGCGGAAGGGTCAGCTTGCAGGGGAATACATGATGGAACATGTCCCATAGACGTTGCTGAAAGGCCTCGTCCTCCACCGTTTCGGTCATCTCGTCCTGAAAGATGACCCGATGCGGATCAAGCACCTCAGCCAGGTTCGTCTGCTCGAACTGGCGGCGGGTGATCGCGGTGAAGACCACGCCCCAGCCGTAGGGCATGATCAGGTTTCCGGCGCGCGAGGAGCCCGGCGGCTGTTTCAGCGCCGGATCCTTCTGCAGCGTCACCGCCACTTCCAGCGCATAGGCACGGGCTTGCATCATCGGGTTGCGCACCGACTTCGACCGGCCGCTATCGAGGATCTGCGCCGTACCGGGGTCCATGGTCTGGATGGTATCCAGCTTCCAGTCCTTGACTTCGAGTATCAGAACTCCCCGCTGCGGATGAAGCAGCACGAAGTCGGGCTGCAGCGCTTTCGGCCCCACCGGTACGTTGAACCAGCACAGATAGTCATCTTCGAGCTTTTTATCCAAGCGCTCGGCCAGGCGTCGTTCGCCTGGGGTATCGAAATGGCAGCTGGAGCGGGCGGGGAAAAATCTGGCCATAACAAACGGTGCCTTCCCGTGGCGTGCCGATGAGGCACGTTTTCATATCTGCAAAGCAAAGAATCGAGGCTCAGCCCGCGAGCGAGGCAGGGATAGGACATTGCCCGCAGGGGCGGCCCCGAACGGCGAGTAGGTTGCTGCGCCCATAAAAGCCACTACATGCCGAGCACTCGATGCTCAATCCAGGCAACAGTAATGGCTTTTTGTCACCACCTGCAACGAATCCTTCATTTGATCGTCTCCACAGCGGGTCCGGCTACGGCCTTGCGATAAACGCTGGCGTGCCAGTAACCCCGCATCAGCAGGGGCGCCGGTCCGGACCAGCCGTGCCGGCGCAATTGCCGGGCGATGAGCAGGTTCATGATGCCGTGCCCCATCAGCAGCACGCTGCCGTGCGTTTCGGCCAGCGCGATCAGCCGCTGCGCCGCCGCCTCGGCCCGCTGGCGCGATTCGGCGATGGGCTCGGTGTGGCGGGCGAAGCCGCAGAACCAGGCGCAGCGGAACAGCAGGCGCCAGAGACTCGGCGGCAGCCGCGGGAAAGACCAGTCTGGATAGGGCAGGTGGGCTTCGGCGAAGACGGGATCGGGTGCCGGGCAGGCGCCCAGCCCCAGGCAGTCCCGGGACTGCCGGCAGCGCGCGGAAGGGCTGCAGACCACCGCCCCCGCCGTGGCGGCCAGCTCCGCGAGCCGGGCGGGCACCTCGCGGACGGCGACCTCCGCCTCGTTGTAGCGCTCGATCCAGTCCTTCATCTGCGCCGGTGTGCACCAGCGCGGGGAGGAATGCTCGGGCCTGCCGTGGCGCACCAGGATGATCTGCATGAAAGGGCTCGGTAGCGTGGGTCGTCGATCGGGCGGGCGCTTCGCGCGATCGTCCTGCTGGCTTTGTGCCAAGGAGCCGCGCCGCACCTAAACTTCCATCGCACCGGTATTACTCTAATCTGCCGACGGGCGACGGCAATGGACGAGGTGTTTCGTGGAGAACCGCTACGACGTCTTGATCATCGGCGCCGGCCTGTCGGGTATCGGGATGGCCTGCCACCTGACCAGGGAGGCGCCGGGCCTGAGCTTCGCCATCCTGGAGCGGCGCAAGGCCATCGGCGGGACCTGGGACCTGTTCCGCTATCCGGGCGTCCGCTCGGATTCGGACATGTTCAGCTTTGGCTACGACTTCCGCCCCTGGAACGGACTGCAGGTGCTCGCCGACGGCCCCTCGATCCGCCGCTACATCGAGGAGACCGCCCGCCAGTTCGGGGTCGACCGCAAGATCCGCTTTGGCCTCCGGATCACCGAGGCCAGCTGGTCCGGCGCGGAGCGGCGCTGGACGATCAAGGCCCTGGCCGAGGAGACCGGCGAGGCGCTGGTCTTCGTCTGCCGCTACCTGATCGCCTGCACCGGCTACTACGACTACGACGAGGGGTATCTGCCGCGCTTCCCGGGTGTGGAGCGCTACCGCGGCCGGCGCATCCATCCCCAGCACTGGCCGGAAGACCTGGACTGGCGCGGCAAGCGCATCGTCGTGGTCGGCAGCGGCGCGACCGCCGTGACCCTGGTCCCGGCGCTGGCCGGCCAGGCGGCGCACGTCACCATGCTGCAGCGCTCGCCCGGCTATCTGCTCTCGGTGCCGAGTCGGGACAAGATCTCCGCCGCTCTCCGGCGCATCCTGCCGGAGCCGCTGGTCTACGGCTTGGCGCGCAAGCGGAACATCGCCCTCAACCGGCTGATCTACAAGGCCGCCAGGCGCTGGCCGCAGCAGGTGCGGCGCTGGCTGCTGGCCGGCGTCAGGAGGCATCTGGGGGCGGGCGTCGACATGCGCGACTTCACGCCCCGCTACCTGCCGTGGGACGAGCGCCTGTGCGTGGTGCCGGACGCCGACCTGTTCGACGCCATCCGGCGGGGCAAGGCCTCGGTGGTGACGGACGGCATCGAAACCTTCACCGAGCGCGGCATGCGGCTCGAATCAGGCCGGGAGCTGGAGGCGGACATCGTCGTCACCGCCACCGGGCTGAAGCTGCAATCCTGCGGCGGCATCCGGGTGCTGTTGGACGGCCGGGAGCTCCCAGTCGGCGAGCGGATGACCTACAAGGGCGTGCTGGTGCAGGACGTCCCCAACTGCGGCATCCTCTTCGGCTACACCAACGCGCCCTGGACGCTGAAGGCCGACCTGGCTGCCCGCTACCTGTGCCGCCTGTTCGAGCACATGCGCCGCAACGGGCTGGAGGTGTTCACGCCCAGGGCGCCGGCGGGCGAGATGCAGGAGGAGTCCGTGCTGGACTCTCTGCGCGCCGGCTACATCCGGCGCGCTCAGGCCCTGCTGCCGCGCCAGGGTCGCCATCCGCCCTGGCGCGTGCTCAACGACTTCGCATTCGACCGGACGATGTTGCTGGAGGAGCCTGTCGCGGATGCCGCACTGGAGTTCCTGCCCTTCGCGGCGGCCGGCCCCGCCCGCGAGCCGGCGCGGGCGGGGGAATGCTCGCGTTCCGGGCTCTGAAATCCGTTCGTGCTTGTCCGATAGAGGGAGAAATCATGGAATTCAACGCCGATCGGCTGCGCGAGGCCCGGCACGTGGTGGTCTTCACCGGGGCGGGCGTCTCCGCCGAGAGCGGCATCCCCACGTTCCGCGACGCCCTGACCGGGCTCTGGGAGCGCTTCGATCCGGCCGAGCTGGCCACCGCGGATGCCTTCCGCCGCGATCCCGCGCTGGTGTGGGGCTGGTACGAGTGGCGGCGGAGGAAGGCGCTGCAGGCGCAGCCCAACCCGGCGCACCGGGCGATCGCCGAGCTGGCGCGATGGGTGCCGAAACTCACGCTGGTCACGCAGAACGTCGACGACCTACACGAGCGCGCCGGCAGCCGGGATGTGCTGCACCTGCATGGTAGCTTGAGCGCACCGCGCTGCTTCGCCTGCGCCCGGCCCTACCGGCAGGCCCTGCCAGTGCCGGACGTGCCGGAGGTGGGCGCGCGGATCGAGCCGCCGCGCTGCCCGCACTGCAACGGGAAGATCAGGCCCGGCGTCGTGTGGTTCGGTGAGGCGCTGCCCGAGAAGGCTCTGCGCGAGGCGTTCGCCGCGGCGCGCGACTGCGATCTGCTGCTGTCCGTCGGCACGTCCGGAGTGGTCCAGCCGGCTGCGCAGATCCCCCTCATCGCCCAGGAAAACGGTGCGACCGTACTGCACATCAACCCGCAGCCGGTTCTGCTCGGGGGCGAGCGGGTGTTCGGCCTGGTGGGCAAGGCCGGCGAGATCCTGCCCGACCTGCTGCGCCGGGCGTTCGGCCGCTAGAAATAGGTGGTCAGGGTCGCGCGGACGTTGCGCGGCTCCACCGGGTGGAAGTGCACGTCCTCCATCCCGCCGGCGCTTTCCCCGGCCAGACGCGAGGCGTAGTAGTAGGTGATGTCGTCGGCCTTGCTGTCGAACAGGTTGAACACGTCCAGGGCCAGCTTCCAGTCCGGATTGAACTTGTAGCCCACGCGCAGGTAGGCCAGGGTGGTGGCCTTGGAGCGCACGCTGTTGTCCTCGATCAGCGGCCGCGGGCCGAAGTAGCGCAGCTGGAACTGGCCAAACCAGGGCCCCAGGTCGGTGACGGACACGCCGAAGGAGGCCACTTTCTCGATGGCGCCGGGAATGTGCTGGCCCGACGGGTCGGAGCGGGTGTAGCGGGCATGCGAGGTGGCCAGGTCCAGGTCGAAGAACAGCCAGGGCAGGGCCATGTAGTGGTTGTTCCACTCGATGCCCCGGCGGAGGCTGGGCCGGCTCGGCTCGGTGTCCCCCGCGTCGCCGGAGAACACCAGCTCCGAGCCCACCCTCAACTGCCAGAAGGCGATGGAACTCTGCAGCCGCGGGACGATTTCGGTGCGGATGCCGATCTCGCCGCCCTTGGTCCGCACCAGGGGATCGGCCGGGCTGGTGGCCTGCAGCTCCTTGGGCGTGACGCGGGCGGTCACGCCGCGGGCGTCGTTGCTGTGGAAGCCGTAGCCGTAGTTGAGGAAGTATTCGGTCTGGGCCCAGGGGCCGAAGATCAGGGACAGCTTGGGCGAGCTGATGATGGCGCTGCGCTTGCCGCTGTTCTGGGGAATGTTGCTGTTCACGTCGAAGTTGTAGTGGTCGAGGCGCAGCCCCGCGACGCTGCGTAGCCAGGAGGTCCACTGCAGGGAGTTCTCCCCGTAGAGGGCGGCGGCGGTTTCGCGCACCTGGCTCTTCTGGGTGGTATCCACCCGCTTGCCGTTGGCCGCGCTGTAGAGCCCCACCGGATCGAGACGGTCGTGCCGGAGCTGGACGCCCAGGGTGTTGCTCATGTCCAGCCCGGCGAGTTCGCCGAACCAGGCGCGGCTGCTGGCGAAGCCGAAGACGTCGCGCTTCTCGGCCTGCTCGAACTGGTCGCCGGCGAGCCCGCTGGGGTTGGCCGCACCGCCCAGGTCGGCCGGGTTGTCCAGCAGGTAGGTGAAGTCCGAGAACAGGTCCAGGCGGGAGTGGATCGCGTAGGCGTTGAACTTGAACAGCCCGTCGTCCAGTTTGCGCCGGGTGTCGAAGGACAGGCTGTAGCGTTCGGTCCTGCCGTGATCGCTGGAGTCGAGGGAGCCGAAGCGGCCGATCAGGCCTTCTTCCACCGCACGCTTGGGGATCTGGTCGGTCGAGTTCCACTTGGCCGAGTAGCCCATCGCGGTGATGTGACTGAGGTTGTCGTCGTCGCCGAAGCTGTAGCGCAGCACGCCGTTCAGCTTCCGGAAGTTCTCCGGCTTGTCCCAGGGGCCGTCGTTGTGGCTGGCCTCGAAGGCGTAGAGCAGGTCGCCGTTGCCGACGGCATGGGAATCCGCTATCAGGCTGCGGCCGTAGCCCCAGCTCCCGCCGGTGAGGGAGGCCATGCCCCGCGGCATCCGGTCCACCAGGCCGATGCGGGCGGCGCCGGCGGAGGCGAAGTCGCCCTCTTCGGCGGAGTAGGGGCCCTTCCGGTAGCCGATCCGGTCGACCAGCTCGGGGATCAGCCAGTTGAGGTCGCTGTAGCCTTGGCCGTGGGCATGGCTCGGCATGTTCACCGGCATGCCGTCGACGAAGGTGGCGAAGTCGGTGCCGTGGTCCAGGTTGAAGCCGCGCAGGAAGTACTGGTTCGCCTTACCGTCGCCACTGTGCTGGGTGATGATCACCCCCGGCACGAACTCCAGCACCTCGGCCGGGCGCAGGATCGGGCGGCTCTGGATCAGCTTGGCGTTCACCACGCCCTGGCTGGCCGCATCGGACGTGCCGACCGCATTGTCGTAGTTGCCCTGCACCGTCATGGGGGCCAGTTCGGTGATGTCCGGCTCGGCGGTTTCGGCAGCCCTGGTCGCTGCGCTGGTCTGGGTTGTCCTGGCGTCCGGGGTGTCTGCGGCGCTGGTCAGGCCGGCCTGGATGGCGATTACCGCCCCGGCGACCGTGCGAAAAGAGAAAAAGCTCATTGGTTGCTCTTGGCGGCCGGGAGCCCGTGGCGATCCCGACCTTTCGTCATGAATTCCGAGGTGGCGTCTTTAGCGGTGCCGGTAGCGGTGTCTGCCGCTCCGGCGTGTGATGTTGAAATAATATCAACCGAAACCAGGGTAATGGCCTGATTTATAGCCGTTTATGGCTTAATTTTGTAACAAAGAAGAAATAGTGTCATATGCATAGGAGTGGCCGATGGATATGCGTGCCGCGAGACCTCTATATAGCGTCTCCTTGAACCGGGAATGCGGATAGCCCGGGCCGGCTGGCCGAACATGGACGATCCGGTTCCCGGAGTTCTGGTCCATCGACGTCAGGACGATATCGACGTAACGTGCATAGGGGGCGCAGGGACGATCGCCTTGGAGGGGCGCAGGGCCGAGCGGCCCGTTTTTCCCGCGGTAAGGTTCTGGGCAGGGGAGCTTTTCAGTGTCGTTCAGCTTGATTTCAGCCACGCCCGGTAACTTGGGCCCCGAACAGGACATTTCCACTCACGGAATGATGGTTAGCCCATGACAACAATTCTGCACATTTCGGACACTCACTTCGGCACGGAGCAGCAGCCGGTACTGGAGGCCATGGAAGCTCATGTGCGCGACCAGGGCGTCGACCTGCTGGTACTTTCCGGAGATATCACCCAGCGTGCGCGGCGCAGCCAGTTCGCCGCCGCCCGGGCCTTCCTCGAGCGTCTGAAACGCTGCGGCGTCCGGGAAACCCTGGTGATCCCGGGCAACCATGACCTGCCACTGCACAACCTGCTGGCGCGTTTCCTGCGGCCCTACGACAACTATCGTCGCTACATCGGCGGGGATCTGGAGCCGGTGTTCGAGACTGACGACCTGCTCGTCATCGGGCTCAACACCACCCATCCCAAGCGCCGCAAGGATGGCCGGGTCCTTCCCGAGCAGGTGGATTATGTCTGCGACCGGCTGCGCCGGACCCATCGGGACAAATGGCGGATCCTGGTGGCGCACCAGCCCTTCGGGGGGATGCGGGCGGACGACTACCGCAACCTTCAGCACGGCGCCCACGAGGCCCTGACCCGCTGGGCCGAGGCGGGGCTGGACATGGTGATGGGCGGACACAACCACCGGCCCTACGTCCTGCCGCTGAGCCAGCAATACCCGCATCTGGAGCGGGAGATATGGATAGTGCAGGCCGGTACCGCCCTGTCCACGCGCCTTCGCGGCCAGGCCCCGAACTCCTTCAACCGGATCCATCTGGAGCGGGGCGCCGCGGACCCCGTCGCCGTGACGCGCTGGGACTTCCACGGAGCCAGCGGCCAGTTCCGGTCGGCTGCCCATCATTCCCTGCCATGGACTGCCGACCGGCTCGACATCCGCACGAAACCGGCCGTCGTACCCGCGAAGAGCCGGACGGCACAGGGCGTCCTCACCTCGGCGGATCTCCGGCGGGTCGCCTGCGACGGTCTGTAGCGTCGGTCCCTTTGCGGCCAGGGAGCGCTGCTTGCCATTGCAGAGGCTGCCCGCGGGGAGGGCACTTCGCCGTCGCCCTTCATGGGCTAAGTGCTGGGGCTATTGAGCTCGGCTAAACGGGAAAGGGCAGGCCATAGACGGAGAGCAGCCCACGCCAGCTGCACGCTCAATGGGAGCAGAACCCCCAAAAACAACGAAGGCCCGCATCGCTGCGGGCCTTCGTTGTTTTATATGGTGCCGGCACCAGGAATCGAACCCGGGACCTACTGATTACAAGTCAGTTGCTCTACCTGCTGAGCTATACCGGCCGAGAAGGGTCGCCATTATAGCCATTTGTCTTTGTGAGTAAACCACTTAGCGCTGCTGGCTCAGTGAACGCAGCGATCCTGCCGCTGCGCTTATTCACATCTGGGGCGATCATGCAAGATGGGTGATGGCACTCCGTATGCGTCCATTGGCCGCATTTTATAAGCCCATGTTTGCGCTTGGTTTTTCGTGGGGACTCGAAAAGCGATCAGCACCTTTGCGGACCCGTCCGGCCGGCTTCCGGCGGCTTTTTCCGGAAAGCATCAACAGAGTTATCCACAGCTGTTGCGGGTAATCCGTTCGGCCAGCAACAGCAGGTTGCGCGGGGTCAGGGCCGGTTCGCAGAAGCGCCCGAGTCGGACCTGGTAGCCCTGTTCCTCCAGGTACAGCGCGCGGTCGAGCAGCAGCCAGAATTCCAGCGGGCGGCGGAACAGGCTGCGAACCAGTTCGAGGTTGCGCACCTGGGCCAGGCGCTGCCAGCCGCAGGCTTCCAGGGCCAGCCAGTCGCACGGGGGAGGAGGTGGCAGTTGCTTGAGGGCGGCCAGGTCGCGGCAGTAGTCGGCGAAGGGTTTCTGTAGCCAGTCGCTGGGCAGCGAGGGGGTCGGCAGATAGTCGTCGATGGCGCGCAGTTCGCGCTGCAGCAGGTCGAAGGCCAGGCGGCGGGCCATGGACTGATCGCGCTGGCGGCGCACCCGGGCGCTGGCGGTGACGGTTTCGCTCAGCGGCAGGCGCAGGTCTTCGCGGGACAGCTGCAGCCCAGAGGCCTTGGCCGCGGCGGAAAGCGGCTGGTAGTCGTCGCCGGCGATGCGGTTGTAGCAGCAGGGGGCCACGGCCAGCTGCCGGCAGCCGGCAGCGCTGGCCAGGCGCAGCAGGCGCATGTGCAGCTCGCCGCAGGCGTGCAGGGCGACCGGCGTGTGCTCGGCGTGCAGTTGCGCGGCGGCATCGACGGCGAGCACGTCCTGCAGGCGGTGCTGCGCGCGGATCCGCAGGCGGGTGCTGAGCGCCTGGCCGGACTTGACCAGTTCCGCGTCGTGTTCCAGGCAGGTGAGCGCGCTGCCGTCGTGGGCCAGGACCCGCCCGAGGTGGCCCTTGCCGGCGCACCAGTCGAGCCAGTGGGCGGGCTTCTCGCGAAAGCGCAAGCGGCTGGCGAACTGCCTGATCTGCTGCCACTTGCGCCCGGGGATGTCCACCGCGAAGCGCTCCGGCGGGGCGTTCCAGTCGCCGTCCGGCAGTTCGCCGACGGTGGCGAGCGCGGCCGAGATCGCTGCCATGGCGGCGAAGGGCTGGGGCGCATCGAGACGCTCGGGATGGTTGTGGTCGGCCTCGGCCTCCTCCAGCGAGCGCCGGCGCAGCCAGCCGGCGAGTTCGGGATGTTCGCTCTCCCAGGGCAATTGCAGATGCTGGAACGGGCGCGGCCGCCAGAACGCCTGGTGGCGGAGCAGGAAGTCGTCGAGGGCGAGGAAGCGTGCGCGCAGCTGCGGGCCGCTCAGAGGGGCTGTGGACATGGCGGATGGGTGAACCGAGGGGGCGGCGATTATACCCGAGGCGCTGCGTTTGTACGTTTTTTGATCGGATGCGGATGTGCTAAGTGGTTGCCCGCTGCTGGTGCGATCATTGGCACCGATTTGGACTGGCTGCCCTTAACTGGTGCTGGCGGCGGAAGGAAAACCGGGAGGTGCTGTCATATTCGCGGGCATAGGACTTGCTAGCATCGGCTATCGCGTTTGGCTCGCAGGAGGCTCGCCGTGTCGATTCATGTCGCTTTGCACCATGTCACCCACTACCGCTATGACCGTCCGGTCGCCCTCGGCCCGCAGATCGTCCGCCTGCGTCCGGCGCCCCATAGCCGCACCCGGATTCTCTCCTATGCGTTGAAGGTGGCGCCGGGCGAGCACTTCATCAACTGGCAGCAGGACCCGCAGGGCAACTACCTGGCGCGCCTGGTGTTTCCGGAGAAGACCCGGGAGCTGAAGGTCGAGGTCGACCTGGTCGCGGAGATGGCGGTGTTCAACCCCTTCGACTTCTTCCTCGAGCCCTACGCCGAGAAGATTCCCTTCGCCTATACCGAGGGCGAGCGGCGCGAGCTGGCGCCCTACCTGGCGACCCTGCCGGCGACCCCGCGGTTCGCCGACTATCTGGGCGGCATCGAGCGCACGCCCAGGCCCAGCGTCGACTTCCTGGTGGCGCTGAACCAGCGCCTGTCCCGCGACGTCCGCTACCTGATCCGCCTGGAACCGGGAGTGCAGACGCCCGAGGAGACCCTGGAAAAGGCCTCCGGCTCCTGCCGCGACTCGGCCTGGCTGCTGGTGCAGCTGCTGCGCCACCTGGGCCTGGCGGCGCGCTTCGTCTCCGGCTACCTGATCCAGCTCACTGCCGATGTGAAGGCGCTCGACGGTCCCAGCGGCACCGAGGTGGACTTCACCGACCTGCACGCCTGGTGCGAGGTCTACCTGCCGGGCGCCGGCTGGATCGGCCTCGACCCGACTTCCGGGCTGTTCGCCGGCGAGGGCCACATCCCGCTGGCCTGCAGCCCCGAGCCGTCCTCGGCGGCGCCGATCAGCGGGCTGATCGACGAGTGCGAGTGCGATTTCTCCCACGAGATGCGCGTCGAGCGCATCTGGGAAGCGCCGCGGGTGACCAGGCCCTACAGCGAAGAGCAGTGGCAGGCGATCCGCGCCCTCGGCCGGCAGGTCGACGCCGATCTCGCCCGTGCCGACGTGCGCCTGACCATGGGCGGCGAGCCGACCTTCGTCGCCGTCGACTACCCGGACGATGCGGAGTGGAACACCGAGGCACTGGGGCCGAACAAGCGCCGCCTGGCCGCCGAGCTGTTCCACCGCCTGCGCGAACACTATGCGCCGCAGGGCCTGGTGCACTTCGGCCAGGGCAAGTGGTATCCGGGCGAGCAACTGCCGCGCTGGTCGCTGAACTGCTTCTGGCGCCGCGACGGCCAGCCGGTCTGGCGGGACGCCGCGCTCCTGGCCGACGAGAGCCGCGACTACGGTGCCGACGCCCAACTGGCGGCGCGCTTCCTGACGATCCTCGCCGGCTACCTGGGCCTCTCCGCCGAGCACGTCTTCCCGGCCTACGAGGATTGGCTCTACTACCTCTGGCGCGAACGCCGACTGCCGGAGAACGTGAGCCCTGAGGATTCGCGCCTGGCCGATCCGCTGGAGCGCGAGCGCCTGCGCCGGGTGTTCGACCAGGGCCTCGAGCGGGTGGTCGGCCACGTGCTGCCGCTCGCCCGCAGCGTCGGCGGCGCGCTCTGGCAGTCCGGCCCCTGGTTTCTGCGCGACGAGCACTGCCGGCTGATCCCCGGCGACTCGCCGCTGGGCTATCGCCTGCCGCTGGATTCGCAGCCCTGGGTCAGCCAGAGCGACTACCCCTACGTGCAGTCGCCCGATCCGAACCAGAGCTTCCCGCCGTTGCCGAGCCTGACGCAGATCGTCCGGCAGCTGCGCGGGGCGCCGGCCCGGCAGGAAGCTGTCCGGCAGGATGCGGCCTCCGGCCGGAGCAGAGCCGCCCAAGCTACCGCCGTGCAGCCGGCGCCGTTCGAGTCGGCCGCCGGCATCGTCCGCACCGCGCTCTGCGCCGAGCCGCGCGACGGCCGCCTGTACCTCTTCATGCCGCCGCTTGCGCGCCTGGAGGATTACCTGGAGCTGGTCGCCGCCATCGAGGCGACCGCCGCCGAACTGGGCTGTCCTGTCCTGCTGGAAGGCTACGAGCCGCCGGCCGACCCGCGCCTCGTCCACTTCCGCGTGACGCCTGACCCGGGCGTGATCGAGGTGAACATCCACCCGGCGGCGAGCTGGGACGAGCTGGTCGAGCGCACCGAATTCCTCTACGAGGCGGCGCGCCAGACCCGGCTGTCATCGGAGAAGTTCATGATCGACGGCCGCCACACCGGCACCGGCGGCGGCAACCACTTCGTCCTCGGCGGCGCCACCCCGGCGGACTCGCCGTTCCTGCGCCGGCCGGACCTGCTGCGCAGCCTGGTCAGCTACTGGCACAACCACCCGTCGCTGTCCTATCTGTTCAGCGGCCTGTTCATCGGCCCGACCTCCCAGGCGCCGCGGGTGGACGAGGCGCGCAACGATTCGCTCTACGAGCTGGAGATCGCCTTCGCCCAGATGCCCGAGCCGGGCGTCGACTGCCCGCCGTGGCTGGTCGACCGCCTGCTGCGCAACCTGCTGGTGGACGTCACCGGCAACACCCACCGCGCCGAATTCTGCATCGACAAGCTGTACTCGCCGGACTCCAGCAGCGGCCGGCTCGGCCTGCTGGAACTGCGCGCCTTCGAGATGCCGCCCCACGCGCAGATGAGCCTGGCCCAGCAACTGCTGCTGCGCGCCCTGATCGCGCGCTTCTGGAAGGAGCCGTACCGGCCGCAGCGCCTGGTGCGCTGGGGCACCGAGCTGCACGACCGCTTCCTGCTGCCGCACTTCGTCGCCCAGGATTTCCACGACGTGCTCCACGAGCTGAACGAGTGCGGCTACGGCCTGCGCCCGGAATGGTTCGCCCCGCACTTCGAGTTCCGCTTCCCCAAGCTCGGCGACTTCGCCGTGCAGGGCATCGACCTGCAGCTGCGCCAGGCCCTGGAGCCCTGGCACGTGCTGGGCGAGGAGGGTGCCGTCGGCGGCACCGTGCGCTACGTGGACTCGTCCCTGGAGCGGCTGCAGGTGAAGGTCGCCGGCATGGCGCCGGACCGCTACGTGCTGACCTGCAACGGCGTGCCGGTGCCGCTCACGCCCACCGGCAAGGTCGGCGAGTTCGTCGGCGGCGTGCGCTACCGCGCCTGGCAGCCGGCCTCCTGCCTGCAGCCGACCATCGGCGTGCACGCGCCGCTGGTGTTCGACCTGGTGGACACCTGGATGCAGCGCTCCCTGGGCGGTTGCCAGTACCATGTCGCCCATCCGGGCGGGCGCAACTACGAAACCCTGCCGGTCAACGCCTACGAGGCGGAGAGCCGGCGTCTGGCGCGCTTCTTCCGCATCGGCCACACGCCCGGCAAGCTCACGCCAGCCGCGCCGGTGGAGAACCGGGAGCTGCCGATGACCCTGGATCTGCGCAGGACATGAACCTGCGCAGGTAGGAGCGAGCCCATCCGCGACCGAGCCGCTGTGCGGCCTGTCGCGCCCGGGTTCGCTCCCATACCGATCTTTTGTCCGACCGAGTTCCTATGTCCAAATCGTCCGCTGCCGCCCGCGACCCCGCGACCTACCACGAGCTCTTCGACGCCAGGGGCCGGGTGCGGCCGCACTGGCGGCGGCTGTTCGACTACCTGCAGAACTGCCCGCCGGCCCAGCTGCGCCAGCGCCAGGAGCTGCTGGCCCGGCAGATCCAGGAAAACGGCGTGACCTACAACGTCTACGCCGACCCGGACGGCGCCGACCGGCCCTGGGAGCTGGATCTGCTGCCGAACCTGATTCCGGCCGAGGAATGGGAGCCGCTGGCCCGTGGCGTGGCCCAGCGCGCCACCCTGCTGAACGCCATGCTGGCCGACATCTACGGCCCGCAGCGGCTGCTCGCCGAGGGGCTGCTGCCGACCGATCTGGTGTTCGGCCACAACAACTTCCTCTGGCCCTGCCAGGGCATCCGTCCGCCGGGCGGCACCTGGCTGCACGTCTACGCCGTGGACCTGACGCGCGGGCCGGACGGCCGCTGGTGGGTCACCGCCGACCGCACCCAGGCACCCTCCGGCGCCGGCTACGCCCTGGAGAACCGGCAGATCGTCTCGCGCGCCCTGCCCGATCTCTACCGCGACCTGCGCGTGCAGTACATCGCCGGCTTCTTCCTCGGCCTGCGCGAGACCCTGGCGCGCCAGGCGCCCAGCGACGGCGAGACGCCGCTGGTGGTGCTGCTGACGCCCGGGCGCTTCAACGAGAGCTATTTCGAGCACCTCTACCTGGCGCGCCAGCTGGGCTATCCGCTGGCCGAGGGCAGCGACCTGACGGTGCGCGACGCCACCGTCTACCTCAAGACCCTCGGCGGGCTGAAGCGGGTGCACGCGATCCTGCGCCGGCTCGACGACGATTTCTGCGACCCGCTGGAGCTGCGCGCCGACTCCGCCCTCGGCGTGACCGGCCTGCTCGAGGCGGTGCGCGCCGGCCGCGTGCTGGTGGCCAACGCCCTCGGCAGCGGGGTGCTGGAGTCCCCCGGCCTGCCCGGCTTCCTGCCGGCGATCAACCGCCGGCTGTTCGGCGAGGAGCTGCTGCTGCCGTCCATCGCCAGCTGGTGGTGCGGCGAACCGCCGGTGCTGGAGGAGGCGGTGAAGAAGCTGCCGCAGCTGTTGATCCGCTCGGCCTACCCGTCGCAGCACTTCGAGCCGCTGTTCGGCCCCGAACTGGACGACGTCGAGCGCGCCGTCCTGGCCGAACGCCTGCGCCTGCGGCCCTACGCCTACGTCGGCCAGGAGCGCCCGCTGCTGTCCCAGGCGCCGGTCTGGCAGGCCGCCAGCGGCCGTCTGGAATCGCGCCCGATCGGCATGCGGGTGTTCGCCGTGGCCTGCCGGGACGGCTATCGGGTGATGCCCGGCGGCCTGACCCGGGTCGCCGCTGAGGCCGACGCCGAGGTGCTGTCCATGCAGCGCGGCGGGGCGAGCAAGGACACCTGGGTGCTGGGCGGCCGGCACGGCGCCGGCGAGCCCTGGCAGTGGGTGCGTCCCCTGGGCGTGGCCGACATCGTGCGCAGCGACCCCTACCTGCCGTCGCGGGTCGCCGAGAACCTGTTCTGGTACGGCCGCTACTGCGAGCGCAGCGAGGACTGCGCGCGGCTGCTGCGCATCATGCTGGCCCGCTACGTGGACGATGACGACGACCCGCAGTCCCTGCAGGCCGCCCTGGCCGTGGCGGAGAGCCTCGGCCTGCTCGGCGGGGAAGACGACCTGACGCTGGAGCGGCAGCTGCGCCAGGCCGTGCAGGGCCGCGACTGGCCGACCAGCCTGCGCAACGACCTGCAGTACCTGGGCGCGGCCGCCGCCAGCGTCCGCGGCAAGCTGTCCCAGTCGCACTGGCAGGCCCTGCGAGAGCTGCAGCGCAGCGCCCAGCGGCTGGAGAACGAGAGGGCCGACTTCGGCGAGCTGCTCGAATTCCTCGACGGCCTGCTGATCTCGCTGGCCTCGCTGTCGGGCTTCGCCCTCGACGACATGACCCGCGACCACGGCTGGCTGTTCCTGCTGATCGGCTGCCGCATCGAGCGTCTGCAGTTCGTCGCCGGCAGCATCGCCGGCTTCCTCGACGGCCCGGCGCAGGCCGATCCGTCGGCGCTGGCCTGGCTGCTCGAACTGGGCAACAGCAGCATCACCTACCGCACCCGCTACATGGCCACGGCGCAGCTGATCCCGGTGCTCGACCTGCTCCTGCGCGACGAGCAGAACCCCCACTCGGTGCTGTTCCAGCTGCGTGAATTGCAGGCGTCGCTGCGCGGGCTGGCCGAGCGCTTAGAACTGGCACCGCCGGACATCGGCGCCCTGGAGGCGCGCCTGCTGGCCTTCGACTTCCGTCGTCTGGAGCGCGTCGACGCCGCCGCGCTGGCCGAGCTGGCCGCTCTGCTGCGCGATGCCGCGGCGACGGCGGGGCAGCTCTCCGACTACCTCGGCCTGCGCTTCTTCGTGCACGTCGACGCCAGCCAGCGGACCCAATCCCGATGAACAGCGCCCACTACCGGATTCTCCACGACACCCGCTACCGCTATTCGGCGCCGGTGTCCCTGTCCCAGCAGCTGGTCCACCTCTGGCCGCGGGACTTCCCCTGGCAGCGCTGCGGCGGCCGCCAACTGGTCGTCGAGCCCGAGCCGACGCGGCGCACCGACGGCCTCGACGCCTTCGGCAACCCGCTGACCCGGCTGGCCTTCGAGCGGCCCCACGACGAGCTGGAGGTGCGCGCCCGCCTGCAGGTCGAGGTGCTCGCGCGCCCGGCCTTCGAGCTGGCCGACTCGCCGGCCTGGGAGCAGGTCTGCCTGGGCCTGGCCTACAGCGGCCGGCCGCTCTCCGCGGCCCAGCTGGAGGCAGCGCGCTTCCGTTTCGAGTCGCCCTACGTGCACCTCAAGCAGGCCTTCGCGAGCTTCGCCGACGACTGCTTCCGCCCCGGCCGGCCGCTGCTGCCGGCGGTGCAGGCGCTGATGGAGAAGATCTTCGCCGAGTTCACCTTCGACGCCGCGGCCACCCAGGTCTCCACGCCGCTGTCCCAGGTGCTGGAAGAGCGCCGCGGGGTCTGCCAGGACTTCGCCCATCTGATGCTCGCCTGCCTGCGTTCCCGCGGCCTGGCGGTGCGCTACGTCAGCGGCTACCTGCTGACCACCCCGCCGCCCGGCCAGCCGCGGCTGATCGGCGCCGACGCCTCCCACGCCTGGGTCTCGGTCTGGTGCCCGACCCAGGGCTGGGTCGACTTCGACCCGACCAACAACATGCGCCCGGCCCTGGAGCACATCACCCTGGCCTGGGGCCGCGACTTCGGCGACGTCTCGCCGCTGCGCGGGGTGATCCTCGGCGGCGGCGTCCACGACCCGGAGGTCCGGGTCACCGTCATGCCCCTGGCGGAGGCGGAGAAGCGCGCGCTCTGAGCGCATCCGTTATCCTTAGGTGGTGCGCGCGGGGGCGAATTAATTCGCCCCCCGGCCGTCCAAACGCGAACGAATGCGCTCCTGCATATCCGGCTCCTGCCAGGAGGCGAGGATGGACGCTCCGCCGAACACCGCCCCTGCCGTCCTCGACCGCGACGGCCTGCAGGCCCTGATCGAGGCCCTGGCCGAGCGCGGCTTCCGGGTGCTCGGACCGACGCTGCGCGACGGGGCGATCCTCTACGACGAGATCGCCGCCGTCGCCGAGCTGCCGGCCGGCTGGACCGAGCGCCAGGGCCCCGGCCACTACCGCCTGGAGCGGCGCGACGACGAGGCGTTGTTCGGCTTCGCCGCCGGCCCGCAGTCGTGGAAGCGCTTCCTGCTGCCGCCGAGCGAGATTCTCTGGCGGGTGCGGCAGGAGGAGGGCGGGCTGATCTTCAGCAACGCCGCCGAGGCCGCGCCGCGCTACGCCTTCCTCGGCGTGCGCGCCTGCGACCTGCAGGCCATCGCCATCCAGGACCGGGTGTTCTGCGAGGGGCCCTACCGCGACGGCGCCTATGAGCGCCGCCGGCGCGAGGCCTTCATCGTCGCGCTGAACTGCTCCGTGGCCGGCGGCACCTGCTTCTGCGTGTCCATGGGCAGCGGGCCGAAGGCCGAAGGCGCCTTCGACCTGGCGCTGACCGAGCTGCTGGATACGGAGTGCCACGAATTCCTGGTCGAGGTCGGCAGCGCGGCGGGCGCTGAGCTGCTGGCGGCGCTGCCGCAGCGGCCGGCGACGGAGTCCGACCTGGCGGCGGCCGCCGCGCTGGTCGCGCGCACCGCCGGCTGCATGGGGCGCACGTTGGAAACCGAGGGCCTGCAGGAGCTGTTGGAGGGCAATCCCGAGCATCCGCGCTGGGACGAGGTCGCCGAGCGCTGCCTGACCTGCGCCAACTGCACCATGGTCTGCCCGACCTGCTTCTGCACCACGGTGGAGGACCACAGCGACCTGGCCGGCTCGGCCGAGCGGGTGCGCCTGTGGGATTCCTGCTTCACCCTGGACTTTTCCTACATCCACGGCGGCAGCGTGCGGCAGAGCGACAAGGGTCGCTATCGCCAGTGGATGACCCACAAGCTGGCCAGCTGGATCGACCAGTTCGGCAGCTCCGGCTGCGTCGGCTGCGGGCGCTGCATCACCTGGTGCCCGGTGGGCATCGACATCACCGAGGAGGCGGCGGCCATCCGTGCCACGCCCCATGCCAGCAAGGGGGAACCCCATGGAGGGCATTGAGGAGATCCTCGGCCGGCATCCGTTCTTCGCCGGCTTCGCTCCGGAATACGGCCGGCTGGTCGCCGGCTGCGCGCGCAACGTCCGCTTCGCCGCCGGCGACTACCTGTTCCGCGAGGGCGCTCCGGCCGACGAGTTCTTCCTGCTCCGCCACGGCCGGGTGGCCCTGGAGCTGGTCGAGCCGGGACGGCCGCCGGCGGTCTTCGCCACCCTCGGCCAAGGCGAGATCGTCGGCGCCTCCTGGCTGCTGCCGCCGTACCGCTGGCAGTTCTCCGCCCGCGCGGTGGAGCTGACCCGGGCGATCGGCCTGGACGCCGCCTGCCTGCGCGGCAAGTGCGAGTGCGACCATCACCTGGGCTACGAGATGATGAAGCGCTTCCTGCCGATCCTGGTGCAGCGCCTGCAGGCCACCCGATTGCAGCTGCTCGACGTCTACGGGAAGCGCTGAGATGGCGGCCTGCGCCGATCCGTTCCTGCCGCAGCCCTACCGGGTCGAGCGGCGCCGCCGCGAACTGGTCGGCGCGGTGACCTTGGAGCTGGCCCCGCTGGCCGGCGAGCGGCCGGCGTTCCTGCCCGGCCAGTTCAACATGCTCTACGTGTTCGGCGTCGGCGAGGTGGCGGTCAGCCTGAGCGGAGATGCCGAGCGCGGCGCGACCCTGATCCACACCGTCCGCAACGTCGGCGCGGTCAGCGGCGCGCTGACTCGCCTGGAGGTGGGCGCCGGCCTCGGCGTGCGCGGCCCCTTCGGCAGCGCCTGGCCGCTGGCCGAGGCGGAGGGCGCGGACCTGCTCTTCGTCGCCGGCGGGCTCGGTCTGGCGCCGCTGCGCCCGGCGATCTACGCCGCCCTCGCCCGGCGCGAGCGCTACGGCCGGGTGGTGCTCATGGTCGGCAGCCGCACCCCGGCCGACATCCTCTACCGCCGCGAGCTGGAGCGCTGGCGCCGGCGCCCGGATCTGGAGGTGCTGCTCACCGTCGACTACGCCGATGCCGGCTGGCGCGGTCACGTCGGCGTGGTGCCGGCGCTGATCCCCCATGCCGGCCTCGACCCCCGGGAGACCCTGGCGCTGGTCTGCGGTCCGGAGGTGATGATGCGCTTCGCCGCCAACGCCCTGCTCGCCGCCGGGATCGACGCCGGGCGCATCCACCTGTCCATGGAGCGCAACATGAAGTGCGCCATCGGCCTCTGCGGCCACTGCCAGTTCGGCCCCTTCTTCGTCTGCAGGGACGGGCCGGTGCTGAGCCTCGAACGCATCGGCGGCATCCTCGCCGTGCCGGAGATCTGACCATGGACACGCGTCCGCGCCTGGCCGTCTGGAAGTTCGCCTCCTGCGACGGCTGCCAGCTGTCCCTGCTCGACTGCGAGGACGAGCTGCTGGCGCTCGCCGAGGTGGTGCGCATCGCCCATTTCGCCGAGGCCTCCAGCGCCATGGAGGCGGGGCCCTACGATCTTTCCCTGGTGGAAGGCTCGATCACCACGCCGGCCGATGCCCAGCGCATCCGCGAGGTGCGCCGGCAGTCGCGGTTCCTGGTCACCATCGGCGCCTGCGCCACCGCCGGGGGCATCCAGGCGCTGCGCAACTTCGCCGACGTGAAGGAATACCTGGCCGTGGTCTACGCCCAGCCGCAGTACATCGAGACCCTGGCCACCTCGACGCCCATCGCCGCTCACGTGCCGGTGGATTTCGAGCTGCGCGGCTGCCCGATCGACAAGCGGCAGCTGCTGGAGGTGATCACCGCCTTCCTCGCCGGACGCAAGCCGGCGATTCCCGCCTACAGCGTGTGCATCGAGTGCAAGCGGCGCGGCAACGTCTGCGTGATGGTCCAGGGCACCCCCTGCCTCGGTCCCGTGACCCACGCCGGCTGCGGCGCCCTCTGCCCCGCCTACCGGCGCGGCTGCTACGGCTGTTACGGGCCGATGGAGACCCCGGACACCGCGATGCTGGCCCGCCAGTGGGCGGCCATGGGCGTGCCCGCGCGGGACATCCGCCGCGCCTTCCACACCTTCAACGCCTGGGCCCCGGGGTTCCGCGAGGAGGGGGAAGCCCATGACGAGTAAGCGGATCAAGGTGGATTACCTGGCCCGGGTCGAGGGCGAGGGCTCCCTCGACCTGCACGTCGAGGACGGCCGGGTCGCCGCCGCCCGGCTCGGCATCTTCGAGCCGCCGCGCTTCTTCGAGGCCCTGCTGCGCGGGCGCGGTTTCGCCGAGACGCCGGACATCGTCTCGCGGATCTGCGGCATCTGCCCGATCGCCTACCAGATGAGCGCGGTGCATGCCCTGGAGAACGCCTTCGGCGTGCGGGTGGACGGGCCGCTGCGGGCGCTGCGCCGGCTGATCTACTGCGGCGAGTGGATCGAGAGCCATGCGCTGCACGTGGTCATGCTGCACGCGCCGGACTTCCTCGGCTATCCGGATGCGATCCGCATGGCGGTCGAGCACGGCGAGCGGGTGCGCCAGGGCCTGGCCCTGAAGAAGGCCGGCAACGCCGTGGTCCGCCTGCTCGGCGGGCGCGAGATCCATCCGATCAACGTCCGGGTCGGCGGCTTCTACCGGGTGCCGACCCGCGCCGAGCTGGCGCCGCTGGCCGAGGAACTGGGCCGCGCCCGGGAGAGCGCCGTCGAGCTGGTGCGCTGGGTGGCCGGCTTTCCCTTCCCGCACATGGAGCGGGACTACGAGTTCGTCGCCCTGCGCCATCCGCACGAATATCCCTTCAACGAGGGGCGGCTGGTGTCCAGCCGGGACATCGACATCGATGTCGCCGACTACGAGACCGAGTTCGAGGAGCGCCAGGTGCCCCACTCGACGGCCCTGCACTCGCTGCTCAAGCGCCGCGGCGCCTATCTGGTCGGGCCGCTGGCGCGCTACGCGCTGAACTTCGACCGCCTGCCGCCGCACATCCGCCAACTGGCCGGCGAGGCGGGGCTCGGTCCGGTGTGCCGCAACCCGTTCCAGAGCATCCTGGTGCGCGCCCTGGAGATCCTCTACGCCTGCGAGGAGGCGCTCGCCATCATCGCCGCCTACCGTCCGCCGCCGGTCGCCGCGCTGCCGGTGACGCCGCGCGCGGGCGTCGGCTTCGGCTGCACCGAGGCGCCGCGCGGCAGCCTCTGGCACCGCTACGAGGTGGCCGCCGACGGTTCCATCGTCGGCGCGCGCATCGTCCCGCCCACCGCGCAGAACCAGCCGAGCATCGAGGCGGATCTAGAGGCCATCGCCACGCCATTGCTCGACCAACCCGAGGACTTCATCCGCGAGCGCTGCGAGCTGGGCATCCGCAACTACGACCCCTGCATCTCCTGCTCGACCCATTTCCTCCGCCTGAAGCTGCACCGCGGATGAGACGGGTGCAGGTGCTCGCCCTGGGCAATGCCGACCGCGGCGACGACGGCCTCGGCCCGGCCGTCGCCGCCCGCCTGCGCGGTGGCTTGCCCGCCGGGGTCGAGCTGCGGGTGTGCGGCGGCGACGCGCTCGGGCTGATCGAGGGCTGGGCCGGCCTCGCCGCCCTGATCTGCGTGGATGCCTCGGCGCCGGCGGGCGAGCCGGGATGCATCCGCCGTCTGGAGCCAGCCATGGACGAGCTGGTCGCGGAGCCGGCGCCGGCCTCCTGCCACGGCTTCGGCCTGGCCGAGGCGCTGGCGCTCGCCCGCGTCCTCGGGCTGGCGCCGCCGCAGCTGGTGGTCTATGCGGTGGAGGGCCGCTCCTTCCGGATCGGGGCGCCCCTGAGCGCCGAGGTCGCCGCCGCCGTGGAGGCGGTCGCCGGACGGATTCTCGGCGAGGTCGGGCGGCTGCTGAGGCCTGCGGAGGCGGGCGAGGAGGAACCCTGCGCCGGGGAGCCCGGTCCGATTCCGGAAGCCTCCGTTCGCCGGGACGCCTGATGTGCGCTCCACTCTGGAGCGTCTTCTTTTCGTGCCTTCGATCGCAACCGATTGAGTGACAAGGACTTATGTCATTAGTGCGTTGAATTGGTGCATTCGCCTGTGAAGGTGCGTTTCGTGGCTTTCTATTGGTGCGTTATCGCCGGTTTCCTGCCGCCGTTCCGCATGCTGGGACGACCGCCCAAGGCCGCGCCTTCCCCGGCCCGTGACGCCTGTGCCGCCCCGCGCAAAACCGGCGGCACAGTTCGTGCTATCCGCCCGGTATCAAAGTGCCACTGCAATGGGCTGGGAGGCCGACCATGAAGAGCTATGAGAAGAGCTATGACATGCAGCTGTCCGGCGCCGAGCGGCGCTGGCTCCCCTGGCTGGGGCGCACCGGCAAGCTGGCGATGGGCTGGTCGTGCTGGCTGAACCGCTCCACCTATCCGGTGATGGAACAGGTCTTCGAAGGCATCGCCGAGACCCGGGTGCGCCTGCTCTTGAGCTGGGCCCGCAGCCAGTGGGCCTACCTGGCCGAGCTGGCCGATGCCCTCGGGCAGGATTTCTCCCTGCTGGAGAACGACCTGCTGCAGGACAAGCTGCAGCGCTCCGCGGACTTCTCCGAGCTGTTCGTGGTCTCGCCCGAAGGACTGGTGCTGGCCTCCAGCTGGCCGCACCACTGCCAGGTCGGCGAACCCGACCCCCGCGCCCTGGCCTCCGGCCTGCGCCAGCCGTTCCTGCACGGCCCCTACCGCGATCCCCTGACCCTGGAGATCGGCCCGTCCAGCTCGCGCTTCCACGACGAGGTGACGCTGATGTTCTATCAGCCGATCCGCCGGGACGGCCAGGTGCTCGGCTGCCTCTGTGGGCGGGTGCCCAACGACGTGCTGGGCGACCTGATCCAGCGCGAGGCCGGCCACGTCTACAAGGATTCGGGCGACAACTACCTGTTCATGGTCGAATCGCGCTTCGACCGCAGCATCGCCCCGGGCATCGCGCTGTCGCGCTCGCGCTTCGAGGACAGCACCTTCAGCCTCGGCGAGAACCTCAAGAGCGGCGTGCACACCCGCTGGGGCCGGGTGCAGATCAAGCGTCACACCGAGCTGGAGCTGCGCTTCGTCGATCCGGCCACCGGCGAGCTGCATCCGGGGGTGCGCGAGACCATCCGCAAGGGCAGCAACCTGTTCGTCACCTATCCCGGCTACTCCGACTACCGCCACGTCCCGGTGGTGGGCAAGGGCCTGACCTTCCAGCTGCCCGGCTCGCCGGATCGCTGGGGCATGATGTGCGAGGCCGACCTGGAGGAGGTCTATCGCCGGCGCTCGCTGACCCTGGGGCTGATGCGCACCTTCTTCCTCACCTTGGGCGGCTGGCTGGGGGCCTGCACCCTACTGCGCCACTACGGCGGCCTGTCCGAGAGCACTCAGGCGCTGCTCGAAGCCGCGCTCCTGCTGCCGGCCGGCCTGGCCTTCGCCGTTTTCGGCCCGCGGCGTCCGGCCCGGCGCCTGCAGGAGATGACCGACGTGATCCGCGCCATCGCCGAGGGCGGCGGCAACCTCAGTCAGCGCCTGGACAGCGAGCGCATGGCCAACGACGAGACCGGCGATCTGGGACGCTGGATCAACAGCTTCATCGACAACCTGGACGGCACCGTCGGCGCGGTGATCGCCGCCTCGCGCAGCGTCGGCCAGACCAACGAGCAGATGCTCGAGCGCAACCAGGAGGCCTGCGCCAACTCCCAGTCCATGGCCGGCGCTATGGGCGAGATGTTGCGCATGGTCGAGGCGCAGCTGAGCGAGATCCAGCAGGCCTCGCTGACCGCCGAGGAGATGAAGCGAGCCATGGACACGGTGATCGGCAGCGCCCGGGAGAGCACCCAGGCGATCCGCGACGTGGTGGAGCGCTCGGCGGCCAGCGTGCAGTCGCTGGACAGCCGCATGGGCCAGATCGGCAACATCGTCTCGCTGATCAGCGGGGTGACCATGCAGACCAACCTGTTGGCGCTCAACGCCGCCATCGAAGCGGCGCGGGCCGGCGAGCACGGTCGCGGCTTCTCCGTGGTGGCCGGGGAGATCCGTACCCTGGCCTCGCGCACCGCGGCGGCGGCCGAGGATATCCGCCACGTGGTGGAGGGCCTGCAGGCGGAGACCCGCGGTGCGGTGGCCTTCATGAACGAGGGCGTGGCCAGCGTCGACGACAAGCTGGGCGACGCCGAGCTGGGTTCTTCGGCCAACCGCCAGCTGCAGGAGGCGGTGGGGCAGATGTTCGAACTGATCACCCGGCTGGCGCAGCGCGGCGAGCACTACGGCAACACGGTGCGCAACGTCGACCGCGCCGCGCAGGACATGCAGGAGATCCTGCGTAACCTGCAGGGCAGCTCGGCCAGCGTGCGCCACAACACCGGCCGGCTGCGGCAGATGGTGGGGCAGTTCACCGTTTCCTGAGCCCGGCTCACTCGCCGCGGATGTACTGCTGCAGCTGGCCGATCAGGGCGTCCTGCTCGGCGATCGCCTCCTTCACCAGGTCGCCGATGGACAGCAGGCCCACCAGGTGGCCGTTCTCGACCACCGGCAGGTGGCGCAGGTGGCGATCGGTCATCAGCGCCATGCAGGCCCGGATACTATGCTGCGGCCCCACCGTCACCACCGGCGCACTCATGATCGACCGGACCGGGGTGCCCACCGAGGAGCGTCCGCGCAGGACGACCTTGCGCGCATAGTCGCGCTCGCTGATCACGCCCACCAGTTGGCCGTCCTCGACCACCGGCAGGGCGCCGACGTTCTTCTCGGCCAGCACCTGCAGCGCCTCCAGGACGGTGGCGTGCGGGCCGATGGTGTGGACGTCGCGGTTCTGCTTGTCCCGGAGGATTTGCGCCACGGTCTTCATGAACGGTGCCCTCGTGTGTGCGGATCGGCGTGCTCCCGACGTTGGAACTCGAGCATGGTCGCCGGCGGCCGGCGCCACAATGGCCGGAATCCCACGGGCTTGTAAGCGTCGCGCGGTACGGGACCGGGGGCCGGCAACGACGGGGCCGGGGAGAGGTCTTTCTATGCGCTACGCTCCGTGCAGCAGAAGCATCCTGACAAGGCGTCGACCCTGGCCGTCGCGACCGGGGCATCTGGAGTGCCCATGTTCAAGATTCTCGCCCAACTGTTCCTGCAGTTCTTTAGCCACCGCCTCGAACGCCGACACTTCCGCCGCGATGTCCTGTCCGAGCGCCTAGTGCCCGGCCCGGCGCGCGCCCAACTGCCGACGGCCTTCGTCGAGTCGCTGGTCGCGGCGGCCTGCAGCGACGAGGCCGAGCTGTACCTCACCTATGACAGCGGCCCGCAGGGGCTCGGTGCCGGGCAGGCGGACGAGCGGCGCGAGCGTTTTGGCGAGAACCGGGTGGAGCAGGATCGTCCGGCTTCGCTCGGCCGGCACCTGTGGCTGTGCTACGGCAACCCGTTCAATCTGCTGCTGACCGCCCTGGCCCTGATCTCCTGGGTGACCGAGGATCTGAGCGCGGCGCTGGTGATCGGCACCATGGTGGTGGTCTCGACCCTGCTGCGCTTCTTTCAGGAGACCCGCTCCAATCGCGCCGCCGAGCAGCTCAAGGCCATGGTCGGCAACACCGCCACGGTGCTGCGTCCCGGGCAGGCCGGCCGGAGCCAGCCGTCCTTCGGCGTCGAGGTGCCGATCCGCGACTTGGTGCCCGGCGATATCGTGCGCCTGTCCGCTGGCGACATGATCCCCGCCGACCTGCGCTTGCTGCACGCTCGCGACCTGTTCGTCAGCCAGGCCGCGATGACCGGCGAATCCCTGCCCGTGGAGAAGTTCGCGCACCGCGCCGGGACGGAGGCGCGCAACCCCCTGGAGCTGGACAATCTGTGCTTCATGGGCACCAACGTGGTTAGCGGCTCGGCCACCGCCATGGTCATCGGCACCGGTCGTGCCACCTTCTTCGGCAACCTGACCACGCGGGTCGCTCAGCGGGACGAGGAGCCCAATGCCTTCCAGCGGGGCATCAACAAGGTCAGCTGGCTGCTGATCCGCTTCATGCTGGTGATGGCGCCGGTGGTGCTGCTGATCAACGGCTTCACCAAGGGCGACTGGCTGGAGGCCACGCTGTTCTCCCTGTCGGTGGCCGTCGGTCTCACCCCGGAGATGCTGCCGATGATCGTTACCTCCACGCTGGCCAAGGGGGCCGTGGTGCTGTCCCGGCAGCAGGTGGTGGTCAAGCACCTGGACGTGATCCAGAACTTTGGTGCCATGGATGTCCTGTGCACCGACAAGACCGGGACCCTGACCCAGGACCGGATCGTCCTCGAGCGCCATACCGACGCCTTCGGCGCGCCCTCCGACGAGGTGCTGGAATACGCCTTTCTCAACAGTTACTACCAGTCCGGCCTGAAGAACCTGCTCGACGTGGCGGTGCTGGAGCGCACGGAGTCGCGGGGCGAGCTGCGCCTGGTCGAGCGCTTCGTCAAGGTCGACGAGCTGCCTTTCGACTTCGAGCGCCGGCGCATGTCCGTGGTGGTCGGTGAGGAGGGGAAGGGCCATCTGCTGATCTGCAAGGGCGCGCTGGAAGAGGTGCTCCAGGTCTGTACCCGGGTTCGCCACGGCGCCTCCAGCGAGCCGCTGGACGCCGCGCGGCTGGTGGAGATCCGCGCCCACACCGCCACTCTTAACGACGAGGGGCTGAGGGTGGTGGCGGTGGCCCGGCGCGAGCTGCCGGCGGCCCAGGCCGACTATCGGCTCGCGGACGAGCGCGAGCTGACGCTGATGGGCTACATCGCCTTCCTCGATCCGCCGAAGGAAACCGCCGTGGCGGCCCTGAAGGCGCTGCGGCGGCAGGGCGTGACGGTGAAGGTGCTGACGGGGGACAACGAGCGGGTCACCCGCTGCGTCTGCCGCGCCGTTGGTCTGGACGCCCGGGAGCTGCTGACCGGTAGCGATCTGGCGGCGCTCGACGACCAGGCCCTGGCCGCCGCCTGCGAGCGCACCGCCGTCTTCGCGCGCCTGACACCGGCGCACAAGGAACGTCTGGTTCGCCTGCTGCGCCAGCGCGGCCACGTGGTCGGCTTCCTCGGCGACGGCATCAACGACGCGCCGGCCCTGCGCGCGGCGGACATCGGCATCTCGGTGGACAGCGCGGTCGACATCGCCAAGGAGGCCGCCGACATCATCCTGCTGCAGAAGAGCTTGCTGGTGCTGGAGCAGGGGGTTGCCGAGGGCCGCAAGACCTTCGTCAACATGCTCAAGTACATCAAGATGACCGCCCGCTCGAACTTCGGCAACGTGTTCAGCGTGCTGGTGGCCAGTGCCTTCCTGCCGTTCCTGCCCATGCTGCCTATGCACCTGCTGGTGCAGAACCTGCTCTACGACCTGTCGCAGACCGCCATTCCCTTCGACAACGTCGACGAGGAGCTGCTGGAGCGTCCCCAGCACTGGCGTTCCGAGGACCTAGGGCGCTTCATGGTGTTCTTCGGACCGCTCAGCTCGATCTTCGACATTCTCACCTACCTGCTCATGTGGTTCGTGTTCGCGGCGAACAGCCCGGAGCAACAGCGGCTGTTTCAGACCGGCTGGTTCGTCGAGGGGCTGATTTCCCAGACCCTGGTGGTACACCTGATCCGCACGCGCAAGCTGCCTTTCATCCGCAGCCGGGCGTCCTGGCCACTGCTGGCGCTGACCTTGACCATCATCGGAGTCGGCCTGCTGCTGCCGGTATCGCCGTTGGCTGGTTATTTCAAGCTGCAGGCGCTGCCATGGGGTTACTTCCCCTGGTTGATCGGCATCCTGCTGGGATACGCCGTGCTCATCCAGCTGATGAAGGGCTGGTTCGTCCGACGTTACGGCTGGCAGTGAGCCCGCCGTGGGCGCCCATTGGTTAGCCTGCCGGACGTCGCGCAGGCGGCTGATCTAGGGTTAACCGGGCACTGGAATCCGCCCGCCGCAGACGTGACCTCGACGACGGTGCCGTATTCCGGCGTCGAATGACGGGCCCTGTCGGCGCCCATTCGCAACTGACAGCCACGCAGAGGAAATCCAGCAATGAGATACCTGCTTGTCGTTACCATGATCGCGGCGCTCAGCCAGACGGCGATCGCTGCCGATACCTCGACCGGCTCCGACCCCATGAGCTCTGAACACGGCAGTGAACACAAAGGTACCGAGCACATGGGGCCGGAACACAAGAGCGGCACCGAGCAGACGGCGGAGGCCACCGGGACGATCAAGTCGATCCAGAAGGAGAGCGTGACCATCGCCCACGATGCCGTACCCAGCCTGAGCTGGGGCGCCAAGACCCGGCATTTCTCCGCCACGCCGGACCAGCTCAAGGACCTCAAGGTGGGGGACAAGGTGAAATTCGAGTTCAGCACCCACGGCAAGAAGGCGCGTATCCAGTCGATCGAGACCGAGTAGTCGTCCACTCCTGCCGGCCCGTTCTCGGGCCGGTAACGGCGCTCGGGACGCGTCGCGCTAGCGCTTCCGGGCGGCGCTGACCTCGGGCCTCATCCGGGGCTTCAAGTCTTCTATCCCCGTGCCGCTCTTCTCGCCCGCATCCAGCGGTAGAAGCCTTGTTTGGCCAGCTCCACGATCAGCAGATAGGCCAGCACCATGGCGCCGAGGATGAGGTAGAAGGCGGCGGGCGGCGGCACGAAGCCGAAATGGCCGGCCAGCGGCAGCAGGGGCAGGAGCACCGCGAGCGCCGCGATGCCCAGCGAGGCCGCCGTCAGCACGGGATAGGGACGGCTTCTCAGGGGATTGCTGCGGGTGCGGATGACGAAGATCACCAGCACCTGGGTGCACAGCGATTCGACGAACCAGCCGGTCTGGAACAGGCTCTCGCCGGCCTGCAGCACCCGCAGCATCAGGTAGAAGGTGAGGAAGTCGAACAGCGAGCTGATCGGCCCGATCACCAGCATGAAGTCGCGGATGAACTCCAGGTCCAGGGCATGGGGGCGGCGTATCTCTTCGTCGTCCACCTCGTCCAGCGGAATGGCGATTTCCGAGACGTCGTAGAGGATGTTGTTGAGCAGGATCTGGGTCGGCAGCATGGGCAGGAACGGCAGGAACAGCGCCGCCCCGGCCATGCTGAACATGTTGCCGAAGTTGGAGCTGGTTCCCATCAGGATGTACTTCATGATGTTGCCGAAGGTCCGCCGCCCCTCCAGCACGCCCGCCTGCAGCACCTGCAGGTCCTGCTTCAGGAGGATCATGTCGGCCGCCTCCTTGGCCACGTCCACCGCCGAATCCACCGACAGGCCGACGTCCGCCGCATGCAGGGACGGTGCGTCGTTGATGCCGTCGCCCAGGTAGCCGACCACGTGGCCGCGCGCCCGCAGCGCCCGTATGACTCGCTCCTTCTGCGCCGGGTTGACCCGGCAGAACAGGTTCGCCGCCTCCACCCGGGCGCACAGGGCGTGATCGTCCAACTGGTCGATCTCCTTGCCGGTCAGCAGGCCGGCGACCGGAACTCCCAGCTGCCGGCAGACGTGCCGGGTGACCAGATCGCTGTCGCCGGTGACTATCTTGATCGCCACGCCGCTTTCCGCCAGCGCCGCCAGGGCCGGGGCGGCGCTGGCTTTGGGCGGGTCGAGGAAGGCGGCGAAGCCGGCGAGCACCAGCTGCGCCTCGTCGCCCACCACCGCGTGCGGATGGTCCGTCGCCACCGGGCGCCAGGCGATCCCCAGCACCCGCAGGCCGTCCTGCTCCAGGGCGCGGTACTGGTCGTGGACGGCCGCTCTGGCCGACTCGTCCATGGGCCGGGCGAGGGCTTCGGGGCCGCTTTCGTACTGGGTGCAGAGCCCGATGACGTCGTCCGGCGCTCCCTTGACCACCAGCCAGCGGGACGTGCCGTCGTCGATGAGGACGGAGACGCGCCGCCGCTCGAAGTCGAAGGGCACCTCGTCGATCTTCCGCCAGGCGCCGGTGCCGACCGGTCTGGCGAGGATCGCCTCGTCCAGCGGGCTTTTCAGACCGGTCTCGAAGAAGCTGTTGAGGTAGGCCAGCTCCAGCACCCGCTCGCTGGGTTGTCCCCGGCAGTCCACCTGCCGCTCCAGGCGGATGCTGGCCTCGGTCAGGGTGCCGGTCTTGTCGGTGCAGAGCACGTCCATCGAGCCCAGGTCCTGGATCGCCGACAGGCGTTTGACGATCGTCTGCTTCCTGGCCATGCGCATCGCCCCGCGCGACAGGGTGACCGAGACCACCATGGGCAGCAGCTCGGGAGTCAGGCCGACGGCCAGGGCCACGGCGAACAGGAAGGATTCCAGCAGGGGCCGGTGGAAGGCGGCGTTCACCAGCAGCACGAAGAGCACCAGGAGCATGGTCAGGCGCATGATCAGCAGGCCGAACTGGCGGGTGCCGAGCTCGAACGAGGTCGGCGCCGCCGCGCGGGTGACGCTGTCGGCGATGGCGCCGATGGCGGTCCGGGTGCCGGTCTCCACCACTAGCGCCCGGGCGCTGCCGCTGATGACCGAGGTGCCCATGAACACCGCATTGCCGGCTTCGGCCAGCTCCACGGCCGTGGCCGGCGGCGTTTCCGCGCGCTTTTCCACGGGGTAGGGCTCGCCGGTCAGGAGCGCCTGCTTGACGAAGAAATCCCGCGCTTCCAGCACCCGGGCGTCCGCCGGCACCAGATCGCCGGCGGACAGCAGCACCACGTCGCCCGGCACCACCTCGGCGACCGCGATCTCCCGCGTCTGGCCGTCACGCAGCACGCTGGCCCGCACGGACACGGACTGGCGTAGCTTCTCCGCGGCCGCGTTGGCCCGATGCTCCTGGACGAAGTCGAGGGTGACGCTGAGCAGCACGATGCAGGCGATGATCAGGAAATCCGCCACTTCTCCGGTAAAGGCGGAGACGGCGCTGGCGACCAGCAGGATGATCACCAGCGGGTTGCCGAAGCGGCTGAGGTATTGGCGCAGCAGCGATCTTTCCTGGCGCGCGCGGAACAGGTTGGGACCGAAGCGTTCGAGCCGGGCCCCGGCTTCCTCTGCCGACAGGCCGCGAGTGGCATCGGCTGCGGGCGGGGGCTCCAGCCACCAGGGCGGGGGCGGCGAATCGATCGGCATGTCGCATTCCTGGCCTGCACGCGGTGAGCTAAGTGTAGTGCCCGGTGTTCGACGGCCAGGGTTATCCACAGCCTGGTCGGCTGTACGGCGGCGGGGCAGGGGAGGAAATTCGCGGGCAACAAAAAAACCGGCACGAGGGCCGGTTTTTCGGGCTTTCGGATGCCGAGGGCAGCCGGAAGGAATTCGATGGTGCCCAGGGACGGAATCGAACCGCCGACACGGGGATTTTCAATCCCCTGCTCTACCGACTGAGCTACCTGGGCGCGTCAGGCATGGACACCTGAATGAAGTGGTGCCCAGGGACGGAATCGAACCGCCGACACGGGGATTTTCAATCCCCTGCTCTACCGACTGAGCTACCTGGGCAACAACGGCCGGCATTAAACCGTCTTTGCCGTCGGAACGTCAACTGCGGCCCACGAAAAAATTAGTTTTTTTAAGCGGTTAGCGGCACGGGCGGGCAGCCGGGCGATCACTCGCTCGGCGGTACGTAGCCTTCCGCCTGGGCGTATTCCTCGCCGGAGAGGAACTTGTCCATCTCGGTCTGGATGAACTTGCGGTCCTCGGCGTTCATCATGTTCAGCCGGCGCTCGTTGATCAGCATGGTCTGATGCTTCTGCCACTCGTCCCAGGCCTTCTTCGAGACGTGGTTGTAGATGTCCTCGCCCTTGGCCCCCGGATACGGCGGGCGGTCGAGGCCGGGCAGTTCCTCTTTGTACTTGCGGCAGTGGACGGTGCGGGTCATGGGGGTCTCCTCGGACATCTTCTCTGTAGCGGGGTGGCGGAGGGCTCCGCCCTACAGGGTTGGCTGCTGCAGTTCGGCCTGCGCCCGCTTCAGCAGTTTCTTCACCGGGGCGGCGAGGCCCAGGCGCGGCGGGGTGGCGAGGTTATACCAGAGCCAGTCGGCCTCGGCCATGACGGGCGAAGCTTGCTCCACCCGGATCAGCCAGGGCTCGATGGCCAGCTGGAAATGGCTGAAGGTGTGGGTCAGGCCGGGGAGCGCGCGGCGCTCGCCGAGCTCCAGGGCATGGCGGGCGGCGAGCGGGTCGAGGGCGGCGAGGTCGTCCAGCTCCGGCAGGCTCCAGAGTCCGCCCCAGAGGCCGCTGGCCGGGCGGCGGTAGAGCAGGATGGCGCCGTCGCGGCTGGCCAGCAGCGGCATCAGGGTGCGCTTCTGCGGCAGCTCCTTGCGTGGCTTGGATTCCGGATAGTCGGTCTCGCGGCCGAGCTGGTGGGCGCGGCAGCCTTCCCGGAGCGGGCAGAGCAGGCAGCTCGGTCGTGTGCGGGTGCAGAGGGTGGCTCCGAGATCCATCATCGCCTGGGTGTAGTGGTTGACCCGCTCCCGCGGCGTGAAGCGCTCGGCGGTGTCCCATAGCCGTTTCGCCACTTTCGGCTCGCCGGGATAGCCGTCCTGGGCCTGGTAGCGGGCCAGCACGCGCTTGACGTTGCCGTCGAGGATGGGCGCGCGCAGGCCCATGCTGATACTGGCGATGGCGCCGGCGGTGGAGCGGCCGATGCCGGGCAGCTCGGCCAGCTCGTCCACCGAGCGGGGGAATTCGCCGCCGTGCTGCTCGACGACGATCTTCGCTGTCCTGTGCAGGTTGCGCGCCCGGCTGTAGTAGCCGAGCCCGGTCCACAGGTGCAGCACTTCGTCCTCGGCGGCGGCGGCCAGCGCCTCCACCGTGGGCAGGGCGTGCATGAAACGGTCGTAGTAGCCGAGCACGGTGGCGACCTGGGTCTGCTGCAGCATGATTTCCGAGACCCACACCCGGTACGGGGTGATGCCCTGCTGCCAGGGCAGGTCGTGACGGCCGTGGCGGTCGAACCAATCGAGAACGGCGCTGCTGAACTGCTCGGGACTCATCGGTTGAACAGCCCCTTCAGCTTGTCCTTCAGCTCGGGGCTGACCTTGTCGCCGATCTTCTCCTCGATCTTCTCCTGCAGCTTCTCGCCGCCCAGCCGGGCGGCGATCTTGCCCAGGCCGTCGCGATCCAAGCGGCAGGCCTTGGCCCCCAGCTCCAGCGGGCCGCGGCAGCGCACCGGCAGTTCCAGCCCGGCATAGCGTTCGTTGACCTGACAGGCCGGGTCGGGCATCTCGCGTTTGTCGCCCTCGATGACGATGCCGGCGCGGTAGTCCATGCCGAGCACGCGCAGGTCGAGATCGCCGTTGCCGTTGACCGTCAGGCCGGGAATGCTCGCCTTGAGGTCGGGGTTGTGGGCCACGCCGTTGGTGAAGCGCAGGCTACCCTTGAGCTCGCGGAAGGGGGTGTCCTTGCTCTGGGGCGGGTTGCTCAGCGCCTTGCGGTTGAGGGTGGCGATGGCCATGCAGAGTTGCTGCTCCAGATTGGCCTCGGGCAGCACGCCGTCGTTCAGCACGAAGCTGGCGGTGCCGTTGAGCCCCTCGACCCAGTCCTTTTCGCTGTAGCCGCGGGTGGCGAGGTCGGCGCTCAGCTCCAGCAGACCCTTGAGCGGTGGCTGCTTGCCCTCTTCGGTCTTGATGAACTTCTCCACCGGCACCCGGTTGATGCGCTGTTGCAGGTTCAGCAGCGGCAGCGCCGGGCGGGCGTCGAGCCGGGCCTGTGTCTCGAAGCTGCCGCCGAAGAGCTCGCCGCGCAGGTCCTGCAGAGTCAGCAGGCCGTTATTGCCGTTGGCCTGCAGGTGGGCGTTGACGACCGGCAGTTGGCGGACGGTCAACTGGCCGAGATCCAGGGTGGCCTCGAAGTCCAGCTGGCGCAGCCGGTCGACCGGCAGGATCGGCTCCGTGCTCCAGGCTTGCTGGGTCGGGGCCTTGGGCAGCGGCGTGTCGCCCTGGCCGGCGCTGGCCTCCGCGCCTTTCACTTCGGCCTTGCGCGCGGCGCCAGCGGAAGCGTCCTGCGCCGGCGGCGGCAGGTAGCGGTCGAGATTCAGCTGGTCGCCCTTGAGCTGCACGCGCACGGCCTTGCGTGCCAGATCGGCGACGGCGAGGCGACCGGTGAAGCGGCTGTCGTCCAGCTTCAGGTCGAGCTCTTCGAGGGCCAGGCTGGTCGGCGTGCCGGCCAGGCGGGTTGTCATCTCGAACCGGCCGAGACTGCTGGCGTCGGCCATCGGCGGCAGCGGCTGGCCGAGGCCGGCGAGGAATTCGCGCAGGCTGAACGGGGCGACCGACAGGCCGCCGCTCAGCTGGGCGGTCTTGTCCAGGTCGCGAACCTTGATTTCGCCCAGGGCGCGCATCTGGTTGGCGCTGAGCTTCAGGCCGTTCCATTCGGCCACCTGGGCCGCCAGGTCGACGAGCAGCTGGCCTTCGGCGGTGAAGGCGAGGGTCTTGCCGTCCAGCGGTTCGCCCGATGCCTCGCCGGACAGGCGGGCGTTCTCCAGCTGGTAGCGCTTGAGGGCGCGGCTGAAGCGCAGCTCGCCCGCCAGGTCGGTCTGGGCGCGCAGCACCGGCTGGTTGCCGCTGAGGAGGGCGTTCAGCTTGAACGGGATGTTGCTGTCCTCGCGGATCGCCCCGGTGGTCAGGCGGATGCCCTCGGCGCTGAACTGCTGGCCGCTGCGGGCGTCCCGGTAGTCCACGCGGGAGTCGTTGACGGTCAGGCTGTCGATGTCCAGGCGCAGCGGCTCCTTGGCTCCTTGGTTCCCGCCTTCGGGCACCGGCGCCGGTTCGGTCTGGCCGGCGGCGACCTCGGGCTGTTTCGCCGGCTGAGCCGGGCGGCCGATGTCCTCCCAGTTGCCGCGGCCCTGTTCGTCGCGGCGCAGGGTCAGGTCGAGGCCCTCGATGCGGATGTCGCTCATCTGCACTTCGCGGCGCAGCAGCGGCAAAACCCGCACGGCGAGGCCGAGCATCTGCAGGTCGGCGAACGGCTGATCCGGGGTGCGGGCGCTGGCCACGGTGGTCTGGTGCAGTTCGAGGCCGAGCCAGGGGTACAGGCTCCAGCCGATGTCGCCGTTGAGGGTCAGCTCCAGATTGGCCTTGTCGCGGGCGAGCTGGCGGATCTCGTCCTTGTAGTCGTTGGGATCCAGGATGTGGGTGAGGGCGAAGCCCAGGGCCACGATGATCAGCAGCAGCCCGAGGAACAGCAGGCCCAGGATCTTGCCGAGCGCTTTCATGCACGAGTCCTTTGTTTTTCGCTTGGTACGGGGATCGAGTATACCGGCCCGTCACAAGGCTTGTGCCACCCTCTCGGCGATGGCTAGGCTGGCGGTCAGGCCGGGCGACTCGATGCCGAACAGGTTGACCAGGCCGGGCAGGCCGTGCGTGGCCGGGGTCTGGATCAGGAAGTCGGCGGCCGGCTCTCCCGGGCCGGACAGCTTCGGCCGGATGCCGCTGTAGCCGGGGGCCAGGCGTGCCGGATCGAGCCCCGGGAAATAGCGGCCGATGGCCTGGGCGAAGGGCTCGCGCAGGACTTCATCGACCCGGTAGTCGATGACGTCCAGGTAGCGCACGTCGGGGCCGAAGCGCAGCTGACCGGCGAGGTCCAGGGTGGCGTGGACGCCGAGGCCGGCGGTGTTGGCCTCCGGCATGGGGTAGATCAGGTGGCCGAACGGCGAGCGCCCGGTATAGCTGAAATAGCGCCCCTGGCACAGGTGCAGGCGGGGGACGTGGCGGGCCGCCAGTCCTTCGGTGCGCTCGGCGAGGCGCACGGCGAACAGCCCGCCGGCATTGATCACCTGGCGCGCCTTGAGGGTGAAGGGCTCGCCGGCGCTGAGGCCCTCGGCGAACCAGCCGTCGGCGGCCGGCTCCAGGTGGGTGACGCGGGTGTCCAGGGCCAGCTCGGCGCCCTGGCTCTGGGCGTGGGCGAGCAGGGACTGCAGGTACTGGTGGCTGTCGATGATCCCGGTGTTCGGCGAGAGCAGGGCGGCGACGCCGCGCACCGCCGGCTCCAGCGCCTGCAGCCGCTGTCCGTCGACGGGCTCGAGGTCGGTCACGCCGCAGGCCCGGGCATTGGCTTCGAGGCCGGCCAGCCGCTCGCGTTCGGCATCCTCCACCGCCACCAGCAGCTTGCCGATGCGCCGGTGCGGCACCCGATGCGTGGCGCACCAGCGGTACAGGCGCTCGCGGCCTTCCAGGCAGAGCTCGGCCTTCAGCGAGCCGGGGGGGTAGTAGAGGCCGGCATGGATCACTTCCGAGTTGCGGCTGGAGGTGTGGCTGCCGATCTGCCGTTCGGCCTCGACGATCATCAGGCTCTGCCCGCCGCGGGCGAGGCGGGCGGCGCAGGCCAGGCCCAGCGCCCCGGCGCCGACGATCAGGGTGTCGATACAGTCGATGGACTGGCTTGCGCCGCTGGTGCTGTTCATGGCCTCGCTCCTCAATTCCCTTGAATGTCCGGTCCCGTCCTTGGGGCAGGGCCTCACCCTGCGGGGATGCCGTTGTTGTAACCCCCGGGGAGGGCGAGGGCAAGGCGGATCAGAGGCTTTCCAGCGGCAGCTTGACGTGGGCGGCGAAGGCCTGGCTCTCCAGCTGGTCGCGGGGCGCGCCCAGATGCAGGGGCTTGCCGTCCTCCACGGCGATGCGCAGGGCCTCGTCGAGCAGGCGTTGGGCGACGCCGCGGCGGCGGGTGATCTTGCGCACGCAGAGGTGCGACAGCAGCCAGCGGTTCTCGCCCTTCTCCAGCAGCGCGGCGCCGAGCAGGCGGTCGTTGAAGCGGGCGGCGACCAGGGTGCCGCGCTCGATCCCGGCGGCGATCAGTTCGTCGGCGCTGGCGTGGGGGGCGAGCAGCCAGGCCGGGGCGTCGGCGTAGATCTTCGCCAGGTCGGTGCGATCCTGCGGACTGGGGGTGGCGACCTTCTCGATGTAGACGGGCATGGTGTCCTTGCGGGGTTGTCGGGGTGGACCGGAAAGGATAACCACGAACGCGGGTGCGTGCACCGGGCACGGCGCTCGCCGGATCGGTGCCGGACGGCTTATCCCGCCCCCGGGTTTGCGCCTATAATGACGCCCCTTTCGCCCAACGATTTTAGCGGAGCTGTTGATGGCCGAACGTACGGCATTCGTCGAGCGCAATACCCTGGAGACCCAGATCAAGGTCCAGGTCAACCTGGATGGCACCGGCAAGGCCCGCTTCGCCATCGGCGTGCCCTTCCTCGAGCACATGCTCGACCAGATCGCCCGCCACGGCCTGATCGATCTGGATATCGAGTGCCAGGGCGATCTGCACATCGACGACCACCATACCGTGGAAGACGTCGGCATCACCCTCGGCCAGGCCTTCGCCAAGGCCGTCGGCGACAAGAAGGGCATCTGCCGCTACGGCCATTCCTACGTGCCGCTGGACGAGTCGCTGTCGAGGGTTGTGATCGACTTCTCCGGCCGCCCCGGCCTGTGGATGCACGTCCCCTATACCCGCGCCACGGTCGGCGGCTTCGACGTGGACCTGTTCCAGGAGTTCTTCCAGGGCTTCGTCAATCACGCCCAGGTCACCCTGCACATCGACAACCTGCGCGGAAGCAACACCCACCACCAGATCGAGACGGTGTTCAAGGCCTTCGGCCGCGCCCTGCGCATGGCCCTCGAGCACGACGAGCGCATGGCCGGGCAGATGCCTTCCACCAAGGGGTGCCTGTGATGCAATCGGTAGCCGTGATCGACTATGGCATGGGCAACCTGCATTCGGTGGCCAAGGCCCTCGAGCACGTGGGCGCCGGTCGGGTGCAGGTCACCAGCGACGCTCAGGTGATCCGCGAGGCGGACCGGGTGGTGTTCCCCGGGGTCGGCGCGATCCGCGACTGCATGGCGGAGATCCGCCGTTTGGGCTTCGATGAGCTGGTCCGCGAGGTCAGCGTCGACCGCCCGTTCCTCGGCATCTGCGTCGGCATGCAGGCGCTGATGGAGCGCAGCGAGGAGAACGGCGGGGTCGACTGCATCGGCCTGTTCCCCGGGCAAGTACGGTTCTTCGGCAAGGATCTGGTCGAGAACGGCGAGCATCTCAAGGTGCCGCACATGGGCTGGAACGAGGTCGGCCAGAGCATCGACCACCCGCTCTGGCACAATATCCCGGACCGGGGCCGCTTCTATTTCGTGCACAGCTACTACGTCGAGGCCGGCAATCCCAAGCAGGTCGCCGGGCGCGGCCATTACGGCGTCGATTTCGCCGCTGCGCTGGCCGAAGGCTCGCGTTTCGCCGTGCAGTTCCACCCGGAAAAGAGCCACACCCACGGCCTGCAGCTGCTGCAGAACTTCGCCGCCTGGGACGGCCGCTGGTAGCGCGACCTGGTGGAAGACGCCGCGCGGCCTTCCACGTTACCGATGATTCTGTGACCGGCCCCGGCGGGCCGGGTTTGGCGATTCGCCTGCGCTCGCTTTCCATCCGACGCGAGCCCGGCATGAGGACGATTTGACATGTTGATTATTCCCGCAATCGATCTGAAGGACGGCGCCTGCGTGCGCCTGCGCCAGGGCCTGATGGAGGACGCCACGGTGTTCTCCGACGACCCGGTGGCGATGGCCGCCAAGTGGGTCGAGGCCGGCTGCCGCCGCCTGCACCTGGTCGACCTCAACGGCGCCTTCGAGGGCCAGCCGGTCAACGGCGAAGTGGTCACCGCCATCGCCAGGCGCTACCCGAACCTGCCGATCCAGATCGGCGGCGGCATCCGCTCGCTGGAGACCATCGAGCACTACGTCAGGGCCGGGGTCAGCTACGTGATCATCGGCACCAAGGCGGTCAAGCAGCCGGAATTCGTCGGCGAGGCCTGCCGCGCCTTCCCGGGCAAGGTGATCGTCGGCCTGGACGCCAAGAACGGCTTCGTCGCCACCGACGGCTGGGCCGAGGTCAGCTCCGTACAGGCCACCGACCTGGCCAAGCGCTTCGAGGCCGACGGCGTGTCCGCCATCGTCTACACCGACATCAGCAAGGACGGCATGATGCAGGGTTGCAACGTCGAGGCCACCGCGGCCTTGGCCAATGCCAGCCGCATCCCGGTGATCGCCTCCGGCGGCATCCACAACCTCGGCGACATCCAGAAGCTGCTCGACACCCGCAACCCGGGCATCGTCGGCGCCATCACCGGTCGCGCCATCTACGAGGGCACCCTCGATGTGGCCGAGGCCCAGGCGCTGTGCGACGGTTTCAAGGGCTGACCCCGACGCAGACCGTAGGGTGGGTTGGCCGCAGCGCGGCGTAACCCACCGATTGGAGTCGATTTTCAACCCGCTTCGGTGGGTTACGGCCAACGGCCTAACCCACCCTACGAGAGACATTGCCATGGCCCTCGCCAAACGCATCATCCCCTGCCTCGACGTGGACAACGGCCGCGTGGTCAAGGGCGTCAAGTTCGAGAACATCCGCGACGCCGGCGACCCGGTGGAGATCGCCCGCCGCTACGACGAGCAGGGCGCCGACGAGATCACCTTCCTCGACATCACCGCCAGCTCGCAGGGTCGCGACACCACCCTGCACACCGTCGAGCGCATGGCCAGCCAGGTGTTCATCCCGCTGACCGTCGGCGGCGGCGTGCGCACCGTGCAGGACATCCGCAACCTGCTGAACGCCGGCGCCGACAAGGTGTCGATCAACACCGCTGCGGTGTTCAACCCCGAGTTCGTCGGCGAGGCCGCCGAGCGCTTCGGCTCCCAGTGCATCGTGGTCGCCATCGACGCCAAGAGGGTCGCCGCGGGCCGCTGGGAAATCTTCACCCACGGCGGGCGCAAGCCGACCGGATTGGATGCCGTCGAGTGGGCGAAGAAGATGGAAGGTCTCGGCGCCGGCGAGATCCTGCTGACCAGCATGGACCAGGACGGCGTGAAGAGCGGCTACGACCTCGGCGTGACCCGCGCCATCAGCGAAGCGGTGGGCATTCCGGTGATCGCCTCCGGCGGCGTCGGCAACCTGGAGCATCTGGCCGCCGGCATCATCGAGGGCAAGGCCGATGCGGTGCTCGCCGCGAGCATCTTCCACTTCGGCGAGTACACCGTGCCGGAGGCCAAGGCGTACCTGGCCAGCCGCGGCATCGTAGTGCGCTGAGCGCATCCCGCCGATCCGGTCGCGCCGGATCGGCGGAAGCCGAAAAAACGAAGCCCGGGTCGATGCCCGGGCTTTCGCTTTCTGGGGACCGCCGATTACAACCCGCGGGTGACGTTGAGTCCCTTCAGCAGGTTGAGCCCCTGGCTCAGTTGGTAGTCCTCGTCCTGCGGCTTGCTGGTCGACTTGGCGGCGCCGTTGCTCGGTTTTTCCGGACCGCCGTTGCCGTTGCCCAGGTGGCCGGCCAGATCGGCCTCGCGGACGTTCGCGCCGGCCTGCTCCTGGGTCACCTTGCCGCGTTCCACCTTGATGTCCGGCTGGATGCCCTGGGCCTGGATCGAGCGGCCGTTGGGGGTGTAGTAGAGCGCCGTGGTGAGCTTCAGCGCGCGGTCGTTGTTCAGCGGCAGCACGGTCTGCACCGAGCCCTTGCCGAAGGTGTCGGTGCCCATCAGCACGGCGCGCTTGTGGTCCTGCAGGGCGCCGGCGACGATTTCCGCGGCCGAGGCGCTGCCGCCGTTGATCAGCACCACCAGCGGCACGCCCTCGCTGGCGTCGGCCGGGTCGGCGGAGAAGCGCAGCTCGGAATTGGCGATGCGGCCCTTGGTGTAGACGATCAGACCCTTCTTCAGGAAGTGGTCGGAGACTTCCACCGCCGACTGCAGCACGCCGCCGGGGTTGTTGCGCAGGTCCAGCACCAGGCCGTCGAGCCGCTTGCCGCCGTTCTCCTTCTTCAGGTTGGCCAGGGCCTTGGCGACTTCCTCGCCGCTGTTGACCTGGAACTGGGTGATGCGCAGGTAGCCGTAGCCGGGTTCGAGCATCTGGCTCTTCACGCTCTTGACCTTGATCACCGCGCGGGTCAGCTGGACGTCGAAGGGTTTGCCGTCGCCGCGCACCAGGGTCAGGGTGAGCTTGCTGCCGGGTTTGCCGCGCATCTTGTCCACGGCGTCCAGCATCGACATGCCCTTGGTCGGCTGGCCGTCGATCCGCACGATCAGGTCGCCGGCCTCGATGCCGGCCTTGGCCGCCGGGGTGTCGTCGATCGGCGAGACCACGTTGAGCTGGCCGTCCGCCATGCCGACTTCGATGCCGAGGTCGCCGAATTCGCCGCTGGTGCTTTCCTGCAGCTCCTGGAAGTCCTTGGGATCGAGATAGGCCGAATGCGGGTCGAGATTGCTCAGCATGCCCTTGATGGCGTTTTCCAGCAGGGTCTTGTCGTCCAGGGGCTCGACGTAGGCGGCCTTGATCCGGTCCAGCACCTCGGCGAAGGTGCGCAGCTCTTCGAGCGGCAGGACGCCCTGGTCCCGCTCCGCAGCGGCTGGCGCAGGGGGCTGCGCGGCGTGCAGGAGCGGCGCGCCGAGCGCCAGTGCGATGGCCAGGGCCGGCGAGGTCAGACGGGACAGATGCAGCATGAACGGACTCCTCGAGTGAAGGCGGCGCCTATCCTTGCGCGCGGCACCATTGCGCAGGGTCGGTGGGCCGGCCCTGCTGGCGGATGGCGAAATACAACGCGGGCGTTTCCTGCCCGCCACTGGTGCCGACGGTGGCGATCGGCTCGCCGGCCTTGACGATGTCGCCGGCATTTTTCAATAGGCTCTGATTATGACCGTAAAGGCTCAGATAGCCATTACCGTGATCGAGAATGACCAGAAGCCCCGAGCCGCGCAACCAGTCGGCGAACACCACGCGCCCGTCGTGGATGGCGCGTACCGGACTGCCGGCGCTGGCGCTGATCAGCACGCCGTCCCAGGTGGCTCGGTTGTCTTCTCCGCGCGGGCTGCCGTAGCGGGCGATCAGGCGGCCGCTGATCGGCCACGGCAGTTGGCCTCGGGCCTCGGCGAACGGCCCGCCGTAGCCGGCGCCGCTGGAGACCAGCGTCAGCGGCTGGGGTTTCGGAGCCTTCTGGCGCGGGGCTGAAGCCAGGGCGCGCTCCTGTTCGCGCTGCTGCCTTTCCAGCTGCTCGCGCAGGCGGCGCTCTTCGACGAGGGCGCGCTGGCGCGCCTCTTCCTCTTCGCGGGCCCGGCGGGCGATCTCTTCCTCGATGCGCTTGAGCACCCGACCGAGCTCGGCCTGCTCCGCCTGGCGCAGTTCGAGCTTGCTTTCGCTGCTGGCGTAATCCCGGTTCAGCTTGGCCAGGACCTGGGCACGCTCCTCGCGCACCGCGGCGAGTTCGCTGCGCCGCTGGTCCAGGGCGCTCCTCTGCTCGGTGAGTTGGCTCTGCTGTCCCGAGATGCTGCTTTCGACCTCGGCGAGCTGGCGCAGGGTGGTGTTGAAGGCATCGAGCTGTTTCGCCCGGGCCGAGCCGAGGTAGCCGTAGTAGGTGAGGGTGCGGGAGAGCTTCTCGGGCTGCTCCTGGTTGAGCAGCAGCTTGAGGTATTCCTGGCGGCCGCTCTGATAGGCCGCGCGCGCCTGGATGGCGATCAGCCGTTGCTGTTCAAGGCGCGAGCTCTGGAGTTTTTTTTTCTCCTGGTCGAGACGCTGGATCTCCTTTTCCCGGGTCCCCATCTCGTTTTGCAGCGAGCGGATCTGCTTCTCCAGCTCGCCCATCTCGCTCTCGGTCTTGCGCAACTGCTGCTGGACGCTGCTGCGCTCCTTGTCCAGCTGCTCCTGCAGTTTCTTCAGTTCGTCGATGTCCTGGCGCGTCTGCTCCAGCTGTTGCTGGGTTTCGCTGCGCTGATCGGCGAGCGCCGGGCTGAGCGTCAGGGCAAGGAGCAGGGCGAGGAGGAGGCGGGGCATAGGGCGTGCGATACCGGAGGGGCAGGAACCGTGGACAAGTATGCCTAAAAATGCGGCGGCAAGCTGCAAGGCCGTGAGCTCGATATGCGGAGCTCTGCTGGCAGCCGGCCGCCGGGGCTGGTTCAGTCCAGTTCGACGATGGAGCGGCCGGTCATTTCCGCCGGCTGCGGCAGGCCGAGCAGCTCGAGCATGGTCGGCGCCACGTCGGCCAGCACGCCGCCTTCGCGGATGCGCAGGTGGCGCTTGCCGACGTAGATGAAGGGCACCGGCTCGCAGGTGTGGGCGGTGTGCGCCTGGCCGGTACTTTCGTCTTCCATCTGTTCGACGTTGCCGTGGTCGGCGGTGATCAGCGCCTCGCCGCCAACCTTGTCCAGCGCCGCGACGATGCGGCCGACGCAGGCGTCCAGGCATTCCACCGCCTTGACCGCGGCTTCGAACACGCCGGTGTGGCCGACCATATCGCCGTTGGCATAGTTGGCGACGATCACGTCGTAGCGCTGCTGCTCGATGGCCTCGACGATCCGGTCGGTGACTTCCGGCGCGCTCATCTCCGGCTGCAGATCGTAGGTGGCGACCTGCGGCGAGGGGATGAGGATGCGCTCCTCGCCCGGGAAGGGCTCCTCGCGGCCGCCGGAGAAGAAGAAGGTGACGTGGGCGTACTTCTCGGTCTCGGCGATGCGCAGCTGGGTCTTGCCGTTCTTCGCCAGGTACTCGCCGAGCACGTTGGTCAGCGGCTCCGGGGCGAAGGCGCAGGGCGCCGGGATGCTGGCCGCGTACTGGGTGAGCATGACGAAACCGGCCAGCCGCGGCTGGCGGGCGCGGGCGAAGCCCTGGAAGTCGGGCTCGACGAAGGCGCGGGTCAGTTCACGGGCGCGGTCGGCGCGGAAGTTCATGAACACCACGGCGTCGCCGTCCTCCACCCGCACCGGCTCGCCGACCGTCGTGGCGCCGACGAACTCGTCGCTCTCGCCGCGCTCGTAGGCGGCTTCGAGGCCGGCCATGGCGCTGCCCGCAGCGTACTTGGCCTTGCCATCGACGATCAGCTCGTAGGCGGCCTCGACGCGGTCCCAGCGGTTGTCGCGGTCCATGGCGAAGTAGCGGCCGATCAGGCTGGCGATGCGGCCCTTGCCGAGCCGGGCGAAGGTGGCGTCGAGCAGCTCGATGGATTTCTGCGCGCTCTTCGGCGGAGTATCGCGGCCGTCGAGGAAGGCGTGCAGATAGATCTTCTGCGCTCCGCGCTTGGCGGCCAGCTCGGCCATGGCGACGATGTGGTCCTGGTGGCTGTGCACGCCGCCGTCGGAGAGCAGGCCGAGGATGTGCACCGCCTTGCCGGCGCCGACGGCCTTGTCCACCGCGGCGCAGATGGCCGGATTCTCGAAGAACTCGCCGTCGCGGATCGCCTTGGTCACGCGGGTGAAGTCCTGGTACACCACGCGACCGGCGCCGAGGTTCATGTGGCCGACTTCGGAGTTGCCCATCTGGCCGTCCGGCAGGCCGACGTCCATGCCGCTGCCGGAGATCAGGCCGTGCGGCTGGGTCGCCAGCAGGCGGTCGAAGACCGGGGTATTGGCGGAATAGATGGCGTTGTATTCGGTGCTGTCGCTGTGACCGAAGCCGTCCAGGATGATCAGTACGAGCGGTTTGGGGGTGGCGGTCATGGTTCCGACTCTTTGCGCGTGATCGTGATTTGGGGGCCCGGTACGCCAGGCATGCAAAAAAGGGCAGGCATTTTAATGGTTGGCGCCTCGGGCGTCATCGCCTGCGATGCGCGCCGGGGGAGGTCGCGCGAAAACGCCCGGCATCCGCCTGGCCCGCGGACTCCAGCATCTAGGACTGCCGCTGCGCCAGCGGGTTCAGCCGGCCTGGGGGGCTGTGTATACTGCCGGGATCTTACCGCCCTGGAATTCCTCGATGGTCCCCAAGCTGATTGAATTTGTCACCCACCACTATATCCTCAGCGGCATCTTCGTCGTCCTGCTGATCCTGCTGCTGATCACCGAGCTTCGCCGGGGCGGCCGCAGCCTGAGCACCGCCGAGCTGACCGCACTGGTCAACGGCGGGCAGGGCGTGGTGCTGGACGTGCGTTCGCACAAGGATTTCGCCGGCGGCCATATCGTCGATGCCTTGAACATTCCGTACGAAAAGCTGGCCAGCCGCATGGCCGAGCTGGAGAAGCACAAGGCCAAGACCCTCATCGTGGTGGACGCCATGGGCCAGCATGCCGGTACCGTGTGCGCCGAGCTGCAGAAGAGCGGTTTCGCCACGGCCCGTCTGGCCGGCGGCATGTCCGGCTGGCGCGGAGAAAACCTGCCAGTGGTCAAATGAGGTGAACATGCCCCGAGTTCTCATCTATACCTCTGCCTGGTGCCCCTACTGCATTCGCGCCAAGCAACTGCTGGATCGCAAGGGCGTTGCCTACCAGGAGATCTCCGTGGACGGCCAGCCCGACGCGCGTACCGAAATGGCCCGCAAGGCGGGAAGAACTTCGGTTCCCCAGATCTGGATCGGCAGTACCCATGTGGGCGGATGTGACGACCTCCATGCCTTAGAGCGCGCGGGTCGACTGGACGCCTTACTCAGGGATTGAATCCACAAACCGCAACAAGGCATTGCCATGACTGAACAAGCTAGCAACGACGCCGCACAGAACGGCCAGAATCCGCAGTTCTCCCTGCAGCGCATCTACGTGCGCGATCTGTCCTTCGAGGCCCCGAAGAGCCCGGAGATCTTCCGCCAGAACTGGAACCCGTCGGTCCAGCTGGATCTGAACACCCGTCAGAAGGTGCTGGAGAACGACTTCTACGAAGTGGTGCTGACGCTTTCGGTGACGGTGAAGACCGGTGAGGAAGTCGCCTTCATCGCCGAAGTGCAGCAGGCCGGCATCTTCCTGATCAATGGCCTGGACGCCGGCTCCATGGGCCACACCCTCGGTGCCTTCTGCCCGAGTATCCTCTTCCCCTATGCCCGCGAGACCCTGGACAGCCTGGTGGTGCGCGGCTCCTTCCCGGCGCTGATGCTGTCCCCGGTGAACTTCGACGTGCTCTACGCCCAGGAGCTGGCCCGTCTGCAAGCCGAGGGCGCCTCCGCCACGGTGCAGTGAGCCTGGCTGAGGTCACGAAAAGCGCCCTTGGAGGGCGCTTTTTCGTTATGAGGCTCCGTCGGGCGGTTGGCCCGATGGGCCGGAAGCGGCTACTCCATGGCGAAATCGAGCTGACGCCAGGCCTCGTAGACCGCCACCGCCACCGTGTTCGACAGGTTCAGGCTGCGGCAGCCGGGCCGCATCGGCAGGCGCAGGCGCTGCTCCGGCGGCAGGCTCTCGCGGATTTCTTGGGGTAGGCCGCGGCTTTCCGGGCCGAACAGGAAGGCGTCGCCGCGGCGGTAGCGGACCTCGTGATAGGGCTGCGAGCCCTTGGTGGTGAAGGCGAACACCCGCGGCTGGCCGAGACTCTCCAGGCAGGTAGCCAGGTCGGCGTGACGCTGCACGCTGGCGTACTCGTGATAGTCCAGGCCGGCCCGGCGCAGGCGCTTGTCGTCCAGCTCGAAGCCCAGCGGCTCGATCAGGTGCAGGCCGCAGCCGGCGTTGGCGCAGAGTCTGATGATGTTGCCGGTGTTCGGCGGAATTTCCGGTTGAAACAGGATGACGTGAAACATGACGGCTCCGGATCGGGAATGGCCGCCATTCTACCCTGGCGCTGCACTGCGGCTGTGCCCGAACGGCCGGCGCTGCCCATTGCCTGTGCAGTGCCGGATCGGCGTGGAGTCGGTGTCGGATCGGTGTAGAGAAGCCGGTTGCGGCGGAGAGACCCCGCAACCGGTGGGAGACGGCTGCCGATCAGCCTGGAAGAAAAAAGAGGGGAAGCCCCGGCCTGCCTGTACCAAGGTCCCCGAAACTGGAGTGCCTGGATCTATGCAGGCTGCGTGCCAATTTTCTTCTGGGCCTGAATGAGGCCGTCACGTTCCGGAGCCCAGTGCCGTCCGTGTAAGAGATGGCTTACATGACGTGCAGTGGATCACGTCTACCCCCTCCTCGGTGCGAGTCCTATTCTTTGCCCATAGACGTCGCGCAGGAAGCGCACCGAACATCAGGACGACGTCGGGTCCGCAAGGATGGCGGATGTTAGGGATGTAGCGAAGGAAAGCGGAAGTCGGGACGACTTCGGGAACCGGCCAGGAAGGCATTATCAGGGACGATACGCGCAGGCAGCGCGAAACCAACCGGATGACAAACAGGGAGCTCTGCCAGGACGGCGGACGACCATGGATGTCAGGATCAGTCTGCAAAGCCCCGCCTAGCGGGGTTTTTCTTTTTCCGGCGTCCCATCCTTCATGGATGCCATTTCCAGCAGCGAACGCAGCAGTTCCAGAGAGGCCTGCCGGCGTTGCGCATCGCGATGGACCAGTCCCACCTTCAGCGATATCCGCGGTTCGCTGAGTGGCTTTCACCCATGCTGTTCCGCCTGCTCGACCACCTCTGAGGCCCCATCTCAGCCTGACCTGCGCGACGCGAGCCACCGTCCGGCTGGCGGCTCGTCCTGATTCGAGTGCATAAAAAAAGGTTGGGCCAAAACTCTGCCCAACCTCCACGCTAACTGCCGGCCGCGCCCGAGCGCAGCCTGTCCGACGGAATGACTCAGCCGAGTCGGCTGCGCAGCCCCAGCGGGCCGGCCTCGAACAGCGAGCGGTCCATGATCCGCGGGGCGCGGATCACCGGGTCGAAATCCATGCGCCCGAGGACGTCGCGCTCCAAGTCCAGGCCGGGGGCGATCTCGATCAGCTCCAGCCCGCCCTCGCCCAGACGGAACACGCAGCGCTCGGTGATGTACAGCACCCGCTGGCCGCGTTCGGCGGCGAGCCGCCCGGAGAAGGTGCGGTGCTCCACGGTGTTGACGAACTTGCGCTGGAAGCCGTCCTTGAGGATACGCAATTCGCCGTTCTCCACGCGGATATCCTGCTCGCCGGCGCTGAAGGTGCCGATGAACAGCACTTCCCGGGCGCTCTGGCTGATGTTGATGAAGCCGCCGGCCCCGGCCAGGCGCTTGCCGAACTTGGACACGTTGAGATTGCCCGCCGCATCCGCCTGGGCCAGGCCGAGGATGGCGAGATCCAGGCCGCCGCCGTCGTAGAAGTCGAACTGAGCGGGTTGGTCGAGCAGGGCGCTGTGGTTGCTCGCCGCGCCGAAGTCCAGGCCCGAGGCGGGGATGCCGCCGATCACCCCGGGCTCGGCGGTGAGGGTCAGCAGGTCGATGACGTTCTCCTCGGCGGCCACCGCGGCGACTCCTTCGGGCATGCCGATGCCCAGGTTGACCACCGCCCCTGCGCGCAGTTCCAGCGCGGCGCGGCGGGCGATCACCTTGCGCACGTCCAGCGGCAGGGGGGCGAGGCTTTCCGCCGGCACCCGGGTTTCGGCGGAGAACGCCGGGTTGTAGGCGGTGGCGAAGGTTTGCGGATGGTTCTGCGGTTCGGCGAGGACCACGCAGTCGACCAGGATGCCGGGGATCTTCACCTGCCGCGGTCCCAGCGAGCCGCGCTCGACCAGCCGCTCGACCTGGGCGATGACCAGCCCGCCCGAGTTGCGCGCGGCCATGGCGATGGCCAGGCTCTCGACCGTCAGCGCCTCGCGCTCCATGCTCAGGTTGCCGTCCGGATCGGCGCTGGTGGCGCGGATGATGCCGACCTGGATCGGCAGGCAGGGATAGAACAGGTAGTCGATGCCGTCGATGCTCATCCGCCGCACCACTTCCTCGGTGGTGCAGGCGTTCAGCTTGCCGCCGCCGTACTGCGGATCGACGAAGGTGCCCAGGCCGACCCGCGACAGTTGTCCCGGCCGGCCGCCGGCGATGTCGCGGAACAGCTGGGAGATCACCCCCTGTGGCAGGTTGTAGGCCTGGATGCGGTTCTCCCCGGCCAGCTTCTGCAGCCCCGGCACCAGCCCCCAGTGTCCGCCGATCACCCGTCGCAGCAGCCCCGGATGGGCCAGGTGGTCGAGCCCGCGGCCCTTGCCGTCGCCCTGGCCGGCGGCATAGATCAGGTTCAGGTCGCGCGGCGCGTCCTCCTGCAGGAAACGCCGCTCCAGGGCGATGGCGACTTCCTCGGCGAAACCGATGCCGACGAAGCCGCCGGTGGCGACCGTAGCGCCGTTCGGAATTCTCGCCACCGCAGCGGCGGCGCTCATCACTTTGCTCATGGAACCACCTCAGAAGTTGCCGAACAGGCTGCCGAGGGCGATGACCACGGTCAGCGCCAGCATTGGGAAGGCCACGGTGTTGACGAAGATGTAGCGGTACGACTCGCGGTGCGTCAGCTTGCAGATGGCCAGCAGCGAGATCACCGCGCCGTTGTGCGGCAGGGAGTCCATGCAGCCGGAGGCCATGGCCGCGACCCGGTGCAGCAGTTCGGGATCGATGCCGGCGGCGTTGGCCATCGCCAGATACTGGGCGCCGAGGGTCTTGAGGGCGATCGACATGCCGCCCGAGGCCGAGCCGGTGATGCCGGCCAGCACGTTGACCGCCACCGCCTCGGAGACCAGCGGGTTGCTCGAGACCCCGAGGACCAGGTCGCGGATCGCCACGAAGCCGGCCAGGGAGGCGATCACGGTGCCGTAGCCCACCTCCGAGGCGGTATTGAGGATCGGCAGCATGGAGCCGAAGGTGCCCTCGTTGACCGTTTGACGGAGATTGGCCCAGCGCTTCCAGTGCATCGCCACCAGCAGCAGACAGGCGGCGGACAGGGCGATGATGATGGCCCAGATGCCGATCAGCGACTTGGCGTCCTGCAGGCCGCCGAACTCGGGGCGGGCCAGGTAGCTGGTGTCCAGGCTCGGCAGGATCTGCTTGGCCATCAGGAAGTTGAGTGCGATCACCAGCAGGATCGGCAGCAGCGAGGGCCAGAAGCCGGTGTACGGCAGGTCGTCGTGCCCGGACGGCTCGTCGCGGTGGCTGCCGTAGCCTTCGCCGGCGGCCATCAGCTTGCGCGCCTGGCCGGCCAGCCACCAGCTGCCGCCGATCAGCATGATCAACCCGCCGATCAGGCCGAGGCCGGGGGCGGCGAAGGCGTCGGTGTTGAAGAAGGGGTTGGGAATGGCGTTCTGGATCGCCGGCGTGCCGGGCAGGGCGGTCATGGTGAAGGTGAAGGCGCCGAGGGCGATGGCGCCGGGCAGGAGGCGCTTGGGAATGTCCGCCTCGCGGAACAGCGCGGTGCCGATCGGGTAGACCGCGAAGGCGACCACGAACAGCGACACGCCGCCATAGGTGAGCAAGCCGCAGGCCAGCACGATGGCGAGGATCGCCCGCTCGCGGCCGACCGTGGCGACGATGCCGTGGGCGATGGCCCGCGCCGAGCCCGAGTCGTCCATCAGCTTGCCGAACAGCGCGCCGAGCAGGAACAGCGGAAAGAACTGGATGACGTAGCCGCCCATGGCTTTCATGAACATCTGCGTGTAGGTCGGCAGCAGCAGCGCCGCCTCGCCGGAGAACAGCAGGGCGAGGAGGGCCAGCAGTGGGGCGAGGAGCAGCACGTTGATGCCGCGGTAGGCGAGGTACATCAGCAGGACGAGCGAGAGCAGTATGCCCAGGGTTCCCATGGCGAGATTCCTTTTTATTGTTGTTGTCGATCCATCGAGGGCGCCTTCGCGGGACGCCTGATTCAGGATAGCGAAATCCGTGCCACGTGTGGGCGCACACGGGGCGGGGCGGGATGGTGCGGCGGCGGGGCGGGCGGAGCTGCCCGCTTTTCAGGACATGTCCAGGGTTGTGGACAAAAAGCCTGTCCAGCGTGCTGGACACAGGCGCGGAAGCCGGCTCAGCGCTCGCTGAGTCCGTGCTGTTGCAGCTTGTTGTAGAGGCTGGCGCGGGCGATGCCGAGCAGTTGCGCGGCGCGGCGGCGGTTGCCCTTGCTGGCGGCGAGGGCCGCCTGTATGGCGGCACGCTCGGCACTGGCCAGGCTCTGCGCCAGCGGCGGCACCTGGAGCGCCTCGCCCGGTTCGGAGGCAAACGGGGCGGTCGGCGGCGAGCCGGCCCGCTCGCCGAGCAGGGCGAGGATCTCGCGGCGCCCGAGGCTGCCGCTCTCGGCCGCCAGCTGGGCACGCTCCAGCAGATTGCCCAGCTCGCGCACGTTGCCCGGCCAGGACTGCGCGCTCAGCAGCCCCAGCGCCTCGTCGTCCAGCTCGGCGCGCGGCTGGCCGGAGCGGCCGGCGATCTCGTCGAGCAGGTACTCGGCCAGCGCACGGATGTCCTCGTGCCGCTCGCGCAGTGGTGGCACGCGCAGGCTGAGCACGTT